>CAYWVG010000117.1:0-5633 GCA_964461645.1 uncultured Sulfurimonas sp. | reverse complement strand
TCTCACAAACTTTTGGAAAGTTTGCAAATAAAGAATTTCCAAAATGGTTTCAAAAAATTGTTAACAATTCATATGTAAACTTGATGGGCTTAGATATGAGTGAATTTAATTCGCCAAAATCATATAGAAGTTTAAATGCGCTCTTTACAAGAAGACTAAAAGAAGATAGAACTTACTCTTTAGATGCGGATGATTTTATATCGCCTTGCGACTCTTTAGTTTCAGCTTGTGGAAAGTTACAAAAAGATTTTGCACTTCAGATAAAAGGCATGAGATATTCAAGTGATGAACTTTTAGGTGAACACTTTAGTGATGATGAAAAAAGTAGCGTATATGATGGAGAATTTATAAACTTTTACCTATCTCCAAAAGACTATCACCGTTACCATATCCCAACAAATCTAAAGGTTCTAAAAGCTGTGCATATTCCAGGAAAACTCTATCCTGTAAACAATCCATCACTTAGAAAAAGGTTAAACCTCTTTATAGAGAATGAGAGAGTTGTTTTGATGTGTGAAAACTCAAGCGGCAAAAAGTTTTTTATAGTCCTAGTAGGAGCTTTAAACGTTGGTGTGATGCAAGTCTCATTTGAGAGTGCAATAAAAACAAATGCATCGGCAATAAGCTCAAGCGTTTATGAGTACAAAGATTTATATTTAAATAAAGGTGATGATTTTGGGTGCTTTGAGATGGGTTCAACCATAGTTGTCCTAGCTCAAAAAGATATGCTAGAGCTTATGGATTTAGAAGGCAGAGACGTTAAATATGGAGAGACTATAGCTAGAAATGTATAAAACTCAAGAAGAAAAGCAACAGTACATAGAAAAGATTTTTAAAAACAAAGCACTCTTTGAGTGGGAAGTTTTACATGTCTCTTCTCACTATGACAGACTTGAGATTATGGAAGTAATATCTCATATTTTAGTTCGAGAAAAATTAAGATATGAACTAAATTTTCTGTATTTAGATAAGTATGAAGATTTCAAATTTTCACAAATCGTAAACATTATATTTCATGAGATTGCAAACGAGTGGGTTAGTTTTGCGACTGAAATTTTACACTACCCAAAGCGAGATGCTATACAAGAGATACAAAATAAGATTAGAGTAAGATTTATACACTCTTTAGCTAAAGACTACTATGAAAAGTACAGACGAAAAATTTTTGAAGAAGTAGGTGATACTTTTATAGAGTTAGTTGCAAGCGCAAAGAGTGAAAAAAATATAACAAGAGTTATACATGAGACTCTGCAAAGTAACTTAATAAAAAATAGACAAATTTTAGACATGCATAATTTTGAACAACTATATAAAAGAACTAAAGCTGCTAGAGGCATTAAAAACTCTGAGATTGCAAGTTTAAAGATAAAGATAAATGATTTAAAAATTATATATGTTGATTTAGATACAAAATCAGATGAAAAAGAGAAGCTCTATGGCCAGATAGAGAGACTCCATAAAGAGCTAGACAAAACTGTAAATTGTTCACTAGATAACTTTGATAAAGCCATAAAGAGGTTAAAAGATACAATGGTCCAGTCTATGATGAGTATGACTAACCCCTCATAATGTTAATTACTTTTAACTTTACAAAAAGTTGATTGTCCTTTTTAAAAACTTCTAGATCAGTTTCTATTGGAGTTTTTTGTCTTTTTAAACTTCCTTGAATTGAGTGCAGAACATGAGCAAATGTTTGAAATAGAGGAGCTACTACATAGTTGATATTGTCTTTTTTTAACATCTGTGCAAGAGTATTGATAACACAATAGTAAATACTTTTATTGATTGATCTTTGAATGAGATAATCATGCATTATGTTTATATTGTTATAAAGAACTTCTTTGCTTTCTTCATTTAAGACAGAATTTTCCTCGGCTCTTTTTAAATCATGCTCTATCTCTTGCTCAATATCATGATTTTGTTTTTCCATAAGTGTATGAATATTTGGGCATATCTTTTTAAGTTCATCAAAGAGTTCTTTGCTATCTAGTCTTTTAGTTGAGGCTTCATAAGTGTATATTTTATCTTCAAAGTACTCGTGATCTAGCGCTTTTAAAAGCTGAACAGCTATGTTTAAGTAGACATATTTGTCTTCTTTATTGTTATCAAACTCTATGCCAGTGTGAGAGATGATAGGTTTTGGGCCAACATACTTTAACTCCATAATAATTCCCTTAATTTTATTTTATAACGCTATCAAAATTGGTTCTAACAATTATGAAAATACCCAATCTTAGCCGGATACTATGGGTTTAAATCTGCAATAAACCCATCATTTTAATAAAATTATATCTATATTTGTTATATTAAACGTTAAATCTAAAATGCATAACATCGCCATCGTTTACGATGTACTCTTTTCCCTCTAGTCTCATCTTTCCAGCTTCTTTTGCCTTTGCTTCTCCGCCATAAGTTATAAAATCTTCATATGATATAACCTCCGCACGGATAAAACCTTTTTCAAAGTCATTGTGAATGGCTGCAGCAGCACGAGGTGCAGTTGAGTTTTTTCTAATAGTCCATGCACGAACCTCTTTAACACCAGCAGTAAAGTAGCTCATAAGTCCAAGTTTATCAAAACCTTTTTGTATAATCTGCTCTAGTCCTGACTCTTTAACTCCTAAGTCTGTTAAAAACTCCTCAGCTTCATCATCTTCAAGACCGATAAGTTCTTCTTCTATCTTTGCACAAAGTTTTATAAGTTCACAGTTGTTTTTAGCGGCATGATCTCTTAGAGCTACTACATAAGCGTTGTCTTCTAAAAGGCCATCTTCATCCGTGTTTGCCCCATACATAATCTCTTTGTTAGTTAAAAACCTAACTTCAGCATTTAGTTGTTTGTAAACATCAGTATCTGCATCTTTGAAGTTTCTTGCTAGTTCGCCCTCAGCTAAAAACTCCATAAGTTCCTCTGCCATATCTAGCATCTCTTTAGCACTCTTATCAGCCTTAGCTTGTTTTTTGAGCCTATCAATGCGGTTTGATAAGACTTCAATATCAGCTAAGATAAGTTCACCCTCGATAATCTCAACATCACGAAGTGGGTCGATGCTGCCCTCATTGTGGACAATATTTTCATCATCAAAACATCTAACTATTTGAAGTATAACCTCAGTTTCACGGATGTTTGAGAGGAACTTGTTTCCAAGTCCTTCACCTTTTGATGCACCCTTTACTAGACCTGCTATATCTACGAAATCTAAGGTAGAGTATTGGATTCTCTCTGGCTTTACAATTTTTGCAAGCTCAGCAAGTCTCTTATCTGGAACTGGAACTACAGCTTTGTTTGGCTCAATAGTACAAAATGGATAGTTTGCAGCCTCTGCGTTTTGTGCTTTTGTTAATGCATTAAATGTTGTTGATTTACCGACGTTTGGAAGTCCTACTAGACCTATACTTACACCCATTATTTCTCCGTTTATATTAATATTTGTTTGTTTCTTCAATATTGTTTAATGATGAGACAGTTAAGATAAGTCGAATTATACTAGAAAAACCTTATAAACTAAAGATTAGAGTAATACACAATTTTAGAGTGAACTGTTTTAATTTATAAAACCGCTTCTCTTAAAGCATTCCTAGCAGCTTTGTCCACTAGGGTAAAAATTTTATCTATCATGTTTTTGTCTTCGTGTTTTTTATGACCTTTAACTTTTACAAAATTACACTCTATTTTATCTGTAATCTTATAAAACTCTTTATAAAGTTCATGATTTTTTATCAGAGTATTTTTGCTAGTCATATAGCTGTTTTTCTCAAACCTCTCACGTCTATCATAAAGCCCTATAATATTTTGGCAATCTGTAAAGATAACTATTTTTTTATTATCTGCATTTATTTTATTTAGTGCCCAAAGCATAGCTTCTAGCTCAAGTTTAGATGAACTAGTGTCTTCAAACTTTTTAGTAAACACATCGTCTATAGACAAAGTAGCAGAGTATAATTCATCTTTATTTACAATCAAATAAGCACCAAATCCAATCTTTTTTTGAGGATTAGCACTTCCATCTGTAAATAAGTATAGAGTCTCTTTATCGGTATTTAATTGCATTTATATAGAGAGCTTTTTTATTGGTTTTGTTAAGAGATAGCCACCGATAAGAATAGGGATTATCCCTAGCATCTGACGAAACTCTGGTACTTCGTCTAAATAAATAAAAGCAAAAAAAAGTGTCATAGGCGGTACTAAAGCAACCATCGCACTTACCTTTGTTATGGAGATTCTATGTAGTGCTTCCATCCATAAAATCTTAGAAATGCCAAAAATAGCTAAACCTATAAGTAGAAGATAGGCAAGTGCATTCTCTAAAGCCTCTAGGCTAATCTTTGGCTCTACTATCCAAGCTAAAAGAGCAATAACTGGCAAGGCTATAATGGTTCTAAAGCCTAAAATTGTCACAGATGAGCAGTGTATTCTTGCACGCTTTGAATAAAAATTCGCAATAGGTGCGATAGCCGCTGCAATAAGGATTATCAAGTCACCTTTGTTAAAAGTCAAATCATCAGGTATAAGTATAATTATCGCTCCAATACCCATAATAAAAGCACCAATACTATGAATAAGGTCTATTTTTTCTTTTTTAAAGAGATTGAAATAGAGGTAGGAGAAGAAGAGTTGAGTAAACATAATTACAGACATATTTCCAGCTGTAGTAAATTGCATACCTATAAAAACCAAGGTAAAAAGTGTAGTAATGTAAAAACTTGTAAGTAGTAGATCTTTGTAAGCATCTCTGTTTTTTAGCTCACTAAAAAGTCTTTTTTTATACATAAGAGATATAAAAAAGAACAGAGATACAAAGAGGGAAAAAGCGTAAGTGTGAAGTGCGCCAATATATGAAATGGCTACGATTGAGAGTATGGGAAACCAACTCTCCAAAATGGAGAGTCCCCCAACTAAAAGCTCGCCTTCGCGCTCTTTTGTCATACGTTTTTCAAATACTCACACATAAAACGTACACTAGAACCAGTTGCCCCATAAACATTACAATCCCAAGGAGTTTCCGTATATGCTGAACCTGCTATATCAAAATGCAACCACTTATCTTTGTTCTCATCTTTTATAAAGTTATCTAAAAATAGGCCAGCTGTAATAGCTCCACCATAAGGCTTTGAAGATACATTTGAGATATCGGCTATCTCACTCTTTAGAAGTTTTTTAAGATGTTTGTTAAAGGGAAGTGAACCAGTTAGCTCTCCAGATGAAGTTGCAGCTTTAGAGATATCATGCTTTAGCTTATGAGAGTGTCCCATAACACCAGTTGTATACTGGCCCAAAGCCACCATACATGCACCAGTTAGAGTTGCAAAGTCAAAGATAACATCTGCCTTTACTTTGTCTTGTGCATAATCAAGTACATCAGCTAAAACCAATCTACCCTCAGCATCAGTGTTTCTAACTTCTATAGTAGTCCCACTTCTTGATACTAAAATATCATCAGGTTTGTAAGCATCTCCGCCAACCATATTTTCAACTGCACCTATAAATGCGTGAACTTCTATATCGAGCTTTAATTCACTAATAGCTTTAATGATTCCTAAAACTGAACATGCCCCAGCTTTATCCATCTTCATAGTAACCATTGAAGTTGATGGTTTTAGACTAAGTCCGCCACTATCATAAGTTAGACCTT
>CAYWVG010000116.1:0-5675 GCA_964461645.1 uncultured Sulfurimonas sp. | reverse complement strand
AATGAGCTTTTTAAAATTTCTCTTTCACCTTAGCATAAGACTTATCATAGTCTTTAGTGCTATTGGGCTTTTTGTGTTTCTTTTATGGGGTGTTTTATATCTTTTGTTCTTGAGATAGGTCCAATCCCATTTACCAAAGCATAAAGTGTTGGTAGGTACATTAGATTTAAAAAAGTTCCCCACATAAGTCCAAAACCTATAGAGATTGCTATAGGCTGTAAGATGACAGCCTGACCACTTGCGTAAAATATCAAAGAAAACAGACCTAAAAATGTTGTTACAGAAGTTATAAGAATAGGTCGAAGTCTCTGTTTAGCACGCTTAAAAAACTCCTCTGATTCGCGAGTTCCGTGTAAAAAATCAAGCATAATAATGCCATCATTTACTACAACACCAGCTAGCCCTAACAAGCCTATCATGGTTGGCATAGTTATATTTATACCTAAGAGCTTGTGCCCAATTAAAGCCCCTAAGATAGATAGAGGGATAACGCTCATAACCATAAGCACATATTTTATCTTTGGAAAGATCAACAAAAGAGTTAAAAAAATCAGAAAAAGAGCTAGGGCTACAGCTGTTTTCATATCTGCTCCCATCTGAGTTTTCTTCTCTTTTTCTCCTAAGAGCCCAACTTCTATGCCAGCATCACTTATCTCATCTAAAGTAACCTCTAGCATATCTAAAACTTCTGTTGGGGTAATAATCCGCTTATCTACACTAGCAAATAGAGTTTTTACTATGTTGCCATTTAGCTTATCGATTTTTTCATAGTCTCTAAGCTCTACAATACTCGCTACATCTGTGAGCTTTACAAATCTACCATCATCTAGTGCTATGCTAAAGTCAAGAAATCCTTGAGTGTCATCTTTGTTAGCATCTTTAGTCTTTATCTCCATAACTCCACGTTCGTTAAAGGTCGTGGCTTGTTTTTTTTCTAAATAGTATGAGCTTAATACTCTTGCTATAGATGCCTCGCTAAGACCTAAACTCTCACCGTAGGAGTTTATCTTAATCTTGTACTCCATCTTTCCATATTTGATGTTGTTGCTAAAGTTCTTGATGCCCTCTATCTCTGATATCTCTTTTTCAAGCTTCTTTATAGCATCTTCGAGCTCCTTATCATTGCTTCCTGAGAGATTTATCTGTATATCACTTCTAATAAGCCCTGATACATCCTCCATAACTCCAAGTTCTACCATGTCATACTTCTCATAAAATGGCATCACTAGCTCTTTAACACGAGGAGATAACTCAAAGGTCTGTTTTTGTCTCCTTTTATCAGGATTGTTAAAATCAAAACCAAGATTTAAAACAGGATTTAAGTACTTGTTTATCCAGTCAGTATCTTCTCTATCATAGAGTTCCATTGTAATGTAAAAAACACTATTATTTCTTTGAGAATCCCCTGAGAGACTTCTTCTAAAGCCTGTGGTTGATGAGATCGCCTTGAGTGAAAACTCATCAGAGTGAAGAAGAAGAGTCTCTTGAATCTCTTTTGCTATCTCATAAGTCTCTTCTAGTGGCGTGTTTATATCCATCTTGCCAGAGATATATAAGTTATTTCCATCAAAGTTTGGAAAGAACTGAAACCTCATCGAGCTCGCAGTAAAATATGTAGCCAAGGGAATTATGATAATAAAAAGAGTTAAAAAGGTTTTTTTATACTCTATAAAATAGGAGAGCACTTTAACATAGAGGTTTTGAAATGGCTTCCAGTCTAAAAAATTGTTGCTTTTTTTAAGTATCTCTGTAGCGTGAAGTGGCAAAAAGAAAAAACTCTCTATAAGTGAGCCTAACAAAATCATTATAACAACGATAGGGATAAGTACAAAAAATAGAGCTATCTCTCCATGGAGCATAAATATAGGTAAAAATGCCACCACAGTAGAGACAGTTGCAAGAGTAACAGGCAGCAACATCTCTTGAACTCCTAAGATGGCTGCTTCTTTATTGTCCATCCCCTCATCTATATGTCTTTGGATATTTTCACCCACAACAATAGCATCATCAACAACTATTCCGATGACTATCAAAGCGCCTAAAAGCGAGATGATATTTATAGAGTAACCCATATAGTAGATAAAAAGAAGCCCGATTATAAAGGAAAAAGGAATTCCCATAGCCACTACAAGAGCTACTCTTAGATTTATAAGCACCCACATAGATATAAAAACTAAACAAAGTCCTAGCATCAAGTTTGATATAACAGTATCTAGTCTCTCTTTTACAAGTTTTGAAGAGTCATTAAAGAAGTCAAATGAGATATCAGAGTATTGCTCTTTTAATGTTTTTGCATACTCTCTTAGCTCTTTTGAGAGAGTGATGGAGTTGCCATCTTCTGATTTTGAGATAACTAGATTTAGAGTCTGTTTATTGTTAAAAGATGCAAGTGTTTCAGTTTGCGGATACTCTATCGCTACTTTTGCAATATCGCCTAGTTTTACATACTTTTTATCGATGTTCAAGATGCTCTCTTGCCACTCTTTTATATCAGCTTTACCGTTTATTGTGGAGAGATAGACAAAGTTTCCTTTTTGCTCTATATCTCCAATAGGAAAGATATAAGATAGGTCTGAGATAGCTTTTAAAACGCTCTCATGCTTTAGGCCGTAAGCCAAAATAGCATCTGAATTTATACTTATAGAGACCTCTTCTTTTGAATCTCCACGAATAAGTATCTCGCTAATATGCTCCATCCTAGAGATTTTTGTCTTTATCTCCTTGGCTATCTCAGTTAACTCGCCCTTTGTTAAGTCACCTGAGGATAGAGATAAGTTTATAAGCGGTCTTGCTCTATCTACTAAAATGGCTGATGGCTCATTCATATCTGATGGCAAATACTGCCTTGTTAGCGATATGGAGTCCTTTACACGAGATAGCACATTTGCTTTGTTTGAATTTTCATTAAGAGTAAGAATGATTGCAAATGCACCAGGAGTTATAACTGTTTCTGTTTTGTCTATCCCATTGATATTGCTAAGTTCTTCTTCAATATCTCTTACAGCCATCCTATCCATCACACTAGCACTTGCTCCACTATAAGCGCCACGAACACTTATGATATCAAGTTCTACATTTGGAAAAATCTCTTTTGGGATGTTTATATAGGCTTGAATTCCCATATATGTTAAAAAAACAAGCAACATATAGTTTAGTCGCTTGTTCTCTATGAAATAAGTTATAAGCCTTGTCATAATTTACAAAAGTGACTTTATAACATTACTAACACCTTGATGTAAGTTGTAAGTAGATATTGGAAAGTCGAGTTGTTCGTTTTCTAAGTTAACACCATTAGCACTCAAGTAAGATGCGAGCTTACTTAAATCTATGTTCGTTTTACTCTCATCTGTTGCTCTGTTTGATCTTTGGATTTTAAAAGCAAGTGATTTCAAACTTACAAAGTCGCTCCATCTAAAAAAAAGCTCTGGTGTGAGTTCTTCTACCACTACACCCTCTGGATTAAAGAGCTTTTTCTTATCTCTTAAAACTACAAGCACACTCAAAATCGCCTCACTAAATGGCACAACTCTACTAGCCCAAAAAGCAGACTCATTTCTTGTTTGCAACTCTTTTGCAAGCTGCGAAGTTATCTCCTCAACTGTAGCACTTTTAAAAAGCTCGTAGCTCTCTTTTTTCATAATTTCTTCCTCTTAATTTTTAGTATCTTTTTATTGCCAAATCACTAATATGTCTATTTTCTATCGCATCTTGATTTGGTGTATCTGCTAGATTTTCATACCTTTTTATCGCCTCGATTATTTTTCTCTCTAGCGCATTTGGCTCTTGATATGTGATATTTAAGATTAGCTCTCTTCCACCAATATAGTTCATAACCCAAAGTTCTTTATCTGATGGCCCAAAAGTTTTTCGCACATTTATAGCTGCCATCAAAACTCTGATATCTTCACCTCTACTTTTAGCGTCATTTGAGACAGTTTTGTAAATCTCATACATCAAAGAACTTATCGCCTCTGCCTCAGCATCTCTTTGTGGTTTTTCATCTAGCATGGCTAAGAGCTTTGAGACTTTTTTTAGGTACTTATATTGTGGTTTTAAGCCCTCAAGTAGTACAGCTCTAGCTGAGCCAAACTTAGCAAGGGCCTCTAGTGCTATCTCAAAACTACTCTCATCTGTACTTAAATCATACTCATTTATTATCAGTTTTGCTTCTTTTATACTCATTTTACAAATCCTGCTTCTCTTAGTTTTTCTATAATCTCATCGTCTTGCATACCCTGTTTTTTATAGATATTTGCCCATGTTTGAGCCTCCTCATTAAACTCCACAGCTTCCTTTGAGTGCATAGCTTGATGCTCTAATGTGTTGTAATGTTCTATAAGCTTTGCTATGTTCATAATGTAGTCTCTGTGAAATGCAGCTTTTGGATTGTTAGAAAAGAGCCATCTGATGGCATCGTAAAACATCTCTGGAGTTCTGTTTGTCTCTTTTAGATGCAGTCTTAACATATACTCACCGTCCATATTTCTATGCTCTTTTCTTACATAATTTCTTTGAAGTTTTTTTCTTTCTTGGTCAAAAAAAGCCACAACTCTTTTGATTTTTAAGTTAAATTCTTCACTCTTTATATCTACTTCTTTTGTTTTTTTAACTACTTTGTTTTTGTCTTCTTGTGCAAAAAAAGCTTCAAGTGCATCTATGTCATAGTTTTTATTTAAATTTGCAAAGTATGGCTTCAACTTCTCTGAGATATAGACTCTATAAAAGTCCTTTTGCACCTCTAGAGTTGTAAAATAGCTTGTATAGAAGATGCAATCATCCTCTTTTATTTCTAAAGTTTTAGATAAAAATCTGCTAAAATCAAGCTCAGAAGCAGAGTCTATTTTATTGATAATATAACACTTAAACTTAGCATCTTGCATCTCAACTTGTGAGACAAGCTGCGCCAAAAATTTCGCCTCATTTTTATCAAGTTTTTGTATAAATGCGTACATTGTGCTCCATATCTACTGTTATCAAAATCTCTAACTAATCTCATTTTTAGTATAATTCCACTCTTAAATAAAAGGAGACACCTTGAAGATTAGTAAAAGTTTTTTAACTCATTTTATAGCTGTGATTTTAGCAGTTTTATCTTTTGTAGTAGCTGATAAATATAGCTCGCTACTTCTTTTAACATCTCTTTTTGCTATCTCTGGCGCTATAACAAACCAGCTAGCTATCCACATGCTTTTTGAGAGAGTTCCATTTCTTTATGGTTCTGGTGTAATTCCTGCAAGATTTGAGGCTTTTAAAACCTCTATAAAAGAGCTTATGATGAATGAATTTTTCACAAAAGAGCAGATAGAGAACTTCTTTAAAAACGAAGAAAAAAAGCTAAACCTTGAGCCCATCATCAAAGAAACAGACTTCTCACTAGCTTTTGATGCATTAGTAAAAACTGTTTTAGAGTCATCTTTTGGCGGAATGCTTGGGATGTTTGGAGGAGAGAGAGCACTAGAGTCTCTTCGTGAACCATTTTCAAAAAAGATGCAAAGCGCAGTCTCAAAAATAGTAGCATCTGATGCCTTTAACAAAACACTTCAAAACCATATGCAAAACTCATCTTTGAGTGATGAGATGCTAGCCTCAATAGAGCAAGTCATAGATGCAAGACTAAATGAGCTAACCCCTCAAATAGTAAAAGAGATAGTACAAAAACTCATCAAAGAACATCT
>CAYWVG010000115.1:0-5700 GCA_964461645.1 uncultured Sulfurimonas sp. | reverse complement strand
AAGATGCTCGGCGTATATCCTATGTACTGGACATCAAAAGCATCTAGCTTCTGATAATCTTTTAAAAAAATCGTTACTCTGTTTTTAAGGGCAAAACCATTCTTTTGTCCTATGTCATAGATATTTACAATATCAGCGTAAACTTGAAAAGCTCTATCTGATTGTTCAGGAGTTGACGCATAAGTTCCTGTGTTTATGTTGTACTCGCTATCTAATGAACCATAGTTTACATTTGAATCATAAACCCAGTCAAGATTTAAAGTTGCATATGTAAATGATTTTTGCTGAACTTTAGTAACACTTGATAGATACAACTCAACATTAGTCTTTAGGTTTTGTGGCAAATTAGGATTTTGCAAAACCTCTTTAAATGCGATTTCAGAATCTTCATACATCTTTAACATAAAGTAAGTTCTAGCCATCTGCAACTTGTTTGCAAGACTTGATGGATCTAACATCTCAACTCTCTCAAAAGCTCCAAGAGCCATCTCATAGTTACCTGTCTCAAAAGCAGCACGGCCTAGATAAAAGTTTAAAGTTGCATCTGAGAGTTTTTGCAAGTATATCTTTGACAATATCTCATATGAAGCTTTATAGTCTTTTGAGTTATAAAGCTCTACAGCTTTTTTATACTGGGTATCAACACTATTTTCTGTCATATTGCCAAATAAATATATTGGCAATAGCACAATTAAAAAAACTAACGATTTCATTTGCTTCACCTTTCTAATTCGCTAATCTTTAAATCTTTAAACTAGCATATAATAAATTTTAATATTATAGCATTTTGTTACAAAAATACTGAGGACAAGAAAAATAAAACAAGGGCAATTGCACCAGCTATGAGAGCATATGGGAGTTGAGTGCTTACATGTTCAACCACTTCACAGTCACTAGCCATAGAAGAGATAATGGTTGTATCTGAAATGGGCGAACAGTGATCTCCAAAGATACCACCAGATATTACAGCACCTAAAACTAAAGCAATATTTGCATCTAATACTATTGCCATTGGAGCAGCTATTGGTATCATGATGCTAAAAGTCCCCCAACTAGTTCCAGTTGAAAAAGATATAAGTGAGCTAAGTAAAAAGATAACTGAAGCAAGTAGATAAACATTTAGGCTCTCTTGTGCTAAGTAAGCCAAGTATTGACCTGTTTTTAGCTCATTTGTAACCTCACCAATGGCAAAAGAAAAAAGCAATATCATAGCGATTGGAAAGAGCTTAACGGCTCCTTTAAATGCATGCAAGCTCCAAGTTTTATATGACATATTTTTCTTTAGTATGTAGTAAAAAAACATAAAGACAAGTGTGGTTAAAACTGTGTAAAAGATAGCACTAGATCCGCTACCTTTTAGCAAATCTCCATCTCCTGTTATGTAGAGGTATATAAAAACGAGGACTACCATCAGCGCTATTGGCACTATCATAAAGTACATACTTTGCGCTTTTTTACTCCCTAGCTCACCTTTTGTTGTTTTAGTCTCTATATATTTTGCACGCTTCATTGCACCTATATCTATGTTAAACCAGATAGCTACAAATGTAACAATAAGTGCTGCCATTGCATAAAAATTAAACATTAAAGACTCTAAGAGTAGAGTTATAGCATCACCTTCGATAACCCCACTTTGAATTTGTGTTGCGATTAGGCCCAAAAGAAGTGCGCCCCAGCCATTTAAAACTATCAAGGAGCTGATGGGAGCTGATGTGGAGTCACAAACAAAGGCTAGTTTAGCCGCTGGGATTTTATACTCTTTTACAAAGCCTCGACCAACTGCTCCAGCTATTAGTGATGTGATGGAGGACTCTATAAAAATTACTACACCGATGCCATAACTAAGCATTAGCGCCGATCTCTCAGACTTTACAAGTCCTAGCCTCTTTTGCATAAACTCTACAAAATCCTCAATGCCACCACTTTGTTCTATCAAAGCCATAATACTTCCAACTAAGATAGCAAAGGCAAGTGTTTTTAATATCCAAGGTTCTTGAAGTAGTGATATAAAAAGTTCCAAAACAGCTTTTACGCTAAGCGCGATGGAAAAATCGTGAAGTATGAAAAGCCCTAAAACAACTCCACTAAACAAGGAGATGATAACATTTCTAGTGTATAGGGCTAAAGTAATTGCAAGAAGTGATGGAAGAAGTGATAGCGCAGATGTTTCTATGGCTAAAACTCTATAGCTAAAAGTACCAATCCTGCTCTACCAAACTTCTCTTTATAGATTTCGCACTCTTTTTGTCGAACTTCTCTAAAGCCTAATTTTTTATAGTACAGTAGAGTTTCTAATGAACCTATTTCAACCATAGCTTGAGCTATTCTATAGCCCTTGAGTCTTGCAGTTAAAAGACTCTTTTGCATCAAAGCTTTTAGCACTCCAACATCTATAAACCCCTCTATCTCTTCCATATAGTCAAAGATAAGGGTTCTTTTATTTAGTTCAAAATCACAAGATTCTAAAATTTCTACATATTCATCACTACCGTTTTCTCTTTCTATCTCATCTATTGCTTCGATAAAAGTTTCTCTTGTAGATATTCTAGGTTCATAAGAACAGAGTGAACCTACTTTTTCTCCATCTATCTCCGCTATCAAAAAGTTAGTATAATGACATTGACTTTTAGCATTTGTAGTAGTTAATTTTTCTAGATATTTTAAAGTTTCTTCATCTTTTTTAGTTGCAAATATTAAATCAAACATTCCGTACTTTTTTTCAGCACGAGAACTCTGTAGTATCATTAGTGCCAAAAAAGGGGCATCTTCGCTTAAAGCTTTTCTTATTTTTATACTCATGTTTTCATCCAAAATTATTTAAATTCATATAGTGGTAATAGTACCATAGATTACGATAAATACTTTCTTAATCTATGGTATTTTGCAAAATTCGTTATTTAGAGTAAAAATGATTTATTTGTATTGACTCAAGCTTTATAAATACTTATATATAAAAAGCCAGTAAGTTCACGGTTCCGCGAACTTTTTCGAGGTAAATGCGACTTCTAAGCCCAAAAGTCTCGAATAAGTTCGAGACTCCAAAAAAACATTAGTCTTCTTTTGTCATTTTGTTTTTTGCTTCAATCCCAAGAAGTGATAAGCCAACTCTTAACGAGAGCGCTACAACTTCTAAAAGTTTTAAAAGTTTTGCCTCATCTTCACTTCCTATAATTCTACAATCATAGTAAAATTTATGTAGAGATGCTGCTAATGATTTTAAATACTCTGGAAGCTTTTGAACTTGACGAGAGCTAAATGCATCTTCTATGACTTCTGGAAGTAAAAGAGCATCAAAAAGAAGTGCATCTGCACTCTCATCTAAGCCTTTTAGTGAAGATGCCATAATCTCTTGCTTTGTAAAATTGCTTTTTGAGAGGATAGTTTGAATCCTTGCATGGGCATACTGAATATAAAAAACTGGGTTTGAACTATCTTGCTTTTTAAATTCACTTACATCAAATTCTAGTGCGGTATCGCTCTTTTTTGAGGCAAATATAAAACGAAGAGCATCAGAGCCTATCTCATCTACAATATCACTCATAAGTATGACATTTCCAGCGCGCTTACTCATTTTGTACGGTTCGCCATCTTTTAAAAGGCTTACCATTTGAGAGAGAAGAGTCTCTAGTTTTTTGCTATCATATCCTAGATATTCAACAGCTGCATTTACTCTTGGGATATAACCGTGATGGTCAGCACCCCAGATATTGATATAGTGATCGTAGCCTCTCTCAAACTTTTGGTTATGATAGACTATATCGCCAGCTAGATAAGTTTCTCTTCCATCTTCGCGCACAACAACTCTGTCGTTATCATCACCTTTTACTTGCGAAGCTATCCAAACTTTACCATCTTTTTCGTAGATGCCAGCACCCATCTTCTTCATAACTCTTTGCCAATCATCATATAAAGATGACTCATTTACAAAGCTATCAAAATGGATATTTGTAGCGGCAAGAGTACCAACTACTATCTTCATAACTCCATCTTTAGCCCAAAGTGCTAGCTCTTTTTGGCGGGATTCATCACTTAGAATCTCTTTACCAAACTTAGCCACTGCCTCGTGAGAAAGAGCATCAAGGTAGTCGCCTCGGTAGTAACTCTCTGGATATTCTACACTCTCGCCTAAGATATTTTCTCTACCGTAGAGTTGGATAGAGAGCCCTAACAAGTCTATCTGATTACCAGCATCATTTACATAGTACTCAGCAGTAATATCATAACCTAGATGTTTTGCCAATCTATAAAGCGTATCTCCATAAACTGCACCTCTTGCATGACCAATATGAAGTGGTCCTGTAGGATTTGCACTTACAAACTCTAAGAGGATTTTATCTTTTTTTTCTTGCTTGCCAAATTTGTCTTCATTTTGCAAAGCCCAAGAAGCATATTCGCTTAAAAAATCTTCACTAAGGCGAAAATTTAAATAACCTTTTAAAGATTCAACGCTAGAGAAAATTTCATGATTATCAAATGAAGATGCAATCTCCTCAGCTATAAGCATTGGAGACTTCCTTAGCTCTTTTGCTAAAGAAAAAGCTATTGGAGTAGCAAAGTGACCAAAACTTCTATCTTTTGGTTTTTCTAAAACGACATCACGATTAAATTTCTCACGAAGGATTGATGATACTCGTTGCTTCAAAGTTTACGCTTGTGTTGTAGTTTTTGGAGCTTCTGTTGAAGCTGTAGTTGTAGTTTCAGTTTCTACTTTTTTAGGAGCATCAGTAGAAGCCATTTCAGCCTCATCAACTTCTTTCATCTCGCTTTTAAAGTTTTTGATTCCTTTACCAAGCCCTTTTGCTAGGTCAGGTATCTTTTTTGCACCAAATAAAAGTACGATAATTCCAAATATTATTAGTAGTTCAGTTCCACCAGGCATTCCCATGTTCTTTCCTTTTTTTATAAAATTAATGCGAGAGTATAGCTATAATTTGCTGTAATTACTCTTATCGCTTAGAGTAAAATTGAAGCTATTGCTCTATATCTTCCCATTTTTGAACAAATTCATTTATTCTGTGAGTTGGGATTTTTATTCTTGCTGTTTTTGCAATCTGTCTTAACACATCTGCTGCTAAATCAAAATCATCATTTATTACTACAAAGTCATATTCAGAAGTTCGTTGAATCTCTCTTTTAGCCATTTTAATGCGATTTTCAATCACTTCACTTGAGTCAGTTGAACGCTCCAATAGCCTCTTTTTTAACTCTGATAGAGATGGAGGAGTTATAAATACAGATGTAGTAATATCTCCTAGCCTATTTTTTATAGCAGTGTTTCCTTGTACATCAATGTCAAAAATCACCAACTTACCCTGACTCAGAGCTTCTTTAACAGGCTTCAGAGATGTTCCATAGTAGTTTCCATGCACTAGTGCATACTCTAAAAAAAGATCTTGCTCTATATCTTTTTGAAATTCTTCTTTACTAACAAAATGATAGTGAACTCCTTCTTCTTCTCCTTTTCGCATAGGACGAGTAGTCGTAGATATAGAAAAATAATAATCTCCTATATCATCTACTATTGCATTTATCAGGGAGCTTTTTCCAGCACCACTAGGACCAGAGAGTACTAAAACAACACCGTTTTTTTTATACATTATTTATCGCCCAGTGTTATGTTAATATTTATCTTCATGCCTTTTAGTGATGCTGCTACATCTTTATCTGAAAGTGCTTTTAGAAGTTTTTTAAGAGACTCTA
>CAYWVG010000114.1:0-5744 GCA_964461645.1 uncultured Sulfurimonas sp. | reverse complement strand
CACTCATAAGCAAAACCATGTCTAAGTCTTTTAAGATGTACTCAAGAGATTCTGGAGGTGTATGAGGATTTAAAACTATGGCTGGTTTTATACCAAGTGAGCGAATTTTTTGGATAAGTCTATGAGGATGTTTTTCCTCTTCTATATGAAAAGAGATATATTTTGGTTTTAGTGGTGCAAAAAGTTCAACAAAAAAAGTGTTGTTCTCAACCATCAGATGGATATCTAATGGTTTTGTAGCACAAGCTGCGATTGCAGAGACAACAACTGGACCTATAGTTAGGTTTGGTACAAAGTGACCATCCATCACATCTATATGGACTAAATCACATCCGCTAGAGCATATATCTTCAACGTCTCTTTGTAAGTTGCCAAAATCAGCTGATAAAACGCTAGGTGCTACTAACATAAATGATCCTTATATGTAGGAGAGAAGCTCCTATTTTAATTTTGTAATTATACAGATACAAGCTTTTATCTAGTTAAGAAAAAGATAAATTTATCATCATTAAATGATAGCTCTACTTGAACACCCTTTCTATCTTGTATAACTTCTAGGAGACTATCAACATTGCTATATGTACGAGGGAGAGTTATATCTACGCTAATGTTTTGGTCTGAGAGGAGGGTTTTAATTTTCCCTCCAACTATGTTTACAAGCTCTGCTAATGTATCTAAGATAAGTTCTACATCATCTGTATTTTCACCTATTAGAAGCTCGCAAGCTTTTTTTGCAATTCCCTTAGGAAAGACCAAAATAAGCATTCCATCTAAGTCACCATAGTACCCTATAGAACTTGCAATCTTATCGGTTTTATCTTTTATACCTATGGCTTGAACTTCGGCTGATTGCTTGATGGCTTTAGAGTTTGTCATCATCTCAATAGTCGCTACAGTTGCATCTATGAATCTTGGTAGCTCTGTAACGGTCTGTTTGTTTATAACTCTCTTAGACTTTGTGTTTGCTGCACTTGAAGCACCAAGCTCTTGGAGAAGTTGTTTATTTTTTAAAATATCATCTATATTATCATAAAACAAGATACCAGCATCTTCAAGAGTATCTTTAAATGTCTCAGTAGTCTTGTCAAAATTCATACCAACAAAGCAGATACTAGCATTATACTCAGCTCCTGAACTTGCTAGTTTTGAGAAGAAATTTAGTGCATGAACATTCATGCTTATAACTTTGTAAGCATCAAAAACAAAGAGTCTAAACCCTACATTTAGAGAGTTATTATGATATTGGATATTGAACTTGTTTGAAATTTCTGCATCTAAATAAGATGAGATAGAGTAGATGATGGCATTTCCAGTAACTCTTGTAGCTATTTTTTGTCCCATTTGACCTAGATAAGTTAAATCAGCGATGGCATCATAAGCAGCTTTATTAGAAGACTTCTCTTTAAATTCTTCTTTTGTTTGAGCGATGATGGGATTGTGCCCATTGTCATGTAGTTCTATCGCCATTGCTGAGCGTTGAGATCTGTCTTCACTATAGACTAAAACATTTTTGTTTTGGTTTTGAAAAGAAGATGAAAAAAGATAAGCAACATCTATAGTTTTGTATAAAGAGAAATTGAGTTTATCTTGATAAAATGTATGTATAGCTTTGTATTTTCTCTCATCATAATCGCAAAATCCAACGGTTGCTTGGTTTTTTTGTCTCACTTTTGAGAAAAGTTTTATAAAAATATCAAGTCCATTTTTATTAAAAAATACAACTCTTTTTAGAGACACTAAAATCATATCAACATCTAATGCTGCAGTAGCTTCAATATCATCTATACTTAAAAAAGAGCTACTGCTGTTTGCATCTAAAAAGCCTTGAGGCGTGAATAATCCTATGCCATTTTTAACTACTGCTCTCACTCAATCTCCATAAATCTAGCAAAGTCATCATATATATCATCTACAAAATCTATTTGAAAATCAACAAAATCATTTAAACCAGCTTCAATAAATATTGGTTGCGAAAGCTCATAAAAGAGTAAAAGGTGCATCCACTTTGCAAGTGTATTGATTATTTCATTGGGAGAAGGCTTCAGTCCTGAACTAGCCTGAATTATCTCTCCTATCTCCTTTGGCATCTCCCATTTAGTTGCAATTTGTTCGCATATATCAAAGATGCCTAGTCCACAAAGACGAGTTAAAATAGTATTATAGTCAAGTTGTTTTGTGGATCTTAAAAGCTCTACATCCTCTATCTTTTCACAAAAAAGGGCTTCTGCAACTATTATACTAGCAGGAAGAAGAGTTATGGAACTTGTTATATTTTTATCTTCTATATTTAAATGTTTTAAAATCATCTCCCATTTTTTTGAGAGCCTAGCTTGTAGTTCATGAAAAGATTTTGTATTTAATCCAAATAGAACCCATTTTGAAGGGCTTAAGAGGGTAGTCATATAGTTATAGATGGTTTGTTGTGAACTAGAGACTCCTAAGATTCCAAATATCTGTGAAATATCTGTTATCTCATTAGAAAAGCCATAAATAGGTTTGTTTACAAGATTTTTTAGATACTTTGCAAGAGCTAGATCTGATTGGGCAATCTTTGAGGCTTTTATAAGTTCTCCATCATTTAAGAGCGATAACGTTTCTCTTAATGCCTTTGGAGCAGGAGGAATTTTCTCTATATACTCATCAATCTTGTCTTTTGTTATCATTTTCTCTTCATTTATGTTATAAATTTATTACATTTTATCCGTATATATATAAAATACCTATTAAGTCCGCTTATGACTAGTTTGTTAAAAGATAGAATTACCTTTAAGCTGGAGTTTTGCTTTACATTGATATAATTCGCAACTTTTAAAAACCTAAAATTAAGGATTCTAGCATGGCAAGAAGATGTGCTATTAGCGGCAAAGGCCCTATGACTGGGAACAATGTTTCTCATGCAAAAAACAGAACAAAGCGTCGTTTTTTACTAAACCTAAGAACAGTGCGTATCACACTAGAAGATGGTACTACTAAGAAAGTAAAGATTTCTGCAAGAGAATTACGCACACTAAAGAAAAACTCGTAAGAGTATAGGGAAATAAGTTGAATCTTTTACAAAGGATTCGCAACTTCCTGCATTGGGAGTCTGCTCCCAAACCCCAAGTTAAACTTCTTCCTGAAGTTTACCCTCACTTAAAAAAATTCCGATTACCTCTTATTTTGACAATGCTAACCATGTTGGTTGGAACCATAGGCTATGTGCTTTTAGAAAAAGTAACTCTAATGGATGCCATTTATCAAACAGGTATTACATTTACCACAGTTGGTTTTGGGGAGGTCTTTGAAGTCTCTAATGCAGGACGAATATTTACGATAACACTCATTATTGCAGGTTTTGCGATTTTCACAAGTGCTATAGGTATTATGGCGACAGAGTTAAATAGAGGTACTATTTTTAAGATTTTAAAGGAGCGAAAAATGTTATATAAGATAGCAAGACTAAAAAAACATTTTGTTGTTTGTTATCATAATGATTACACTCTTGAAGTTACTAAACAATTAAGAAAAAATCACATTCCTTTTGTTGTTGTTGACCCTAGAGAAGAGATTCATGAATGGGCGATAGAACATAACTACCAAACCTATTTAAAAGCAGAACCTCACGCCGAACTCTCAATGTTAAAGGCGCATCTTGCATCTGCTAAAGGATTGATAACTCTCTCCGCATCTATGGCTGACAATATCGCTCTTATTGCTTCTGTTAGACTTTTTGAAAAAGAGCATTTTTTGCCACGTCCATACTATGTAATCTCTGCAGCAGAGGCTATGAATGATGTTGAAAAACTTAAAAAACTCGGAGCTGATACGGTCGTCTCACCTACTAAACTAACCGCACAAAGAGTAAGTGCAATGGCAGCTCGCCCTGATATGGAAAACCTTTTAGAAGAGTTTTTGTATAAGAGTGACAACCCTTTAGATATGGAAGAAGTAGAAGTTCCAAAGTACAGCTGGGCAGTCCTAAAGAAGATAAAAGAGACACATATTCGCCAAATTACCAATACATCAGTTATAGGTATAACAAAAAAAGATGGTAAATTCATCTCTATGCCAAAGGGTGACGTACTCATAACAAGTGAGTGTAAACTCCTTATTATTGGTATGCAGAGTGATATTACAACAACAAAAGAGTTACTTAGAAAGAGAACTAAACCTAAGGAGTTAAGATTTGTATAATTTAATTCAAAGAGCTGATGGAGTATGTGCATCAGAAGGATTTTTTGCTGATGGCATAAGTGCAGGGCTTAAGAAAAACAACGCGCTTGATATGGCTTTTATATATAGTGATAGCGAATGTGAAGTTGCATCAGTATTTACTACAAACAAGATGTTTGCGGCTCCTATAAAGCACTTTAGAACTAAGGGTAATTTTAAGACAAATTTTATACTAATCAACTCAAGAAATGCAAATGCAATGACTGGTCAAGCTGGAGTTAATGATATAAATGAAGTTTTAAGTAATTGCCCAGATATGTTAAACCCTATCATGAGTTCAACTGGCGTTATTGGTGTGAGACTTCCAAAAGAGAAAATTATAAACGGCATGAAGCTTTTTGACATCACAAAGAAAAATCCTAGCAATGCTGCAAAAGCCATCATGACAACTGACTCATTCTCAAAAGAGATAGCTCTAAAAGTCACACTTGATGATGGTAGTTGTTTTAACATTGGCGCAATGGCAAAAGGTGCTGGGATGATAAACCCTGCAATGGCTACGATGTTATGTTTTATAACTACAGATGCTAAAGCCTCAAAACAAGAGATGCAAGAGATTTTGGACGAGGTTACTAAGACAACTTTTAATGCTATAAGTGTTGATGGTGATACTTCTACAAATGACACAGTTTTACTTCTAAGTAACTCTAAGAGTGGAGTTTACGATAGAGAAGCTTTTAAAGAGGCTCTTTTTAAAGTGATGCACTTTTTAGCGCTTGAGATGGTAAGAGATGGAGAGGGTGCTACTAAACTTGTAACTTACAATATTACAGGTGCAAAAAATGATAAAGAAGCTGAGATAGTTGCAAAGACTCTAAGTGATTCACTCTTAGTAAAAACTGCTCTTTTTGGAGAAGATCCAAACTGGGGACGCATAGCATCTACAGTTGGTGCTAGCGGAGTTGAAGCCTGTGAAGAAAAACTCAAAATCTCATTTGACAACCTTTGCGTATATGACAAAGGCAACCTATACTTTGATGCAGAGATGGAAAAGAAATGTGCGGTGGTTATGGGGCATAAAAAGTTTACTATATCTTGTGACTTAGGCATAGGTGATGGTAGCTTCAAAGCTTATGGATGTGATCTCGGTTACGAATATGTAAAAATAAACGCAGATTACAGAACTTAAAAAAATCAAAGGGTTGAAATACTCAACCCTAATTTCTTAAATCATTATCCCTTTTATCATAAAAAACAGCATAGCTGCTAAAATTGCCGCTGCTGGAACAGTAACAATCCATGCAGTTATAATCTTTTTGATAGCCTCTCTTTTTACATACTCAACTTTTTTAGCTTTTTTGATATTCTTTTTTGTAGACTTTATAAGTGTTTTTTCTACAGCTATACTTTTATAAAGATCCACAATTCTTTCATAATCTTCTTGTATTTTGCCTTCTTTAGCTTCAAGTGTCATGAGTTCAGAATTTAGGGCATTGAGAATTTCTCGGTCTTCGATGATGCTTAGCTTATCATCTTTTATGGTTCTATCGACTGTATTTAAGTCCATCCACTCTCTTAAAAAACCAACACCA
>CAYWVG010000113.1:0-5745 GCA_964461645.1 uncultured Sulfurimonas sp. | reverse complement strand
TATTGATAATGATTATTGTGACTGTTACAATAAAAGGGAAATAATGAAAAAAATTACAATAAGTGCATCACTTGCACTACTGATGAGCAACTACGCTTTTGCATCTGATGATATGAAAGCTATCGAGGTTGTAAGCATTGCAACTAAGACACAAAAAAGCATAGATGGAGTTGCTGCTACTGTTGATGTAATAACTCAAGAGGAGATACAAAAGATGGGAGCATCTAGCTTGGGGGATATTTTAAGTAAAACTTCTGGGCTTGTTATGCAGTACGGAACTTTTCCTAGTGCGAGTTCAAAGAGTAAGTCATCTATATCCATCCGAGGAATGGGAGCAAATGGAACTCTCTTTTTACTAGATGGAAGACGCTTAGCTGGAGAGGTTAAAAACCCTTATGATTTAGAGAGAATCCCAGCATCTATCATACAAAGGATAGAGATAGTAAAAGGTCCTATGAGTTCACTCTACGGTGCAGATGCTGTTGGTGGAGTTGTAAATATCATCACAAAAAAACCAACTGATGAGATGCAGATAAGTTATGATGCAAGGGTTGGGATGAACGAAGATTCTGATGCACAAACTACAAACTTAGCTCTTAGCATTCAAGGAAAAAACAATGGCTTTGGCTATAGTGCTTATAGTTCTTACATAACTACTAAGCCTTATGAGCAAAGGGAAGTTGCTGATACTTATGCAAAAACAGGTGGTGGGAATGTTAAACCATCTGCACATCCAAGCCCAGCTGTAAATAAGATAAAAAACTACTATGATGTAGATACTACTTTTAGAGAAGATAGCACTATTTATACTTTAGGAACAAGACTTAGTTATGACTTTACAAGTGACTTTGTAATGGGCATAGATGTAAACTACTTCAAAGAAGAGAGAGATGGTGTTTATGTTGGATATATTCATCCAGCTGGGACTACTCCTGCTGTACCAATCTATAATGCTCCCGTAAACTCTCACGATGAGAACAATAGGCTAGATTTGAGCATAGATGCAGAGTATGCACCAACTGATGAGTTAAATGTAAAGGCTAGGATCTATAAGTCTAAGTATGAAAAAAGAAACACTACTACTGCTAAATATTGGGCTGATTTTGGTTACGCATCTGAAGACGCTTCAAAAAATGCTGCGATGAATGCTGATGTTGATATCACAGTTTATGAAGCTTCAGCATCTTATCTTGCTACAGATGCGCATCTCTTAACTGGTGGACTTGAGTATAGAGATGAGAGAAGAAAATCTTCTGTGTTTACTAACAATCTTGGTATGACTGAGAAAAAAGTTGACTACAAATCTATATACTTGCAAGATGAGTGGGAAGTAAATGATGAGTTTAACGCAATACTAGGTGCTAGATATGAAGAGATAAGCAATGCTGAGGATAAACCAACTTTTAGAGTTGGTGGTATCTATGAGTTTGATAAACTAGCAAAACTAAGAGCAAACTTTGCACAAGGTTTTAGAACTGCAGATATTAGAGAGTTATATATAAATATGAACACTCCAAATGGTCCTCAAAGAGGTGCTGAAGTTTTAGGCTATGACTTAAAACCAGAATCAACAAATGCTTATGAGATAGGTCTTGGTGGACGAGATAAAAAATTTAGTTATGACCTTGCGATTTTTTATAACCAAATAACAAATAAGATAGAGCAGATAAGAAACAGCGGTGGTATATTTACTTATGAAAATGTATCAGATGCAAACACTAAAGGGCTAGAGCTGTCACTTAGCTACTTACTTCTTGAGAACTTAAACTCAAAGTTCACTTATAATGAACTAAAAACAGAAGATGAAAAAACAAAAAAAGATCTCGAATATAATCCAGATAGAACTTTTATGTTAAGTTTTGACTATCAAGTAACAAAAGATTTAAATCTCGGTCTCATAGGAAAGTACATAGGCGAGCAGCACTATACAAAAGTTATAAACGAAGGTGCCCCAACTCAAATGTCAATCCCTGATAGTAAAACAGATGCTTACAACCTTGTAGATCTAACTTTTGGATACAAACTAGACAAGATGCTAGAGATATATGGCGGAGTTAACAATCTTGGCAACAGTGGTGTAGAAGACGTACTTGGCTCAAATGTAGGAAGATACTACTTTGCAGGTATAAGAGGTAGTTTTTAGTTTTAAAAA
Source organism: uncultured Sulfurimonas sp. (assembly GCA_964461645.1). Taxonomy (GTDB): domain Bacteria; phylum Campylobacterota; class Campylobacteria; order Campylobacterales; family Sulfurimonadaceae; genus Sulfurimonas. Next base: position 3,593 of record CAYWVG010000113.1, on the reverse strand, counting down.
CTTAGCTGCTCGTTCAAAAAGAACGAGCTTTTTTCTCATCTGAGACTAAAAAGAAAGATAAAATGAGCTTAAAAAAATTATATGAGTGCATAGAGAAAAAAAGAGCAAACCACTCACGAGCTAGAGAGGCAATCTACAATGTTTTGATGCTTAGTGATGAGTGTTTAAATATCTGTGACATTGTAGAAAAACTCTCTGAGACTTACCCAAAAAAAATATCCCTAAACACACTCTATAGGCATTTAAACTTTTTTATAGAGTGCAAACTTATTGTAGCTATTCAAGATGATTTTAAAAGAGCTTACTATCACTTAAGAGAAGGCTCACCTATGGCATTTTGCGTATGTACTAAATGCACAAATGTAAGCAAAATAAACTTAGCAGATTTTATAGATGTAATTTCGGTTGAAGATGTTGAATTTATAACTTTTCATAAAAAATGCAAAAATTGCATAGACTAGTTGACAATCATTATCAATTTAAATAATAGATAAGTTTTATATTCTACAATTATGATATTAATTTTCAAAATTATACTCAACCTAAAGAGCTTTATAAGAACTGTATTTAAGCAGCTATAACTTCTAGGTTTTTAAAAATGGAGCAAGAGATGATAAAGAGAGAGAAGAAATATCTAGACATCATAAAGTCTGGCAAAAAAGTCAAAATAGCTGGTGTAAATTCAGGCGGAAAACTTATGCATAAGCTTCTTGATATGGGCTTTATCATAGGCGCTACTATAGAAGTTATAAGAGAAGCTCCACTCTTTGATCCAATGGAGCTTCGCATCCATAACTACAATATTAGCCTTAGAAAAAGTGAAGCAAGACTTATAGAGGTTTCAGATATATGAAAAACATCAAAGTAGCTCTTGCTGGTCAGCCAAATTGTGGTAAATCTACGATTTTTAACATGCTTAGCGGTATAGATCAGCACATAGCAAACTATCCTGGTGTTACAGTTGATAAAAAGACTGGAAGATTCAAGTATGATAATCATAAAATCGAGATGGTTGACCTTCCTGGCACTTACTCTTTTAGCTCTTACTCTCTTGAAGAGCGTGTGGCTAAAGGGTTTATCATCGATGAAAATCCTGATGTAATAGTAAATGTTGTAGATGCTTCAAATATCAAAAGGCATCTCTACTTAACATTTCAACTCCTTGAGATTGGCATGCCTGTAGTTATCGTGTTAAATATGATGGATGTGGCCCAAAGAAGAGGCATCATCATAGATAGCCAAAGGATATCTCAACTTCTTGGATGCAAGGTTATAGAAGCTAGTGGAGCTAAAGGTTTGGGGTCCAAAGAGATTATGGAGGCGATAATAAGCACATCTCAAAGTACCGACAAATATGAAGACTTTAGCATAAACTATGAAGAGTTAGAGCCTCATATAAAAGAAGTTCAAGACTCCATAGAGACAACTAAACTCACACTAAACAAAAGATGGATGGCCATAAAGGTACTAGAGGGCGATACTACTATCATAGAGTACTTAAAAAAAGAGTTCTCCCTCATAGAAGAACTTGCTAAGACTCAAGTAGATAAGTTTCACTCCATCCACGATAAAGATACTGCATCTTTTTTGGCTACTTTTAGGTACGACTCTGCGGATATTATCTACCATAAAGCAGTAAAAGACACAAATATAGGCAAAGAAACGCTCACAGACAAAGCTGACAAGATTATCCTTCACAGATGGTTAGCTCTTCCTATACTCTTTGGGATAATGTTTTTGATATATGAGCTCTCAATCGTCGGAGGTTACAAGCTGACTGATTATACTTGGCCGATTTTAGCAGCTGTTAAAAACTTTGTTATAGATATATCGCCACAAGCTTACTTAACTGATATACCAATGATGAGTGACTTTGCAGTCTGGATGATAAATAGTGCAAATGCTCTTATAAACTATGTACCGATATTTTTCATACTCTTTATGCTTATAGCCATTATGGAAGATGTAGGCTATATGCCGCGAATGGCATTTATACTTGACCGTATCTTTAAAAAATTTGGACTTCACGGACAGTCAACTCTACCACTTGTCTTAGGTGGGGCTATGGTTGGAGGATGTGCAGTTCCAGGAGTTATGGCTACAAAAGGTATAGCCGATGACAGAGCTAGAATGGCTACAATCCTAACAGTTCCATATATGAACTGTTTAGCAAAAGTACCATTTTATACTCTACTTTTAGGTGCATTTTTCAAGCCTGATATGGCGATTATGATGTTTTTTATCTCTACAGCTACTATCTTTACAGCTCTTATAGTTGCAAAGATTATAACAAGCACTTTTTTAAAGACACGTGAGACTGCACCATTTGTCATGGAGCTTCCGCCTTACCATCTACCAACATTTAAAGGTGTGATACTTAGTGCCGCTCAAAGAGTTTGGATATATATCTATAAAGTTTTAACCATAGTCTTAGCTGTTGCAGTTGTTCTTTTTGCACTCTTGCAATTTCCTGGCATCTCAAGTGAATCACAAGCCGCTTATGATGCAGAGCTTAGTAAGTCTTTAGTTGCATTTGATAAGAGAGTAAAAAAGAGCAAGTACTATGAGGAGGTGGATGAAAAAGATGAGATAGCATCTCTTTTAAACTACTATGACTCTTATAGAAACAAAAGAATGGCTACAACATCTAAAAAAGGTGCACTAGCTATAGATGAAGACTTCAAGGCTTCAAATGAATCTTTTTTTAAGTTTATCAAACCTAGTAGAGATAATGAAGCTAGAATCATCAACAAAGAGATAAGAAAACTTGCAAAGGTTCGTAACAAAATCTTGCGAAATATAAAAAATGAAAAAGTAGAAAACTCTCTTTTGGGTCTTGCTGGAAAAGCTTTTGAGCCAGTTACAAAGTATGCAGGCTTTGACTGGAAGATAAATGTTGCGTTTTTAAGCTCATTTGCAGCAAGAGAGAGTGCAGTTGCTACTTTGGGAAGCATTTATGAAGATAACAAAGTTGAGTCTCAAAGAGCAGAAGAAGCTATGGCAGCAAACAGTGGTTACACTCCACTTCATGCAGTTGCCATTATCATCTTTATGCTTTTAACCCCGCCTTGTATAGCTACAATGATAGTAGTTAAGATGCAAACAAATAGTTATAAATGGATGCTCTTTGCTATCTTTTTTCCTATCACTTTAGGGATACTAGCATCATCAGCGGTCTTTATGCTTGGTACTTTCTACGCGTGGAGTGGTGTTGAGGCTATGACGTACTTTTATGCAAGCATCGTAGTAACTGCTTTAACTATAGGGCTCTTTCCATCTAAGAGTATAAACTGGAGAGGAGGACTAAGAGATGTCTAAAAATCTTATAAAGGAGGAAAACCAAAAATGAAAAAAATAATACTAAGCCTAGCGCTACTTTCAGGCTCACTCTTTGCACACAGTGCTATCATGTCTTGCTTTGACAATGGTGATGGAACTGTTACTTGCGAGGGCGGATTTAGTGATGGAAGCAGTGCTAGTGGAGTTAACTTTAAGCTAGAGCAAGATGGCAAAGCTGTCTTTGAAGCTAAGATGAGTGAAGATAGTGAAGTAACATTTAAAAAACCATCTAGTGGATATACTGCTGTTTTTGA
>CAYWVG010000112.1:0-5798 GCA_964461645.1 uncultured Sulfurimonas sp. | reverse complement strand
TGAAAATATCATAGTTGATGTTGGTCACAATCCCTTAGCAGCAGAGGCTATAAAAAAAGCACTTAGTCCTAAGAAATATATCTTGGTTTATAATTCTTACAAAGATAAAGACCATGCCCAAATACTTAGGATTTTGAAGCCGATTATACAAAGTGTAGAACTTATAGACATAAATGACAAGAGAGCACAGACATTTGAGGTACTTAAAAGAACTTTAAATGAATTAGGGATAAAATATACTAAGTTTAAAAGAGTAAACAAGGAAGATTCTTATCTTGTTTTTGGCTCTTTTAGTGTCGTGGAAGCTTTTATGAAAAGTTATAAAAGAGTGGAAAATGAAATATGAATAATCACTTTACGATTACTATAAATGATGACAATGGGGTTAAACAGTTTAACCTGCATCAGATAGTAAAAAAATTTCTATGGTACATAGCTATGTTTATAGGCTTTGTGGCTCTAATAGCTGTAGGGACTATCCTTTACCTTAACTACTCTGTTGAGCAGATAGAGCTAAAGAGGCAAAGTACTCAACTAGCATTTCAAGAGCTAAAAGATCAAAATATAGAACTTGATTTGAATATGAAAGATACTCAAAAAAAGCTCCTTACTAAGAAAAAAGAGCTAACTGAGGTTTCAGACTCTCTCTCTGAGATAGAGACACTTATAGGTTTAGCACCAGTTGCAGATATGTCTTTAAAAGAGAGAGTTAGTTTAACAAAACTAAACTCCGAACATATGGCCACACTTTTACAGTTTATCCCAAGTGGCTCGCCTATTGAATACAATGGTATTACGAGTAAGTATGGCTACAGAGTCCATCCCACACTAAATAGAAAAGAATTTCACCGCGGTCTTGATATGAGAGCACCAATGAAAACACCTGTTTATGCTACCGCAGATGGGATAGTTGAGTATGCTGGTTTTCATGAGAAGAGTGGTTTTGGAAATCTTGTAATAATTCAACATAACTATGGGTTTAAAGCTTATTTTGCTCACTTAAATAGTGTGGTGACAAAAGCAGGTAAATTTATAAAAAAAGGTGATCTAATCGCATACACTGGCAACTCAGGAATGAGTAGTGGACCGCACTTGCATTATGAGATAAGATTTGTTCAAAGAACAGTAGATCCTGCTTATTTTGTAGAGTGGAGTGTACAAAATTATAAAACCATATTTGAAAAGGAAAATACAGTACCATGGCAATCTTTAATAACAGCAACAGCACACATAAAAATACCAAACCCGACGCAAACACCACCATCATCACAGCTGGCTCTACGATTAAAGGAGAGATGAATCTCTCTTGTAACTTATATGTAGATGGCGAATTTGAGGGTATTATACACTCTAAAAAAGAGGTAAATATCGGTAAAAACGGACATATAAAGGGTGACGTTCACACTCAAAGACTAGTAGTCCAGGGCTATATAGAAGGAAGTGTGTGTGCTCAAAGAGTAGAGATAAAAGCTGCTGGACGGGTCAATGGAACTATCAAATCAGCTGAACTTGTTATTGAAGCAAAAGGTATATTTGAGGGAAGTAGTATTGTAAAAGATGCAACTCCTGCTCCAACCCCACAAACATTAGAAATAAGAAAAGAAGAAGAAAAAGCCTAAGAGAGAACTCTTACGCTTTAACCGCTCCATAAAACAAAACCCACTAGGAAACCGATGTCACAAAATAGACTCTTTGAGTACTTCAAAACACAAAAAAAACAAGATTTAGAACTTCTGATTTGTCAAGATGCTAAAGAAGCAGAAGCTCTTTGTAGCGTTGCGAAATTTTTTAACCGTGATGTTATAGTTTTTCCAGACTTTCGTGCTAGTTTTGGAGATGATTTAAGAGTTTATACTGAGGAGTTACATCAACTTTTTTTGGGCTTAAAAGAGTATTATGAAAAAGACAAAAAGCCACTTGTTATCTCTCCACTAAAGACCCTTCTATTTCCGCTTCCACATGCCTCACTATTAGGAACTAAAACTATAGAGTTTGGCTCAAATATTAATCTTAGCGAATTTAAAGAGCAGATGCTATTTTGGGGATATAGTTTTGTTGATATGGTTCAAGTCCAAGGAGAAATCTCTTTTCGTGGTGATATTATAGATATCTATGCACCAGCATCTAAGCTCCCCGTTCGTATCTCTTTGTTTGATGAGACTATAGAGCAGATAAAATATTTTGAACTTGAATCCCAAAGAACACAAAAAGAGGAGCTTGAATGCATTGAGATAAGTCCAGCTTTTTACTCTTTAGATGAGAGTGATTTTGATGCGCTCCAAGAGAGAGTAAAGCGAAGTGAGTTTGACTCTTTAGTCAAGGATATCTCATCTTTGGGCTTTTGGTATCTTGAAGACAAGGCTTCAAACTTTTTAACAAACAAAGTAGCAAAACTCTCAAGAAATTTAGACTCACTCTTAGTAGATGCCTATGCACTAAACAATCCAGTGGTTCCAAGAGAAGATTTTAATCTTGAAGCTCTAACATCAAGTGATGAGTTTAAAGAGGTGGTTGTCGCTGATTTGCACACACTTCTAAAGGTACATAAAAACAAAAAGATAACCATCATTGCTGCAAATGAAGCTATTATGAAGCAAGCTGGGCTTTTTAACCTTGATGGCATTACAAAAATTTATGCACCATATATACTAAATATTGTCTCAAAAGATGAGCTTATCATCTCACTAAATAAGCCAGAAAAGATCAGACGAAGAAGAAAAAGCTCAATTCTCTTAGATGACTTAAAAGCTGGTGACTATGTTGTTCATGAAGATTATGGTGTGGGGATTTTTGAGAAGATTGAGCAGACTGAGATTTTAGGTGGCATAAAAGATTTTATAGTTATCAAATATGTGGGTGATGACAAGATACTTTTGCCAGTTGAAAACTTAGACGCTATAGACCGCTACATCGCATCTGGTGGTTCTGTTCCTGTTCTTGATAGACTTGGAAAAGGTAGCTTTGGCAAGCTAAAAGAGAAAGTCAAAAAGCGACTTATGGAGATAGCAGGCCAAATTGTAAATACTGCAGCGGCAAGAGAGTTGATAAAAGCTCCTAAGATAAGCATAGATGAAGAGGATATAACCGAGTTTCAAAAGCTCTCAGGGTTTGATTATACAGATGATCAAAACAAAACGGTACAAGAGATACTCTCTCAGATGGAGTCAGGGCATATTATGGATAGGCTTCTTAGCGGAGATGTTGGCTTTGGAAAGACTGAAGTTGCACTAAACACCATCTATGCGGCCTATAAATCAGGCTTTCAATCAGCCTTTATCGTGCCTACAACTCTGCTCTCAGCTCAGCATTTTCGCTCACTAGATGAGAGGTTTAAATCTCTTGGGATTAAGTATGCAAAGTTAGATAGATTTGTAAGTACAAAAGATAAAAATGCCATCATAAAAGGGCTTGCATCTGGAGAGATAGATGCTGTGGTTGGAACTCACGCACTCTTTGGTTTAGCTTTTAAAAACTTAGGTGTGGTTATCATCGATGAAGAGCATAAATTTGGAGTAAAGCAAAAAGAGAAGATAAAAGAGATTTATCACAATGTTCACCTTCTCTCAATGAGTGCTACGCCAATTCCTCGCTCACTAAACCAAGCGCTAAGTTCCATAAAAACTATGAGTCAGCTACTAACTCCACCAAGTGAGAGACAGGGAGTTAGAACCTTTGTTAAAGAGTATAATGAGAAGCTTATAAAAGAGGTCATTATGCGTGAGCTTCGTCGTGGTGGACAGGTTTTTTATGTGCATAATAGCATTGACCATATGCCTATAAAACTAGGGGAGTTAAAGGCTCTTATGCCAGAGCTTAGGATGTTAATGCTTCACTCTAAAATCTCAGCCGCTCAGACTGAAAAAGAGCTTTTAAAGTTTGAAGCAAAAGAGTATGATCTTATGATTGCAACTTCTATCATAGAGTCAGGGATTCATATGCCAAATGTAAATACTATGATAGTTGATGGTGCAGATAGATTTGGAATAGCAGACCTGCATCAACTTCGTGGTCGTGTTGGTCGTGGACATAGTGAGGGTTTTGCTTACTTTATAGTTGAGAATAAAGAGAGGCTTACAGATGAGGCAAAAAAACGACTTCTAGCACTAGAGTCTAACTCCTTTTTAGGAAGTGGCTCAGTGCTAGCTTATCATGACTTAGAGATAAGAGGTGGTGGAAACTTAGTCGGAGATGCACAGAGCGGTCATATCAAAAATATAGGCTACTCTTTGTATCTTAGAATGCTCGAAGATGCTATCAAAATCCTAAGTAACACTGTAGAGAGCCAAAGAGCAAAGGTAGATATAAAACTCACTATCTCAGCCTTCGTCTCAGATGAAGTTGTAAAAGAGGATAGACTCAGACTCGACCTCTATAGAAGACTCTCGCAGTGCGAAGAGGCTGTTGAGATTTACGAGATAGAAGAAGAGATGATAGATAGATTTGGGGAGTTAGATACTCCAACCAAGCAGTTTATAGAGCTTATGGTTATAAAATTACTTAGTTTAGAAAAAAAGATAAAAAGCATTATGAACTATGGACAAAACATAACTATAACTTATCAAAATGATTTAAAACAGAGCATAAAATCTGCCTCAAAAGATGATGATGATATTATCAAAGCGACACTTAGTTATTTAAGGCAAAAAAAGGATACAAATATATGAAGATTGCTTTTATTGGCGATATCGTAGGAAAACCTGGGCGAGATATGATACAAAAACATCTAAAAGAGATAAGAGCTGAATATGGGGTGGATTTTGTAATAGCTAACTATGAAAATGCATCTCACGGTTTTGGTTTAACTCAAAAAAATGCAAATGAGCTTGTCTCTTTTGGAGTTGATTGTATGACTGGTGGAAACCACACTTGGGATAAAAAAGAGATAATCCCACTACTAGATACTCATGAGTTACTGCGCCCTGATAACTACCCAGATGAAGTACATGGAACTGGATGTAAGGTTTATGAAGTAGCAGGGGAGAAGTTGGCTGTAATAAATCTTATGGGACATTTTTGTATGCCTCAAGTCGATAATGCTTTTAGAAAGGCTAAAGAGAGAGTTGCAGAACTAAAGGCAGATGGGGTTAAAAATATCTTTATAGATTTTCATGCAGAAGCAACGAGTGAAAAGAGAGCGATGCTAGCGATGCTCCAAGGTGAAATAAGCGCCATTATGGGGACTCATACTCATGTGGGTACTGATGACTTTCAAATCGTAGAGGGCACTGCATATCTGAGTGATATAGGTCTTAGCGGATGTAGGGATAATGTTATAGGAATGGATTCATATGCGCCAATAAAGCAGTTTTTAACAGGGCTAAAATCTCACTTTGATATACCAAAAAAATGTAAAAAAATACTTCAAATTGCCATTATGGAAATTAATGAAGGCAAGTGTTCAAGTGCTTTAAAGTTGAAGTATTTCTGCGATGGACGTATCTTAAAAACTGAGGCTTGGGTAGAGTCTTAGGCAGTTATTTTGTAATAACTATCATTTGCTAAATAAGTATTTACCATAGTGTGGCGAAGTTGCTTTTCTTGTGCAGATTGTAGCTCTAATGGTAGAGATTTATCTATCTGTGGAGTTTGACTTTGAGTCAATTTTGGCTCAAGAAAGAGAGAAAACATCTTTGAGTTTTGGTTATAAGCATCTTTTGCACTGTTGAGCGTGTTTATTTTAGTAAACTTTTTAGTCTCTCTATCTTCAAAGTCATCTTGCAACTTTTGTTTGTTGCTAAAGGCTTTATAGTTTGAGATATAGTTTATAGGTAGGTTTTGAGTGCTGTTTGACTCTAGCG
>CAYWVG010000111.1:0-5938 GCA_964461645.1 uncultured Sulfurimonas sp. | reverse complement strand
AAATCATTTAAAAGCAATAAATTTGCCGTCATATCATCGACCAATAAAATAATTGGTTTTTTATTTATGTTTATGCTATTCACTATTTATGTTCCTAAACTAAGAGAGTTTTTTCTACAATTTACAAATCAAAAAGTACATATAAAGTCTCTCATTATAGCACTTAGCTAATAAATAAGAGGTAAAAAACACTTTAGGGATTTTGTAGTATAATTCTTTATCATTTATAAAAATCGAAGGATGCAAAGATGGATAAATTTTTACAAGCAGCCATAGAAGAGGCTAAAAAGAGCTTTAATGAGGGTGGGATTCCAATAGGTTCAGTGCTTGTTATTGATGGCAAAATTGTAGGTCGTGGTCATAACAAACGAGTTCAAAACAGTAGCGCAACCCTTCATGCAGAGATTGACTGTCTTGAGAATGCTGGGAGATTATCAGCCTCAGACTATAAGAAAGCAACACTCTACTCTACTCTCTCACCTTGCAATATGTGTAGTGGAGCAGCACTTTTATATAAAATCCCTAAAGTTATCATAGGTGAAAACAGAACCTTTCAAGGCCCTGAAGAATATCTTCGTGCACAAGGTGTTGAAGTAGAGATTTTAGATAACCAAGAGTGCTATGAACTGATGCAAAGCTTCATCAATAAAAGTCCACAAATTTGGGATGAAGACATAGGAGAGTAAGCTCTACTCTTTTATGCGTCTTCTTGCATTAAATTTTCATGTCTCTCTAAAGTCTCTTTTGTTATTTTATAACCATATTCTATAATCTCTTTTGATCTTGTAAACTCAAACATACTACATAGATTTCTTGGTATTGTTATCTCTATGTCTGGTGGATATGCAGCTAACTTCATTCTAGCGATATTTCCTTGCATAGTCTCAAAAGATTTGTTTGCGACTACATACATTCCGTCTTCTTTGGCAATGGAATCTGGCATAGATAATTTGCCAATATACTCTTGGATTTTTTTAGAAAAATAAGAATCATTCTTCTCTTTTTTCAAGGGAGGCTCACTTAAAGCTTCTCCGCTTAAATTCACAGCTATAGTAAAATCAACTGAACTATTAAAGCTTGGCGCTATGGGGACTGGATTTAAGACACCTCCATCAACCAATAGACTTCCATTTCTAGAGTATGGAGTAAAAAAAAGAGGTAAAGAGATTGATGCTCTGATGGCTTCTAAAAGCCTTCCATCATTTATCCAAACCTCCTTTTCTTCATCTATATTTGTAGCTACTGCAGTAAACTTTATATCTAAATCTTCTATTAGTGGATTGCCGACTAACTCTTCCATCTTATTCATAAGAGCTTCACCAGAGACAAAACCCCCAGAACCCTTAAAATCTAGCAGTTTTAGCATATCTAATATATCAATATTTTTTATCCACTCTACATAATTTTCTAATTTGCCAGCTGCATAAAACCCACCTATTAAAGCTCCTATGGAACAGCCAGAGATTGATTTTATCTCAAAGTTATTTTCTTCAAGCCATCTTATTACACCAACATGAGCCAAACCTCTAGCTCCACCACTACCTAAAACTAAAGATACTCTTTTTTTATTCATCTTTTCTCACTTTATGAAGCTGGTAAAATTATACATATTCTTAATCATTATTTAATTAACGAACTAATTAAATTTTAATTATTATAGTTTCATATCAACTCACTTTAAGTTCATCATATATATTTTTTGCCATATTTACGCATATCTTAAGAGTGTTTTAGGTATTATCAATATATTTTATTTTTCAAGATTAGGTGTTATATATGAGCAATTTGCTAAACAATGATGAAGTACAAACTATAAACATAGAAGAGACTCTTCAAAACAGTTACCTCGATTATTCGATGAGTGTAATCGTAGGTCGAGCCTTGCCAGATGTTCGTGATGGGCTTAAACCTGTTCACAGAAGAATTTTATATGCGATGGACAAACTAAGCCTCTCTCACGGCTCAAAGTTTAAAAAGTCTGCTCGTATAGTTGGTGATGTTATAGGTCAGTACCATCCGCACGGTGACACTGCTGTTTATGATGCACTAGTTCGTATGGCTCAAGATTTCTCTATGAGAATGCAACTAGTGGATGGTCAAGGAAACTTCGGCTCTATAGATGGAGATAACGCGGCGGCTATGCGTTATACTGAAGCTAGAATGACAAAGTACGCAGGTGAACTTCTAAAAGATTTAGAAAAAAATACTGTAAATATGATAGACAACTATGATGGCACAACAAAAGAGCCAGATGTTATGCCAACTCGTGTTCCAAACCTGCTAATAAACGGCTCATCTGGTATAGCTGTTGGTATGGCTACAAATATCCCACCACATAACCCTAGAGAAGTCTTAATGGGTCTAAAAGCGCTACTAGCTGATCCCAATATCTCTCTTGCTGAGATTATGCAACACATAAAAGCTCCTGACTTTCCTACAGGTGGTATTATTTTTGGTAAAAAAGGCATCATGGATGCTTATGAGACCGGTCGTGGACGCATAAAGGTTCGTGCTAAAACTCATATAGAGCAAAAAGCAAAAAGAGAAGTTATCATCATTGATGAGCTTCCATATCAAGTAAACAAAGCTAGACTTATAGAAAACATAGCAAACCTAGTAAAAGATAAAATGATAGAAGGTGTTTCTGAGGTTCGCGATGAATCAGACCGTGATGGGATGAGAGTAGTCATTGAGCTAAAAAGAGATGCTATGAGTGAGATTGTTCTTAACAATCTTTTTAAGCAAACTAGCATGCAAACTACTTTTGGTATCATCATGCTCTCTATTTTAAACCAAGAACCTAGAATTTTTGGCATCATTGATATTCTTAAACACTTTATAAATCACCGTAAAACTGTAATCATTCGCCGTACTATTTTTGACCTTGAAAAAGCAAAAGCTAGAGCACACATCTTAGAAGGTCTCAAAAAAGCCATAGACATCATTGATGATGTTATCCGCACTATTCGTGCTTCACAAAACGAAGAAGAGGCGAAAAACAACCTTGTAAGTGAGTTTGATTTCTCTGAGATTCAAGCTGCAAGTATCGTAGCTATGAGACTTGGTCGTTTAACTGGTCTAGAGATAGAAAAGATAGAAAATGAGCTAGCTGAACTTACAAAACTTATAGAGTATCTAGAATCAATCCTAAAGAGTGAAGAAGTGCTTCATGGTATTATTGGTGAGGAATTTGATGAAGTTCTTGAAATTTATGGCTCAAATAAAAGAAGAACAGAGATAGAAGATGACTATGACGACATAGACATAGAAGATCTCATTCCAAATGAGCCAATGGTTGTAACTATTACTCATAGAGGTTATATAAAAAGAGTCCCGCTAGCTCAATATGAAAAACAAAAAAGAGGCGGAAAAGGTAAGACTGCCATCACTACTTATGAAGATGACTTTATAGAGAGATTTTTTACTTGTAACACTCACGATACACTTCTGTTTGTAACAGATCGTGGTCAACTTCACTGGTTAAAAGTTTACAAGATTCCAGAAGGAAGTAGAATAGCAAAAGGTAAAGCAGTTGTAAATCTTCTTAACCTTATAGCAGATGAGAGAATCCGCTCCATCATCCCAACAACAGACTTTAGCGAAGAAAAAGGCTTAGTATTTTTTACACAAAAAGGTGTTGTAAAGAGAACAAACTTAAGTGAGTTCTCAAACATAAGAAGCAATGGAGTTAGAGCTATTGTTTTAGATGATGATGATGCATTGATTACGGCTAAGATAGCAGATCAAGATATCAAGTACTTATTTATAATTACGAAGCTTGCACAATGTATAAAATTTGATATAGAAAAGATCCGCGAACAAGGTCGTAGCACTCGTGGAGTTAGAGGTATCAAGTTTAAACACGAAGATGATGAAGTCATAGACGCTAATATCATCGCAAATGATGAGCAAGAAATCTTAGTAGTATCTGAAAAAGGTATTGGTAAGCGTACATCTGCTGGTGAATATCGCTTAACAAATCGTGGTGGTTCAGGCGTTATCGCTATGAAAATGACTTCTAAAACTGGTAAGTATGTAGTTGGTTGTCTGATGGTAGATGAGACTATGGACATGATGGCACTAACAGTTGCTGGAAAGATGATAAGAGTTGATATGCAAACCATCTCGAAATCAAGCAGAAATACATCTGGCGTATATATAGTAAAAGGTGATGATGTAGCAAGTGTATCAAGATGTCCTAAACAACCAGATGAAGAAGATGATGAAGACGATATAGTTCCTATCAATATATTAGATGTGGAATAGTTGTTGCTAGATTTAACCTATAATTCAAAGACACTATTTTTGGTGTCTAACAAAAGGGATAGACTATGAAATATTCTCTACTTATAGTGGCACTAAGTGCTTGTGCTTTAGTAGCAAATACACCAAAATCAACTCAAACAATAGGTAGTTATGACAAGATGAGCTCTATCGAGACTCAAGTTATAGATATTGACACTAAAGTTACTAGTGTAGAGACGCAAGTCTCAAACATGGGCTCAAAAGTAACTTCAGTAGAAAAAAAACTAGCTTCGATTGAGTCAGATGTTAAAAAAGCAAAAGCGCCTAATGAGGAGCAAGTTTTAAAAGAAGACTCTGATGTAAGAATCAGCGTAGTTGGTCAAGGTGTAGCACCAATGAATACAACTTCTCCAGCACAAGCTTACGCACTTGCAAAAAGAGCAGCTACTGCCGATGCTTACAGACTAATTGCTGAAAAAGTAAAAGGTGTTCGTATTGATGGTCAAGATTTGATCAAAAATATGATGGTTACAAGATCAACTATCCGCACTTCAGTAAAAGCTATGGTTAAAAACGCAAATGTTGTTGAGACAACTTTTAAAGAGGGTTTATGCGAAGTAGAGATGGAAATCGTTCTCTCACACGCACAATTTGCTCAGTAGTCTTTCTTAGCTCTTTTGCCCTTTTAGATGCAAAAGAGTTTCTTATATCATATCGCTATGTAGTAAAAGATGCAACTCTGTATAATGAAGAGCTACATATCTCAAACTCCATGCAAAAATGCATAGGAAAGCCACAAAAATCACTCATACTTACAAGCTATAAAAATAATGATTTAAAAGAGATCGTACAAAGAAATGAGCAAAAATTTATAGATTTTATCCATAAACTAGGGCTTAGTGTTGAGCACAAAGAAAAAACCACAAACTATATAAACACATCTACAACAATACTAACTCTTAAGACCACTTGCTTCAAAGTCGATTTTAATGATAATTTAGCTAGAATCACTCCTTTAAAATAGGGCTTAAATAGGATATTTCTGTGAAGATTGCAATAGTAGAAGACGATATCAATATGAGAAAATCTTTAGAGATTGCGATGAGCGACTATAAAGAGTTTCAAATCATCACATTTAAAAATGCGGTTGATGCTCTTAAAAAACTAGATGACTCCTTTGACCTCATTATTACAGATATAAATATGCCAAAAATGGATGGTATAGAGTTTGTAAAAGAGTTAAATGGTAGATATGAAGTCATCATCATGACAGGAAATGCAACCCTCACTCGTGCAATAGAGTCCATACAACTAGGTGTTAAGGACTTTTTACTAAAGCCATTTGATGTTGACACTTTAGTTGCAGCAATAAAAAGAGAAGATAAAATCCAAAAAGCACAGAAGAAAATTCCTAAAACAAAGAGTGATTTTAGTGGATTTCTAGGAACCTCGCCTGAATTAGATGAAGTCTTAAATATCGCAGATAAAGCCTGTAAGACTGATGCTAGTATCCTACTACTTGGAGAAAGTGGTGTTGGAAAAGAAGTTTTTGCAGACTATATCCATAAAAATTCACCTCGAGCAAAAGGACCTTTTGTAGCAATAAATATGGCAGCAATTCCTGAAAATCTTATAGAAAGTGAGCTTTTTGGCTTTGAAAAAGGTGCATTTACTGATGCTGCAGAAGCTAAAG
>CAYWVG010000110.1:0-5943 GCA_964461645.1 uncultured Sulfurimonas sp. | reverse complement strand
AAATATTAAAAACAGATGCGAAACTCTTAAAAGGCAAAGCTTTAAAAGAGTTTGAGGATATGCTAGATGCCATCACTTGTGCATATACTATGAAGTATTGTCAAAGTGGAGATGCCATCTTTTATAAAAATGAAGAAAAAGATATTTTTGTGACGCCAACAAGCCCTTGGAAGGTATATGTCCTAAAATGTGCAGACAACACCCTTTATACAGGGATAACGACAGATATAAAAAGAAGAGTAAAAGAGCATAATAGTTCAAATCTAGGTGCAAAATATACAAGAGCCAAGAGACCAGTTGAACTTGTCTACTTCGAGAATTGTGATGATAAAGTTCACGCGATGCAAAGAGAATACGCTATAAAACAGCTAAAAAGAAGTGAGAAGTTAGAGCTAATTTCTTATGCAGCAAAAGATTAAATAAACCAAAAGTCCTATTTCGCTATAATCGCCAAAATTATATAAAAAATAATGAGGCATTTTATGTTTGATACACTAACTAACTCTTTTACCGCGGCGATAAAAAAGATTCGCACATTTGATGATGAAAAAGCTCTAGGAAAAGCTTTAGATGAACTTAAAAAGTCACTCCTAAAGGCAGATGTAAACCACAAAGTTGTAAAACAACTCATTGATGAAGTTGGCATAGAGACAAGAAAGGGCGAGATAGGAAAAGATCAGTTCCTTGAAGCTCTAAGAACTACCCTGCATAAACTCTTAGAAGTAGGAGGAAGCAAAGGTTTTATTTTTGCACCAAATCCGCCAACTGTTATACTTATGACAGGACTTCAAGGTTCAGGAAAGACAACTACTACTGGAAAATTAGCCTATTATTTAAAATCAAAACAGAAAAAAGTTCTTGTCGTTGCAGCTGACTTACAAAGATTAGCAGCAGTAGAGCAACTTCGCCAAATCACAACCCAAATAGATGTAGAGTTATATGAAGATGAGGCTACTAAAAACCCCGTAGATGTTGTAAGTGGTGCTCTTAAAAAAGCAAAAAGCGGCATCTACGATGTGGTGCTCATAGATACAGCTGGCCGTTTAGCTATAGATGATGAGCTGATGGATGAGCTCAAATGTGTAAAAGAAGCGGCAAAACCAAATGAGATTTTCTATGTAGCAGACTCAATGACTGGTCAAGATGCAGTAAAAACTGCAACTACATTTAAAGAAAAAATCGGTATCGATGGTGTTATTCTCTCAAAATACGATGGAGATTCAAAAGGCGGAGTAGCTCTGGGCCTCTCATCTCAAGTAGAAGTTCCACTTCGTTTTATCGGAAGTGGCGAGAAGATGCAAGACTTAGAAGTCTTTTTGCCAGATCGCGTTGTAAACCGCTTGATGGGCTTTGGAGATATCGAAGGCTTAGCTGAGAAAACTGCTGGTGCGATTGATGAGAAACAGGCTAAAAAACTTACAAAAAAGATACAAAAAGGTAAGTTTAACTTCAATGACTTTTTAGAACAGATGGAAAGTATGAAAAAAATGGGCAGCATGAAGTCTCTTATGGGGATGATTCCTGGTATGGGAAATATGTCAAAAGCTCTAAAAGACTTTGATATGGAAAACTCAAGCGAATTAAAAAATATCAAATCAATGGTATCTTCAATGACTCTAAAAGAGAGAGAAAACCCAGATTTACTAAACAACTCTAGAAAAGGACGAATAGCAAAGGGTTGTGGCTTAGAAATCGTAGAGATAAACAGAATGATAAAGCAGTTTAAAAATGCTGGAAAGATGGCAAAGAGATTTTCTGGAAAAAATGGCATGAGAGACCTGCAGGCAATGATGGGACAAATGGGTGGAGGCGCTGGAGCAATTCCTCGCTAAATGATTTACATTTAAGTAAAAAAAAGGTAGAATTCCACCATCGTAATAACTTCTGAAATAATCCCTCTGTGATTAGAAGGTATCTTAAAACTTTTAAGATATAAGACGCATATCGTGAAAATCTCTATAATAAGCATATTTTGCAAAGTAAAATATAGCCGAAATAGAAAAAGATTTACTCGGCGGCGGTAAGAGGCACAATAAAACTACTTCTTGTATATTTTATTCTGCATAAACCTCCAAAAAAACTAAAACATAACATAAGGAACAAAATATGACAGTAATTAGACTTACTCGTATGGGAAGAAAAAAACAGCCATTTTACCGTATCGCGGTAACAGATAACCACAAAAGAAGAGATGGTGGTTGGATTGAACTAATCGGACACTATAATCCAATGGTAGCTGAAAAGACAGTAGTAGTTGATAATGAAAGACTAGATTATTGGTTGAGTGTTGGTGCTCAAATGAGTGATCGTGTTAAAAAGATAACTGGTCGTTAATTATGATTTGTGATTTTGTCGCTCAGTTTGCAAAACTTATAGCTACCTACCCAGAAGATATAAAAGTACAAACAAAACAAGGCGATGAAATAACTGAGATAGTTCTTTATGCCAACCAAGCTGATGTAGGTAAACTCATAGGCAAAGAGGGCAAGATGATTGGTGCTATAAAAACCGTCATATCTGGCTGTAAAGCAAAAGATGGCGTTAGCTATAAAATCAATGTCGAACCAGTTTAAAGAACCTAGACTTCACATCGCTACAATCGGCAAAACTGTCGGTATAAAAGGCGATATGAAGCTTCATGACCATTCAGACTTTCCTGAACAATTTCAAAAAAACTCTAGCTTTTTAACAAACAAAAACACAGCGCTAACCTTAAGTGAAGTAAATCACGAAAAGGGGCTTATTAAAATAGCTGGTGTAAATAGTGTCGAAGATGCAAAGAAGTTTACAAATGTAAAACTCTACACAACTAGAGAAGAGACAAGAAAAAACTGCCACTTAGATGAGGGAGAATATTTTTGGTTTGATTTAGAGGGTTGTGAAGTTTATGAAAATGGCAAACTTTTAGGTCTAGTTGATGAAGTGCAAAGGATAACAATAAATAATTATCTCTTTGTTAATACATCACAAGTCCTTATAGATGCTGGACATGTAAAGAATTTTTTGATTCCATTTCATAAGCCATTTTTAGTAAGTGTTGATATTGATAAAAAAAGCATTATCGTAGATGGCGCGATGGATATCTTAGAAGCTTCATAATGAATTTTACTTTTGTAACGCTTTTTAAAAACATAGTAGAGGGTTACTTTAGTGACTCCATACTAAGGAGAGCGATTGAAAAAGATATCATTCACATAAACTATATAGACCCTAGAGAGTTTAGTGATAACAAGCATAATAAAGTTGATGATAGTGCAGTCGGCGGTGGGGCTGGGATGGTTATGAACCCTCAGCCACTTTTTGATGCACTAAGTGATTTAAAAAAACAAGATGAAGAAGTTCATATAGTTTTTTTAACTCCTGTGGCTAAACCTTTTGTGCAGAGTGATGCAAAAAGGCTCTCTAAAAAATCCCATATAGCTTTTGTGAGCGGAAGATACGAGGGAATTGATGAGAGAGTTATAGAAGAGTTTGCCGATGAAGTCTTCTCTATTGGAGACTATATCCTAACAGGTGGAGAGCTTGCTTCTCTTGTGATGTGTGATGCAATAAGTAGAAATGTTGATGGAGTTCTCGGTAATAGTGAGTCTCTGGATATTGAGAGTTTTGAGACTCCTCTATTAGAGGCGCCATCTTTTTCTAAACCACAAAACTTTAGAGGTTTTTTTGTTCCATCAGAATATTTAAAGGGAAATCACAGTAGAATTCGCTCACTAAAATTAGCCCTGTCTGAGTGCAAGACAAAATTCTTCAGGCCAGAGCAGCTTTTAAAGCATAGAATGCAGTCGCATTAGTGCGATGAACTTCCTGCTGAAGGGAAACCAACTATTAACTCAGATGTCGGAAATATTGTACCTTTGTTGGTACATTTTCGATATCGTTTAAATAGACAAGGTTTCCTTCATTTTATGAAATAAAATTAAGGAATTATCTTATGAGAAATAAGTACATAGAAAACTTTGAAAAAGCACAAGTAGCAGAGAAAACAATTCCTGACTTTCGTGCTGGTGATACTGTTCGTTTAGCAGTAACAATTAAAGAGGGTGACAAGTCTCGTGTACAAAACTACGAGGGTGTTTGTATTTCAAAAAGAGGACAAGGAACAGGTCAAACTGTTACAGTTCGTAAAATTGGAGCTAACGGTATTGGTATTGAGAGAATCTTCCCAATCTATACTGATTCTATTAATGAGATAACAGTTATACGTCGCGGTCGTGTTCGTCGTGCAAAACTATTTTATCTTCGTGATCTTGCTGGTAAAAAAGCTCGTATTAAAGAACTTAGAAGAAAATAATCTTCTAAGTCTCTGCACTTCTACCTTTATATAACACCACAACTCTTTATAAAAGCATATACTTCGATAAACATAAAACAACAATTCTAAATCCTACTAGCATCTACAATATTTACCTACTCTAGCTTGCCAATTTTTTTCTCATTTGACTAAAAAACTTCATACGGGTTTCGCTAATTCAAGTAGTAAGTGCAACACCTGATAAAACTGCTATAGATGATTTCGTAATTGTATAGAAAAACACTTCTGCAGACGTTATATAACTTATAATTTTTCTTGGTCTGCTATTTAACTTATTCTGAATTTCAACAATTTGTTCATCTATAATATGCTTGAACTATATTTTCTTATGAAAATATTCTATACTTTTGCTAAATAACTGATATTTAAAGGGTGAGAATGAAATATGTAATAGATATGATAGATGATATGCGTGAGAATATACAAAACTCTGAAGACTATGCACTGCTTGCTATGCTTTTAAAAGAAGATGATAATAAAAATTTTCAAAATGCAGGTGAAAAAGCCATTACGTCTTTGTATGTTGATCATGATGCCAAGCAGCTACATTTAGGATTCTTGGATGAAAAAATTACGTCAAAAATTTTACTAGAATGTGTTAACTCTTTAGATATACAAGCTATGATGTATGAGGTGATGATAAAAATCTCAAATGAACATCCTCTTATGAGTGTTGTTGGGTTTGGCGAAAACCATGGGCAAAAGCAGTACATTTTTTTTGTGACAATCTGACTTTTCATCTTTACATATCATACAACCAACAGAGGGCACCAATGTAAGTAGTAAGTGTAACACCCGATTAAACTACTACACAAGACTTTGTAATTGTATAGAAAACACTTATGCTAGTGTTTTGTAGTTTAGTATCTTTCTTGAATCTAGAATTTATTCAACAATCTGCTCATCTGTAATACTACTCCAATTCTAAAAACAAGTGCAATTTGCACCTAATCAAACTTACCAATTTTTTACTCATTTGACTAAAAAATACCTCATACGGAGTTTTATAGTTTAGTACATTTGTAGGTCTATGATGAGGTATGTTTCAAATCATAATAATCTCTTCCTAGATACACCTGTAAATTTACTTTTCATAAGGTAAGTATTGTCTGCTTAAACCATTAATGTGCCCATTTAACCTTTCCTCCCCAAGAAGAGATATGTTTTAGCAAAGCAGAATTCCGCTTTAAGTGCTTATACCACTTCCTCATGAGTACAATTCTAATAGTATAATGTGATTTTGCAAAAAGGTAAAAATATGCGTGCAAATAGACTATATGTTTATAATGAGCTAAGATATAGGCTCATTGAGTATGAAATAATCTCCTTTCGCCAATTGAAGCAACAATTTCCAAACACTTATTAGGATAGTATCACTATAGTTGAACAAAATAATTATCATAAAGCATACTATATATAAGGAAGTATAAGTAAATTCTACAAAGCAAAAACATTTAGAGAACTTCCCTATAGTTTAAGAAGCATTTAAGCTACATCCCCCTATAATTCCCATCCACAAACAGAGAGACCTTGTTTAAAAGGCCTAGAGAGACTTCGAGTTGAAGCTTTTGAAATTGTTTGAGATCATTGAAAACTAAGCAAGTAAATAGACTTAATAACTAACGAAC
>CAYWVG010000109.1:0-5950 GCA_964461645.1 uncultured Sulfurimonas sp. | reverse complement strand
ATGGCTAGTGATGTGTTTTGTGAAGAGTGGTAACGCTGTGAAGCTGAGAAAAGAAGTTGGGTATCGCCGGTGCTATAGATACGCTGATGAACTTCAAGGTTTGTTTGAAAATACCTTCCTTGATGGAGAGAAGTACCCATAACTCCACCAACTCCTGCTGTTAAAATATTGTCTGTATAGAGCAAGATATCTGCTAAGAGATAAAAATAGGCATTTTTATCTCCCCATGTTGCACCTTGTGAATAATTAGCTGTAAATTCCGCATTTTCATTTAAGTATTTTCTATCAAATCCAAAAGAAAAACGATACGATTTTGGTTTAAAAAACTTTGTTTTTGGTGTTAAAGAAGCCACAGAAATTATCGTTGCTTTTTCAAGATTAAAATCATTCTTTTTGTAAGAAAAAAGGAGATCCATAAACTCTACTTGGGCACCAAGAAGATATCCAATATCAAAATCGGTTATAGAGTGGTTTGCTGGGCGCAGACCAATAAAAGCTATCTCCTGTGAATTTCTACTTCCAGCTTCTATACTTATCTTAAATGAACGATGCGATAGTATTGGATTCTCTGGCATCTCTACTTCAACATTCTCCCCTTTCCCCAAAGAAGCTCTTGCAATTAAAATCTCATGAAGTCTATTTTTATATGTAGTAGCATTGATATCCTTCTTTTGATAATCATACTCTACAAATTCAGCAGAAGCTTCTAGTACAAATCGTTTGGCTTGTATAGCAGTGTCATCTTTTTTAAGATACTCACTAAGTTTTATTTTTTCTTTGCTGATATTAAAAACATCCTTAATATCTCTATCATTAAGTTTGCTTTCATAGGCTATAAGTTTTGTACTTCTTGCTGGAAGATAGTGATATTTTCTCACTATGCCATCATCAACACACGCTCTTACCGTCTCTGATGGTATAACATGAAAATGAAAATATTTTCTTAAATCTAATCCTTCTCTTGCTGATTCCATTATCCAAAGCATTTTATACGAACAATTTTGCGTAAAGAAATAGTACCAAGAGTAGTTAAGCTCAACTTCCCATATATGCCTCAGCATCTGAGTAGTTTCTTCTTTTGTAAAATCTAAATCATATTCCCATATATCGCGCTCTTCAAGGTCTCTATACTCTTTGATTTTTTCATAATAAGGTAGTAGAGAGTAAGTACCTTTATAACCACCAAAGAACCCTTTATACATGTAAGTTAATTTATTATCTTCTTCATTGTGCTCTGAGCCATAATTAAATGCATAAGAGAGCATTCTTGGTTTTGAGTTTGAATCTATTCGTAAAAAAGTATGTCCAAACATTGATGAGGGAGAACTCCCTTGCATATAAGGAAAAATAAGGCTGACGGACTTTGGATCTATCTGTTTTAAAAGAAAATCAAATTGCTCACACTTAACTTCGGGAAGGTTTTTCATCTCAAGCTCTTTTGCTAGCCAATGCTTTCTTGCAGGAAAGAGGCAAGCTGTTGAATTATCATCAAATCTTTTTTCATTATAGAGAGCTTTTATTGTAGCTTCAAGTTCTGCTGAGGCATCTTTTTTGCCATCTTTTGCTAGAAAAAATGCTTTATCTTCGACTTCACTTATATCATCTTGCATATGCAAAAGGACATGCCAATATGCTGACTGGGAGAGTTTTTTTTCTTGTGCTATTTTTATATAATAGTCAGATTTTGCAAATAGTGATAATGATAAAAAAAGAAGTAAAAATAGATGTAAGATAAATCGAGGCCTTGTTATAAAACGCTTCTACTCTTTAATAAAGAGTAGAGCGTATAAACTATATTTTAGAAATATTCTTTAAAACATCTGATGATTTTATATCAGATGAAGTATATATCTTCTCATAATTATCTTGAAGTCTTGAAATAAAGAGAGCTTTATCTTCAACTTTAAGTAGAGCTGCTAATGTATCAACCATTTCACCATGTCCAGCAGCAATCTCTTTTGCAAGTTGATCACTATTTACAGAAGCAAATTTTTCTAGTTGAGCTTGATCAATCGCAGCTTGACTATTGTCAGATGATGGAGAGTTTCTACTAGTAGCTTGACTATCGTCAGTACTCTGTTTAGAACTTTTACTCTGCATGATATCATCTATGCCATCAGCGTGTACCGTTAGCATTGTTAATGCGACTATTGCGATTGTACTTAATAATATTTTATTCATTTGAAATCCTTTTGTACTGTTAATATCCAATATCTTATTATATTAAGCTTAAAAATAAGTCTCGTAAAAATTGCTCTCT
This sequence comes from uncultured Sulfurimonas sp., assembly GCA_964461645.1. GTDB lineage: Bacteria > Campylobacterota > Campylobacteria > Campylobacterales > Sulfurimonadaceae > Sulfurimonas. The sequence continues at coordinate 3,690 of CAYWVG010000109.1, read as the reverse complement.
CAAAAGTCACAGAAGAAGCACCCTTTTAAAACACTACTCTTCTTTAACATTATCTCCATTTGGCTATAATCCTAGCAATGAAAAAAGAACCGAATTTTAAAGTCGTATCTCCTTATCAGCCAGCTGGTGATCAGCCAAAAGCCATAGAAGTTTTGAGCAAATCGATTCTTGATGGAAACCGTTACCAAACTCTTGAGGGTGTGACTGGAAGTGGTAAAACTCATACTATGGCAAGAGTTATAGAAAATGTGAAGATGCCAACCATCATTATGACTCACAACAAAACTCTTGCAGCACAACTCTACAGTGAATTTAGAGAGTTTTTTCCAAACAACCATGTTGAGTATTTTGTATCTTACTATGACTACTATCAGCCAGAGGCTTATATCCCACGCCAAGACCTTTTTATAGAAAAAGATAGTGCTATAAATGATGAGTTAGAGCGCCTAAGACTCTCTTCAACTGCAAATCTGCTCTCTTATGATGATGTGATAGTTGTTGCATCTGTCTCTGCAAACTATGGTTTGGGAGATCCAGAAGAGTACCTAAACATGGTGCAATCTCTTGAAGTTGGAGATGAGATAGCTCAAAAAAAGCTCCTTCTTCGCCTCGTTGAGATGGGTTACAGCAGAAACGATAGTTTTTTTGATAGCGGTCACATCAGAGTAAATGGTGAAACTATGGATGTTTATCCTCCATATTTTGAGCAAGAAGCCCTGCGTATAGAGTTTTTTGGTGATGAGATAGAGGCTATGTACACTATAGATGTGATAGATAACAAAAAACTAGAAGAGCATAAAAAGTTCACGATTTATGCAACTTCACAGTTTAGCGTCTCTCAAGAAAAGATGGCGGTCGCGATAAAACGTATAGAAGAAGAGCTAGATGATAGGCTTGCATTTTTCCAAAAAGAGGGAAAAGTAGTAGAGTACCAAAGGCTAAAACAGAGAGTTGAGTTTGACTTAGAGATGCTACAAACTACTGGAATGTGTAAGGGAGTTGAGAACTACTCAAGACTTCTTACTAACAAAAAACCAGGTGAAGCCCCTTTTACTCTGCTTGACTACTTTGCAGTAAATCACAAAGACTATCTTGTTATTGTAGATGAGTCGCATGTCTCACTCCCGCAGTATCGTGGAATGTATGCAGGGGATCGTGCTAGAAAAGAGGTTTTAGTAGAACATGGTTTTCGTCTTCCATCAGCACTAGACAATCGTCCGCTAAAAGCTGATGAGTACATTGTTAAAGCGCCCCATTATCTCTTTGTCTCAGCCACACCATCAGAGTATGAACTTGAGATGTCAAGTGTAAAAGCTGAGCAAATCATCCGCCCTACTGGACTGCTAGACCCCATTTTAGAGATAAGAACATCTGATAACCAAGTAGAAGATATTCACGATGAGATAAAAAAGATAACCGTTAAGAATGAGAGAGTTCTCATAACAGTGCTTACAAAAAAAATGGCAGAAGCGCTCACAAAATACTTAGCAGATTTGGGCATAAAAGTTCAATATATGCACTCAGATATCGACACCATAGAGAGAAACCAAATCATCCGTGCACTTAGACTTGGCGAATTTGATGTGCTCATCGGCATCAACCTGCTTCGTGAAGGTTTAGACTTGCCAGAAGTCTCTCTTGTAGCCATCTTAGATGCTGATAAAGAAGGCTTTTTAAGAAGTGAGACGGCACTTGTTCAGACTATAGGAAGAGGGGCTAGGAACTCAAACGGTAGAGTTATCTTGTACGCAAATAAAATAACAGGCTCTATGCAAAGAGCGATAGACAAAACAAATGCTAGACGAGAGATACAAGAGGCTCACAACAAAAAACACGGCATCACTCCAACTACAACCATAAGAAAACTAGATGCAAATCTAAAACTAGAAGATCATGGCGGCATCTACCAAAAACACAAAAAAATGGATAAAATTCCAGCAGCAGAGAAAAAAGTAATAGTAAAAGAGCTATCTCTAAAGATGAAACAAGCTGCAAAAGAGTTAAACTTTGAAGAAGCAGCAAGACTTCGTGATGAGATTAGTAAAATTAAAATATTATAATGAGCAAAGCCCATTATAATGGCAGGGACTAAAGTCCCTACAACCCCCTAAAGCTACAAAAAACAAGTTTTTTGAGATAAGGGTATATTAAATATTAGGACATTCAACTTGGAAGATACATTTAGTAATCTCGCGACATATGGATACATTGGACTTTTTCTCTACTCACTCGGCGGTGGTTTTGTAGCGATTATTGGAGCTGGTGTTCTCTCTTTTATGGGCGAGATGGATCTCTCTTTATCTATATTAATAGCATTTGTTGCCAATACTATAGGTGACTTTTTACTTTTTTATATGGCTCGCTATCAAAAAAGCATGATGATGGATGGACTTAGAAAGCATAGAAGAAAGCTAGCACTCTCACATGTACTGATGAAAAAGTATGGTTCTTGGATCATATTTTTTCAAAAGTTTGTTTATGGTATTAAGACACTTATTCCTATCGCTATTGGTCTAACAAAGTATGACTTTAAAAGATTTGCTGTTCTTAATGTTCTCAGTGCTGGGGTTTGGGCTTTAGTTTTTGGGCTTGGTAGTTATTACTCTGGTAGTGTTTTGGTAAAAGTAGCTGGATTTATTGGAGAAAAACCTTGGATAGCACCTATTATTTTAGTAGTTTTTGGAGGTGCTTTATGGCTCTATATGGAAAAAGCCACAAAGCGTAAGAATTGAGTTTCTTTAGAAACTCAACCCTATAACTTTGGACCATAAGGTGCAAAGTCAGTATGTTCACCAGTTTGGTATTTAGTATAGTTATCTATAAACATTTTTGCTAGATTATCTCTTTTACTATCAAAAAGATCTTTGTCGCTCCACGCATTGCGAGGGTTTAAGATGTTAGGATCTATATCTCCTAAAGTTTTTGGAACTTGAAGTCCAAAAACTTCGATAGTGTCAAACTCACTCTCTTTTATAGTTCCATCTAGTATAGCGTTGATACAAGCACGAGTATTTTTGATACTCATTCGTTTTCCAACACCATATCCTCCACCAGTCCATCCAGTATTTACAAGATATACATGAACATCATGTGCATCAATTTTCTCACCTAAAAGATTAGCATAAACTGTTGGATGTAGTGGGAGAAAAGCCTCTCCAAAACAAGCTGAGAATGTTGCAACTGGCTCGGTTACACCTCTCTCTGTTCCAGCTACTTTTGCAGTGTATCCGCTTAAAAAGTAGTACATTGCTTGTTCTTTTGTAAGTTTAGAAACTGGAGGAAGTATGCCAAAAGCATCAGCAGTTAAGAAGATTATATTTTGTGGATGACCAGCCATGAGGTCTTTTTTGTGATTTTCTATATGTTCTATTGGGTAAGAGACGCGAGTGTTTTCAGTTTTTGAGTTATCTTCATAATCAACCTCTCCCTCTCCATACATAACAACATTTTCTAAAAGTGCATTAGTTTTAATAGCGTGGTAGATCTCAGGCTCACTCTTTGCATCTAAGTTTATAACCTTTGCATAACATCCACCTTCGAAGTTAAAGACTCCGTGATTATCCCAACCATGTTCATCGTCTCCGATTAAAGCTCGTTTTGGATCTGTACTTAGAGTAGTTTTGCCAGTTCCACTTAGTCCAAAGAAAAGTGCAGTATCACCATCTTCTCCAACATTTGCAGAACAGTGCA
>CAYWVG010000108.1:0-6083 GCA_964461645.1 uncultured Sulfurimonas sp. | reverse complement strand
AAGAGTGGAGAGAGAAGGGCTTTACTAGTGTAAGTGATAGTGATTCAGAAGATGGGACTAACAACTCATTAATGTTGCTTTTGCTAGAACATAAGATGCAACACCCAAAGAGTAAGGGAAGTTATCATAGTGAGAGCGATGATATTACATGTGCAAAAGATAGAGATGAATTAGCATCATTTTTAGATAAAAATCCACAAAATGGTATGCCTTTTGGATTTCCCCCTTTAAGTGATAGTGAGTTTGAAACTATAAAAACATGGTTAGCTCAAGGTGCTCAAAGTCCAAGCAAAGCTCAACTGGAGTCTATAAAGGCAGCTTCTAAGGTTGCAAAAAAACAGATAGATGAGTTTGAAGAGTTTTTAAATATAGAAGATGCAAAGCATATTATGAGTGCTAGATATATTTATGAGCATCTATTTTTAGCGCATATTGCATTTGAGGGAGCTAGTGGAGAGTTTTTTGAGTTGGTTCGTTCAAAAACACCATCCCCTGAAGCTATAGATATTATAGCTACCATTCGTCCTTATGATGATCCAGAAGTAGATAAGTTTTATTATAGATTTAGAAAAATACATTCAACTATAGTTCATAAAACTCATATAGTTTACGATATGAGTCATAAAAAACTTCAAAGATATAAAGAGTTGTTTATAGAGCCAGAGTGGAATGAAACTCCTTTTGTAGTTGGATATAAACAACTCTATAACACAGATCCATTTATAGTTTTTGAGCAGATTCCAGCATCTTCTAGGTATGAGTTTTTACTTGATGATTCTGAATATGTTATTAGAACTTTTATTAGAGGACCAGTTTGTAAAGGTCAGATAGCTTTAAATGTTATACATGATAACTTTTGGGTAATGTTTATGGCTCCAGAATATGATTTATCACTTAAAAACAGAGATTATTTCAAAAATCAGTATGAAAATCTTAAAATGCCAATAGAAGATGGAAGCACAGTAGGGCTACTAAGCACCTTTAGTGACAAATACATAGATGCAACAATCCTTTACGACAGAGACAGACAAAATCTTTATGATGAAACTTATAAAGAAGGGCTTGATATGTCGAGTATATGGAAGGGCAGGGATGCAAGTTCTGCTCCTTTTTTAAGTGTATATAGACATTTCGATAGTGCATCTGTTCATAAAGGGGCATTAGGTGGACTTCCTAGGACTGCATGGGTTATAGACTATCCTCTTTTTGAGAGAATCTACTACGCGCTGGTTGCAGGATTTGACATCTATGGCAATATAGGACATCAGGTATCAATCCGCCGCTACATGAGCCAACTAAGAGTTGAGGGAGAGACTAACTTTTTAAACCTTCTACCTAAAGATGATAGAGAAAAAGTTTTTGCTTCGTGGTATATAAATGCGCAAGACAAAGTAACTCCATTTTTTTCAAAATATAATTCATCAATTGAGTACGAAAAGGTTGACTCTAAGAGAGAGCTACTTGAGAGAGTTGTAGATGAGCATCTCTTGAAATCCTGTGGTATAGGGTTTGATAAACTAAACTATTTATATGCAGATGAGCGAGTTCCAACTCTTCCAAAAGAGTATAAAACAAAAGAGGACTACAATAGAGCTTTTAAGTCTTTAGTTAAAGAGGGATTGGCTCTTATAAAAGTAGAAAATGGATACAGTTTTAATCTTGCATATATTAGAATAAAAAACATACCAAATATGCAAGATATTATAGCCTCTGCTATTGTAAATAGATGGCATGATAATGTCTCTTTTATGTTTAAAGAAGATAAAAGGCTGGACAATTCAAAGGATGAGTTTGAGTTTGTTGAGGGTTTTGTAGGCTCATATCCAAATATCTTTTTTGTAGTTGATTATAAAGATCTTCCAGTTTTTTTTGATGTGTTGCATAACTATGATGGTTCTTTGAAATATAAACATAAGTTTTCTAAGTTCGCTGTTTTTAGAGGAGATGATGATTTTTGGAAGACTTATGACTGGTTTCAAGATAAGTTTTTAGAGTCAAACCCTAAAGAAGCAGGACTTTTTGACTTAAATAGATATTATCACAGAGCCTTTTAAAATTTGCGAATTGATTTATTTAACGCTTTATTAGCTTATTTTGAATAGAATAGCCTTTTTATATAAAAGGCTAATTATGAAACAAGTTTTATCCATCTTTAATTCCATGAAAACCATGGCTGTACTGATGTCTATCTTTGCATTTGCCATTGGCTATGCAACTTTTGTAGAAAACGACTACGGAACTATAACGGCTAAGGCTGATATTTATAATGCAAGATGGTTTGAAGTACTCATGGCTTTACTCACAATAAATCTAGTTTTAAATATCTATAAATACAAAATGTTTACACTCAAAAAAGCTCCTATATTTATCTTCCATCTCGCTTTTATTATTATAATTATAGGCGCTGCTATTACTCGCTATGTCGGTTACGAAGGAACTATGCACATACGTGAAGGTAAAAGTGCATCAACTATGATAAGCTCAGACACATATTTTACACTTGATGCAAAAGTTGCAGACAAAAAAGAGACCACACAACAATCCGTATATCTTTCTAAAAAGGGTGCAAATACCCTTGATGCATCTCTAAATATTGGTGATAAAAAAGTTTATGCTAAACTTGTTGAGTATATCCCAGATGCTGTAGAGACTACTGTCGCATCATCTGATGGCATAGCTATGGCAAATATAATGGTGACTGGTTCAGGAAAAGGTGAACCGATAACTCTTAGTCAGGGAGAATATTTTGAAAGTGATGATTTTGTACTAGACTTTGACTCAAAAGAGAACTTTGATAAATTAGTTTTATCTCTTTTTATTGAAGATGGAGAGTTGTTTATAAAACATGATGTACCTTTGAGTTTTTTAAAGATGGATGACAATTCAAATGGTACGCTTGAGGCAAATGAGAAACAATCTTTTGCTACAAGGACTCTATACTCTTTAGCTGGTGGTGGTTTTGTGCTTCGTGATTTTTTACCTAAAGCTACTAAAAAAATAGTTACTAATCCAAATGCATCTCCACAAAGCCCTGGATATGACGCCTTGGTTTTTAATGTAAGTGTAGGAGATGTAACTAAAGAGGTTATGATTTTTGGGCAAGCTGGAAGAATGGCAAAAGAGTATCATAATGACATAAACGGGGTAGATGTGCATCTTTCTTATGGTTCAAAAAGGATAACTATTCCTTTTGAAGTTAAACTTTTAGAATTTCAATTAGATAGATATCCAGGATCTATGAGTCCTGCATCTTATGCTAGTGAAGTAATTCTTATAGACAAAGAGCAAAATTTAGAGATGCCATATAGAATCTTTATGAACAATATTTTAGAACATCGTGGATATAGATTTTTCCAATCATCCTATGATCAAGATGAAAAAGGTACTGTTTTATCAGTTAACAATGACCCTGGTACCCTTCCATCATACATAGGTTATTTTCTTTTAACTTTAGGTATGTTGTGGTCTCTTTTTTCACAAAAAAATAGATTTGCACAACTCGCTTCAAGAGCAAAGAAAGCAGCTGATGAAAAGGCTTTAGGCTCACTTTTAGTTATAGGACTTTTGTTTAGTTTTACTCCTTCTTTTGCTGTAGAGTTAGATCCTACATTAAAGACGATTATCTCTTTTGATAAAGCCCATGCAAAAAAATTCTCAGAGCTTGTTATTCAAGATAGTAGCGGAAGAATGAAGCCAATGGACACTTTAACTACGGAGATTTTAGCTAAAGTTTATCGAGGTTCTCATATTGATATAGCAGGTAATAAACTAGATGCAAATCAAATAATTCTAGCTATGATGATTAAACCTGACCTTTATCGTGATATAAAAATGATATATACAAAAGATGAAGAGATCAACAAACTAATAGGAACAGAGTTAAAAGCCAAACATGCTTCTTTTTCACAATTTTTTAGCGATCCTGATAATATGAGAGGATATAAACTAGCTGAATTAGTAGAAGTTGCAGTTAGGAAAGAGCCAAAACATAGAGATATGCTTGATAAAGAAGTATTGAAAATTGATGAAAGAGTAAATATAGCTTATGCCGTATATACAGGATCATTGCTAAGAATATGGCCAAAGCCAAATGATGATAATAATAAGTGGTATCCAACAATAGAGTCACTTCAAACTTTTTCTGATCAAAATGCTCAAAGGGTGAGACTAATCGCTGTTGATTACTTTACCTCTATAGATGAGGCACTTCTTAACTCTGATTGGACTAAAGCAAATGAAGCATTAGAGAAGTTAAGAGAGTATCAGAAATTTTATGGAAAACAAGTTTATTTAACGCAAAATAGTATAAAAGCAGAGATATTTTATAACAAATCAAATATTTTTGAAAGGCTTTATCCTTACTATTTAGTGCTAGGTTTTGTTCTTTTGACACTTAGTTTTATAAAAATAATCAAACCTGCATTTAAGATGGATATCTTTTCTAAAATAACTCTAGGTCTTTTAGTTCTTTTCTTTTTAGCACATACCTTTGGGCTTGGACTAAGATGGTATATATCAGGGCACGCTCCTTGGTCGAATGGCTATGAGTCTATGATCTACATCGGATGGGCTACAGCACTTGCGGGGATCTTCTTCTCAAGACGCTCATCTATGACTATGGCATCTACTTCTATCTTAGCAGGGCTTATCCTTTTTGTGGCGCATTTAAACTGGATGGATCCACAAGTTACAAATCTAGTTCCAGTTTTAAATTCATACTGGCTAAGCATACATGTGGCAGTAATTACAGCTAGTTACGGCTTTTTAGGACTTGGCGCACTTTTAGGTTTTATAGTTATTTTATTATTTATTATCAAAACTAAAAATAGCGAAAAACATATCTCTCTATCCATCAAAGAGTTAAATGCGATAAATGAGATGAGCCTTATGATAGGGCTTGTTCTTTTAACTATAGGTAACTTTTTAGGTGGCGTTTGGGCGAATGAGTCTTGGGGAAGATACTGGGGTTGGGATCCAAAGGAAACTTGGGCATTAGTTACAATTTTAGTTTATGCTGTAGTTGTACATCTTAGATTTATAAAAGCTATATACAGTGAGTTTAACTTTGCAGTAATCTCACTCTTAGCTTACACTTCTGTTATTATGACTTACTTCGGGGTTAACTATTATCTTGCAGGACTACACTCTTACGCAAAAGGTGATCCTGTTCCTATCCCTGATTTTGTCCCTATAACATATGCAATTATCTTTGTATTAGTTGTGCTGGCTTTTAGAAATAGAAAGTTAGTTTAGAGCATAATCGATGGAATTTAAAGGTTTTTCTAAAAATACTTTGCCATTTTTAGAGGCCATTCGTAAAAACAATGATAAAGAGTGGTTTGAAGCTCATAGAAATGAGTATGAAGAGTTTATACTAAACCCATCAAGAGCTTTTGTAGAAGAGTTTGGCGAGCATCTCATGGCGCTAGAGCCGACTATAAACTTCTCGCCAAAGATAAACAAGTCACTATTTAGAATATATAGAGATACAAGAAGAATGGGAGCTATTAAAGTTCCACTAAAGTCTAAAATTGGCCTTATATTCTGGCAGGGAAATGCCTCAAGAATGCAAAGCTCATCTTTTTATCTTCATTTCTCCCCTGAAGAACTTTTTGTTGCTGTTGGAGTAAGGTGGTTTGAAAAGCCTATGCTTGAAGCTTACCGAGAGTATATAAAAGATGATACAAGAAGGGCTAACTTAGCTAGAGTTTTAGAGAGTATAGAGTCTAAGGGTTATAAAACTATAGAACAAGGGTATAAACGATATCCTAAAGGTTTTGATAAAGATAAGTCTGATGGCAAGCTTAGCCTATACAAAGGCATGGCAACTTACACAACAATAAATCCGAGCATCATAGTTGATGGTAATTTACTTATAGATACACTTTATAGAACTTATGAAGATATGTTGGAACTCCAGCAAATTGTTTATGAAATTAGTTTAAGAGTTAAAGAAGAGTAGTTTTAAAATAAAAGAGGACATAAATTGAAAAAAGAAGCTGTTGTACTGTTAAATATGGGTGGTCCTAATAACTTGGACGAGGTTGAAGTTTTTTTAAAAAACATGTTTAGTGATAAAAATA
>CAYWVG010000107.1:0-6164 GCA_964461645.1 uncultured Sulfurimonas sp. | reverse complement strand
CATCGTGGTTGTTATCATACATAAAGACTATAGTTTTATCTAGCTTTTGAACTTGTGCAGATAAGGCTCTTACATATGTGATGATAGCTTTATGATGTCTGTCGTGTTTGTGGCCAGAGCCAAAAAATACAAACTTACCGCTAAGTCTGATGTTTGGAATGTCAAGATAGTTTAGTTTTTTGTCATATCTTGTGAACTGGTCTGAGCTAAACTTATCCAAATCAGCATCAAAAGCTTCCAAAATAGGTGTTGGCTCTATGTTTTCTCTGTTGAGTGAGAAGAGGTACTTTATCTCTACAAGTTTAGAAGGATATACTTTTTTTAAACCTGCATTTAGCACATAACTCATAGGATATTCATTTATCTTAACAAACTTATCATAACTCTCAAAGCCATCTTCTTTTAAAAATCTGCTTGGCTTAAATCCTACAGGACTAGTCTCTGGGTTGTAAAGTATGATAGTTCCAGCCACAGTTTTTCGCTTGTTTTTAAGAAGAACCTCTAACTCATCTATAGTGATTTTATCTTCATCACTCTCATTAAAATATATATATTGTTCTACTAAGTAGTCCATATCGAAGTTTGTTGAGTACTTTCCAAATATCTGCATCTCTATTAATCCTTATAATTATCGAAATTGTACTTAATTTTGTTTAAAATCTCTCTATAATTTGTTTTGAGATAGAATCTTAACCATGATTTATATAATTTTTTTACTCTTTACACTCTTTGTCATCATCTTGATGCTTTATCAGCTTCAGTACTTTGTTCTTTTTTCTCCCAGATATTTTCGTGAAAAGGAGTGTGATAAGGGATACGAAATACTTAGTATAACTAGCGATGATGGAGTTGAGCTTGAGGGCGCTATATACAGACGTCAAGATGCAAAGAGTACGATATTGTTCTTTGGTGGAAGAGAGCAAGATAGCGTGGGACTAATAAGCAGACTAGCAATAAGACATAAATACAGCACTATTATCACATTTAATTATCGCTCTTATGGAAGAAGCAAAGGCTCTTTAAATGAGAAAAATATCTTTAGTGATGCTCTAAAAATATCTAAAATAGTCCAAAAAAACTATGGAGATTTTTATATGCTAGGTTACTCTTTAGGTGCTAGTGTAGCCCTTTTTGTAGCAAGTAAGGTAGAGAGTAGGGGAGTGTTTTTAGTTGGTGCCTTTGACTCTTTGGCATCTTTGGCCAAGCAGAAATTTAGAGTTAATCTCTCATGGTTTTTAAAGTATAAGTTCGACAATATAGAGTTTCTAAAATCCATAGATGCAAAAGTATATATCTTTGCATCTACTTCTGATGAAGTAGTGAGTTGCGAGAGTTCTCAAAACTTAAAAAAGGGTGTGATAAATCTAGGGTTTTATAAAAAAGTTGATGGTTTAAGCCATAGAGAACTATTTTGGAGTGATGAAGTAAGTCAAAATATAAATAGTATCTTAAAATAAAGCACTCTCGCTCTTTTGTTAACTTAGTAGTAACTAAAAAAATAGTAAACTTCCATAATTATTTTTCACACAAAGCGAGTTTCCCCTTATGTTTTTAAAACTTCCAAAACTTTTAAGATTTTTACTTGTATTTATCCCAGTCTTAGCACTCTTTTTCGCTCTTTTGAGAGTTGTTTTTTATTTTATCTTTAGTGATCCACTCTCACCTCTTGGTTTCAATGACTTCATGAACTCTATGTGGCTTGGTTTTAGATTTGACCTTAGAATGGTTGTCGTTATGGTATTGCCTATGTTTTTGTTGGGCGCTATAAAATGGATAAGCCCTTTTAGGTTTTTATCTGCACGTCTGTTTTGGCTACTATATCTAAGTGTTGCATTTGCAACTTACTTTATGTTTTATGTGGTTGATTTTGGACACTATGCGTATTTGAGTACAAGACTAGATTTTAGTGCAATGCGATTTTTAGAAGATGTTTTAATCTCCGCTGAGATGGTTTGGGAGAGTTACCCTGTAGTTTGGATAAGCTTTGGCATACTCTTAACAAATGTGATATTTATATATCTAACAAATAAACTTTTAAAATCTATCACAAAACAAGCTGATGCAGATATAACTATTAAAAAAGGTATCGCTTTTGCCATTGTAAGTTTTTTAGTTCTTTTAGTTGCTGGATATAGTAAATTTTCCCAGTATCCACTTCGCTGGAGTGATGCGACTTTTTCTAAACATCCTTTTGCGACACAACTAACATATAACCCAATCCACTACTTTTTAGATACTTTTAAAAATGGTCGTATCTCTTATGATTTGGATGAAACTAAAAAGTATTATCCACTTATAGCTGAGTATATTGGTCTTAAAGATAAAGATTTACAGAGTTTAAACTACAAAAGAGCTATAACTCCAAAATATCCAATAGGTGAAAAACCTAATATTGTTATAGTTATTTTAGAATCCTTTGCGTCTTACAAATCAGGTATATCAGGAAACCCTATAGACCCGTCACCTAGTGTTGATGCTCTTGCAAGAGATGGTTACCTCTTTAAAAACTTCTTTACTCCATCAACTGGTACTGCTCGCTCCATCTACACAACACTAACAGCTCTGCCTGATGTTGAGTTAACTGGAACATCAAGCCGTAATCCTCTTATAGTAAATCAACATAGTATTGCTCAAGATTTTAAAGGTTATGATAAGTATTATTTTATAGGTGGTTCGGCTTCATGGGGAAATATCCGTGGGATGCTAAATCAATCTATGCCTGACTTAAAACTATTTGAAGAAGAAGATTATAGCTCTCCTAGGAACGATGTTTGGGGGATCTCAGATATTGACTTACTTCGTGAGTCTCACTTTGAACTAAGTAAAGCAAAAGAGCCTTTTTTAGCTTTTGTACAAACTTCAGGAAATCATAGACCATACACCATTCCAAACGATAGTTATGGCTTTAAAGTAAGAGATGATATAAGTGAGACAGAGGTTAGAAAATATGGCTTTAACTCAGTTGAAGAGTTCAACTCTTTTAGATTTATGGACTACTCTGTTGGGCACTTTATGGAGCTTGCAAAGGAGAGTGAGTACTATAAAAATACTATCTTTGTGTTTTGGGGAGATCATGGTATTTCTGGTAAAACTGGAGAACATACTTTCAAGGGCGAGAGTACAAGCAACTTGTCTCTAGGCTCGCACAGAGTTCCTTTTGTAATCTACTCACCACTTATAAAAGAGCCAAAAGTTTTTGATAAGGTACTTAGTGAGATAGATGTGCTTCCAACCATAGCATCAATGGCTAACATATCATACACAGCTACAACTCTAGGTAGAGATGCCTTTGATGAGAGTTTTGATGATAATAGATATGCTTTTACCATCTATCATAGCTCAAATCCTATGATAGGTGTTGTCGGAGAGAAATACTACTATAGAACAAACGCTGATGGTACAAATGCCGCTCTTTATGATACATATAGTGATGAACCTCTAGTTGACCACTCAGAAGCAAATAAAGAGCTTACAAAGAAGATGAAAGAACTTACTTTTGGAATCTATGAGACTGCCAAATATATTCCATATTTCAATAAAAGAGAGAGTGTAAAAAAGTAAGCTAGTATTTTACTTTTGCTAAATAAAGCCCATTGCTAGGGGCTGGTTTTAGTTTGTGTGATTTCTTACAAGCAAGAGACTCTATAATCTCTTGTTCATCTAACTTTAAAAGTGCAGCCACCATTAGGCGGATCTGACCTCTTAAATATCCGCTTGCTTCAAAGTGTAAAACTACAAAGTCTTTGTGTATATATGCAAAAGCTCTATAAACTTCTCTAACACTACTCTTTGTATCGCTGCCCAGCTTCATAAAGTTGGCAAAATCGTGCTTTCCTTTGTAAAGCTTTATATTTTTCTCTATCTTATTAAAATCTAATGAGTCAACAAAAGTCACAAAATTATCTTCAAATGGGTTGCTCTTAGCTACTTTTATCACATATCTATAAACTCTTTTTTTCGCACTATATCTTGCGTGAAATGAGCTCTCTACCTCTTTTAAATCTTTAACTAAGATGCTAGGAGGTAGTGTTGAGTTTAAAACTCTTTTTAGTTTCTCTAAGTCTTGCCAAAATGGTGGCAAATCAAGATGACAAACTTGAGCAGTCGCATGAACTCCTTTGTCAGTTCTTCCAGATGAGACAATTTTAGAGCTAATTCCTATCTTTTGAAGAACTGCTTCTAGGGTTCCAACTATAGTGTTTTTAGAACTTTTTTGTGCTTGAGAACCTAGAAAGTTTGTTCCATTGTAAGAGAGAGTTATCGCACAACGCATTTAAAACTTAAAACCTTGCTAGGATGGTTTTTCTATAGATGGCATAGGTAGCTACAAGCCAAGTAATAGATATGATGGGTATGGTGTAGTAGGCGAGGGTTTTTTGAAGTCCTAATGTAGCTCCATAGTAGATAATAACACCTACAAAAAGATAAAGATAGATTCTAGCTTTTTGATGTCTTGCATGGACTATGCCGATGCTTGCAACTAAAAACAGACTGATAATGGGAAAGATACTCAAAAGTGTATCTGTTATCATCATATGCTGCTTGCTCTCTTTTCTCTCATTTGATAACCAATACTCTAAGGGACTTTTATAAACTGCTAAATCAGTACTCATAGTGTCATTTATAAACATAATGTCAAAATCTATTTGTGAAAATTTTTCTTTAGAATAACTGTAGCCTTCGCCATCAATGAGTTTTAATCTAAGTACGCCAGCTTCATTTATAATCTCAGCTCTTTTAGCGCTAATAATAATCTCTTCGTCTTTGTTTTTATTAAATAGGATGACATCTGAATATGTCTCATTTTCATTGTCTGTTCCAATGTATAGAAGCCAACTGCCAAAACTATGTCCGAACTCTGATGCACTTAGGTTGAACTTCGCTTCACTCTTTTTATAAGATATAAAGTTACTTGAGAGTGTAGTTGCATGAGGGAAGAGCACAAGAAAATTAAAGGCTAGCAAGAGACTTAAGATAATAGCAGGCTTGAAAAGTATCTTTAAAATAAACTTTGGATGGATACCAAGAGAGAACAAAACCACCATCTCATTATCAGTTGAGAGTCTAAAGAGTGAAAGTGTGGCTGCTATAAAAAATGTAATAGGAAGAGTGTAAAATAAAATCTCAGGAAGCACAAAAAGATATAGTTTTGTCATATCCCAAATGCTAAGCTGTATGATGGCTGTATAAGTGGCCAACTTTATCATAAAGATAACAGATGCAATAGCAAAAAGAGGTATAAACATAGATAAAAAAAGCATGTAAAGATTATGTATAATGTAGTTTTTTAGTTTGTGCATATCAGTAGTTTGCCTCAATATAAGCTAAGATAGGGGAGTCAAAGAGATAGACTATAAAAGTAGCTAGTGCCAAAAATGGTACAAAAGGAACTCTCTGATCTTCAGCACTTCTCCTTAAGACTAAAAGCATAACAGGCAGGGCTAAGAGGGCTGAGATAAATATTGCAACCAGGGCTAACTTAACACCAAGTAATGCTCCCATAGTAGCTGCTACCATAATATCTCCCTCTCCCATAGCTTCAATAAATGGCGTTCTATCATAAAACCTATTCCAAGATGTTTTACTCTTTTGTGCTGCCCTGTAGATAGATGAAGTGAGGTAGTATGAAAGGGCAAATCTAAGTAAGGTAAATCCACCTGCAAAGAGTAGGGCATTTTGTAGATTTAAAATCAATCCGCCAAGACTCCATGCTCCAAAGATTGCAAAAAAAATAGCCAATAAGTTTAGTGAATCAGGAACCATTTTATAGCGAAAATCTATAACAGAAAGAGCGAGTAGCATCAAAAAACTAAGGGCGATAAAAAGAGCTGGAAATGTAAGCGTAAACTTAGCTGCAATAACTAAAAAAATAAGTCCAGAGATTAACTCAATGATGGGATACTGTATAGAGATTTTACTACTACAAAATGAGCACTTACCTCTTAAAAATATCCATGATATGAGTGGGATATTATGCCAAGGTTTGAGGGGAGTCTTACAACTATAGCAATGAGATGCACCAAAGACTATACTTTGGCTTTGGGGGATTCTAAGAATGACTACGTTTAAAAAAGAACCAAAGAGTAAACCTAAGATAAATGCAACTAAAAGCATTACAGTCCTCCAAAACGGCGTTGTATTTTTGTAAAGTTTTTAATAATTTT
>CAYWVG010000106.1:0-6366 GCA_964461645.1 uncultured Sulfurimonas sp. | reverse complement strand
TAAAGCGTATAAAAAACTAAAATAACAATAGCAGTAATAATTCTTAGAGCGTTTTTGTTATCTTTAAACCTGTTAGAGAAATAATCAGGAATAGTTATGGAGTCATTAAGATAGTGAGTGTAAACTCGGAGTGGCTTTGCAACAAAGTGCCAGTTCAAATATGCCCCTATAAATAGCCCAACAGCAATCCAACTACCAACTAAACCATCACTATACATCATCCCAGGAAGACCTAAAAGTAGCCATCCGCTCATGTCTGATGCACCAGCACTTAGTGCTGTGACACCTGGACCTAAACCTCGACCACCAAGAACATAATCACTCAAATCATTAGTTTTAAAATAAAAGTAAATCCCTATACCTACCATCAACACCATATAGAGAGAAAATGAAATTAAGAGTGGTGCTTCCATCTATTTGTCCTCCTTTTTATCAAGACTTTTTAGCCCTAGATTTCCATATCTGTGATAGCTATGAGAGATGCTTTGTTCTAAAAAGTAGTGCATAAGCTCTACTCTTCCTTGCGCTATAAAAGGCTCACTCGCAATATGCTTTGCATCTTTTGCCATCTGCTCATAGACTTCTTGCTCGATGTTATCTTTGTTTAAGTACCTAATTCTAAGTGAGCCACTCATAGACTCTATGGACTCTTCTAAACTCTCATTTATAAGTGTGTCATCTTCATCAAGCAAAAATGCTTTTTTACCCATAAGCCATAAAATCTCATGCGAATCTATCTTTTTTGGCAAAGAGACATGAAGAGCTACACCAGACATTTTTGCCGCGGCTATGGAGCAGAGTATCTCGTAAAGTGAATCATCACTACTTAGCACAAGGGTTATTTTTTTGACATTTAAGTAGCGGATCGTGTTGCTCTCGCCTCGTATGTTTGCATAATCATGCTCTTTTAAAAACTCGCTCTCTAAAAAGTAAGCAAAAGACTCAAGTGTTTTAATAGAGTCTTTTAGAGGTGCTTTGTAAGTCTCTTCATTTTTTAAAAGATCTTGAAGTTTTTTGATATATGGATGAAAAGATGTTTTTTGTTTTGTTTTTTCATCATAAGAGATATGAACAAACTGAGAAACATAGTTAAATCCACCCGCTTTTTTACCGCTTCCTATGGCTGATTTACCCATACCGCCAAAAGGTTGCCTGATAACGATAGCCCCTGTTGTCATGCGATTTATATAGAGATTTCCAGCGAGTATCCCATTTTTAAACCTCTCTACTTCTCTCTCATCAAGAGACTCTATACCAGAAGTTAGACCATATCCTGTAGAGTTTACTATCTCTATGGCATCTTCTAAATCCTCTGCACACATAACGCTTAAAACTGGGCCAAAAAGCTCATTCATATGACAAAAATAACCTTTTTTTGTACCCCACCTGATGGAAGGTCGTAGCATATAAGGGTTGCCATCTTGTGCATAACTAGGAGTTATAAGCCACTCTTCGCCATCATCTAAATACTCTAGTGCGTGCCTTAGATTTCCTGATGGAATATTTGCTAATGAGCTGATTTTATTTTTAAGATCCCAAACTGAACCAACATTTAAAGAGAGAGTTGCATCTACGAGCATCTCTTTAAACTCCGCGTCTTCATAAAGCTCTCTCTCAAGCACTAAAAGGGAAGTAGCTGAGCACTTTTGCCCAGAGTTGTTAAAAGCAGATGCTATTACATTTTTTATGGCTTGATCACGATCGCATAATGCCGTAGCTATGGTTGCATCTTTGCCTCCAGTCTCAGCACTTAAGTGAATATCTGGGCGACTATTTAACAAGCCATAAGCAGTCTCTTCGCTTCCTGTAAAGATTACAAAGTCAATATCCTCACTCTTTACCAGATGCTCACCCGCCAAAGCTCCCTCGGTTGGAGTAAACTGTAGAGTACTCTTACTAACACCAGCATCCCAAAAACACTTACAGAGCATATATCCACAAAGCACGGCATCTGAAGATGGTTTTAGTATAACCCTGTTCCCAGTTGCAAGTGCAGCAGCTACTCCTCCAGCGGCAATTGCTATTGGAAAATTCCACGGACTTATAACTAAGCCAACGCCTTTGTGCTCTAGTTTTACACCATCAAGCTCACTGAGCTTTTTTACACTGTAAGGATAAAAATTTAAAAAATCTATGGCTTCTGAGACTTCAACATCAGTCTCACTAAAGACTTTGCCAAGTTCAGCTGCAGCCACTCCTATAAGAGAGTCTCTGTTTTTTCTAAACTCATTTGCAACATTCATTAGTACTTTTGTTCTTGCATCAAGAGTTAGCTTACTCCAACCATCTTTATCACTTTTTGCGACTCTTAGAGCCTCTTTTAAATCATCTTCCTCAGCCATAAAGCATCTTCCTAAGATAACATTTTGGCTAAATTGAGATTTATCTATAATCTCTTTTACCTCAAAACTCTCACGCTCTTTGCCATCTATAACCATATAGGCTTTTAGAGGCTCATTTTTTGAGATATTTTTGTATTTATCTCTTATCTTATCTGCCCAGATTTGGTTTTGTGGGAGAGTAAAATCTGTGTCGCTCTCATTTTTAAAGATATATCCATCAACACTATTTATGGGTAGAAATGTTTCTGTATTTCTATCTTGTGTTCTATAAGGCTCTTGTGGGAGTGAGTTTAGTGCCAAAAGTGAATCATCATAACTACGAAGCAAAATATCCCAAGCATCACTTCCTACCTCAAGAGAAAAACTATGTCTTAAAAAGTTTTGCTCTGCTGTGTTTTCATCAAAGCGCCTAACAAGGTAGGCTATAGCATTTGTAAATGTTTTTGAAGTTGCAGTTGGAGCGTAGAGGATAACTTCAATATCTTCTTCTTTTAAAATATGATAAGCCGTCTCACTCATCCCCTCAAGCATCTCAGCGCTAAAAGAGTCTAACACACCTCTTTGTTTTGCAAGAAGATATCCTAAAGCCAAATCAAAAAGATTGTGAGATGCCACTCCTGTTTTAACGAAAGGTGCGACTTCTTTGCTTATAAGAAAGTCCATAAGAAGTTTAAAGTTTGCATCGCTTTGTGCTTTATCTAAGTAGGTCACACACTCCCAGCCACGAAGTGATGCTTCTGTGAGCTCCATCTCTTGGTTTGCACCTTTTACGAGCCTTACTTTTATGCTAGCTCCACCATCATCAACTCTCTTTTTCGCCCACTCATATAGTCTTTTTAGGTGAGTCATAGTCTCTGGGATATATGTTTGAAGCACAATTCCAGCATGAAGATTTTTAAACTCATCTAGTGAGAGGGTTCTTATAAAGACATCCATTGTTAGGTTTATATCTCTGTACTCTTCCATATCAAGGTTTATAAACTTTGAGCCATTTTCTTGTGCGGCTCTAAAAATTTCTTGAAGTCTTAAAGAGATTTGCTCTACACTCCACTCATGTGCAAGAGGGTTTATTTGTGAAAAAATTGTAGATATTTTTATAGAGACATAGTCAATATTTGGGTTTTGTAGTGCAGAGATGTACTTTAAAACTCTTTGTTTCGCCTCATCTTCGCCTAAGACTGCTTCGCCGATGATGTTTATATTTACTCTAGTCTTCTCTGCCAATCGTTTTTGTAGATGTGCATTTAGTGATCTATCTTCACCTTTGATGACAATGTTTTTTATATCGCCTCTTAGGTAAGTGATAAAAAGTGGGACTGAGATAACAGGTAGGTAGATGCCAAGATTGCGAAAGAGCCAAACTAAGAGTTGCTCAAACTCTGTAAAAAAAGTTGTGTTATTGTACTTGTTAAAGATATATTCTAGCTGATTTGCTATGCGGTTGTTGTCATGTGATCTGAAGCTTTGGTCTAGTAGTTCTATAAGAAATATCTTGTTTTTTGGATCACTAAGAAGACGCTTCATAATGGCATGAAATTTCTTCTCAGAGCGAATTCTGTTTTTTGCAATATCTCTTTGCCAAGAGGTTGCAAGAGTTTTTGCCTCATCAAAAGTTGCTATTTGTATATTCATATATCTATCCCCTTTCTATTTGCGCTAGTATCTTTTTAAACTCTTTTGTCTCTTTTATATCATGAAATGATGTTTCATTCTCTACATCATCTTTTAGGTTTGGAGATTTTTGTAGGGCTAATTCTAAGTCATTTATAGCATCAGTTAAGTTTCCAAGCTCTGCATTTGCGCAAGAGCGTTGCCAGTAAGCATAGCCGTAGGTATCATCTATCTCTATAGCTTTGTTACTAAGATTTAACGCCCATTCATACTCATCTAAATCTAAAACCGCATCAGCTTTGTAGGCGTAAACTTCTGCATCATTAGAATTTAATTTTAATATTTCATCATAAATATCTATCCTTGACTGTGGATTTGTCTCAAGATTTGAGCGCATCCATAAGGAGTGAATAAACTGAGTATTATAAATTTTGTTTTGGTTCTCTAGTATTTTCTTAGACTGCTCAGTTAGAGTGTCTTCAAGTGATTCTAGCTTCTCATTATACTTTTTAGTGATTTGCTCAACTCTTGCTTCTACAATATCTTCAGTCTTTTTTCGGATATCTCTAAGAGAGTTCCAACCTGCAAAAATAAGCACAGAAGTTGCCGCCGCAATGATGTAAAATATATTTCCAACTGTATCTGTGATATATCTAGCCGACCTATCAGTTTGAGACACTTCAGCTCTTGAAATCCGCTGTTCAACATCAGAACGAAGCCTGTGATGGTCTATCCTAATATCTCTTAACTCATCTAAGATATATCTCTCAATTAGTGGAACGAAAAGCTCTTTTTCAATCTTCTGCTCTTTTTTCTCATTAGCAAAACCAAGGACAATAAAGATAGCAAAAAGTAGCAATAATATTTTCAAATAAAAACCTTTTAGTAGAATAAATACGCTTTTAGTGTATAGTTTAGCAGCTTAATAACTAATAACATTACATAAATAATGTAAAAATATGACATGAAGTTGTGTAAAAAAATATACTTTAAAAGAAAGAATAACTCTGTTTTGTGTATAATCACATGAATATATTTCAGGAGAATAGGGTGTCATTTATAGATAAAGATAAGCCAGTAATTCCACTTAGTGGTGTCGCAGAGATGCTAGGGGCAAAAAGTAGAACGCTTAGAATGTATGAAGACAAGGGACTCTTACCAAAACATGAGGGTGTTCAAAAAAAACTCTACTCCATAAATGATATACAAACCATAGCCTTCATTCACTACATAGCAAGTGTAAAAAAGATAAATGCAAATGGCATCAAGTACATACTAGAACTCTTAAACACAAACATGAGCCAAGATGAGAAAGATAAAATCATCAAAAACACAGAAAAACAACTTGAACTCACACCTGCTAAAGAGATAGATGATATAGAAGTTTTTTAAAAAACGGATATACTTCTTTCTTATATACAAAAAGGCTTTTTATGGATAGTGAGATTATTTACTCGGTTTTTGGGATTATTGTTTTAGTTATTATTATATTTTTTGCCCTAAGAAGTAAAGAGCTTATTCCTACTAGAAGCCAAGAAGAAAAAAAAGAAGAGATTCTCTTAAACTATAAACAAAAGATTCGAAATATTTTAACTCCCTTAGATGGTGATGCACGAGTTGAAAAAAAGAAAAAACTACTAGGTCAAATCAGCAATGAGTTAGCTCTAAATATCTACTTTGATGAAGATGATATAAGAGAGATCATACTAGAACTATCAAAAGAGTAAGAAGATGCTAAAAACATTGATAAAATCTACAGAGTGGTCATCTCTTGTCTCTTCACAGATAGAGATGAGTTACTTTAAAAGTTTAGAAAATTTTATAGAAGATGAGTATAAAAACAAAACTATATTTCCACCAAGAGAGCAGATTTTTAGAGCATTTGAACTAGTTGAGCCACAAGATGTAAAAGTTGTGATAATCGGGCAAGACCCTTATCATGGAGCCTCTCAAGCAAATGGTTTGGCTTTTTCAGTAGTAAAGGGGTGTAAAACTCCGCCATCTTTGAGAAATATCTTTGTGGAATTAGTTGATGATATGGCTTGCAAAGAGCCAAGCTCGCCAGATTTAACTAAGTGGGCAAAAGAGGGTGTATTGCTTATAAATAGTGTGCTTAGTGTTCTTATGGCAAAGGCAAACTCTCACAAGGGCAGGGGATGGGAAGAGTTTACTGACTCTGTTATAGAAAAATTATCAAGTGAGTATGAACACATAGTTTTTATACTTTGGGGAAACGGCTCTCAAAAAAAAGAAAAACTCATAGACTCAAAAAAACATCTAATTCTAAAAGCACCACACCCATCACCACTAAGTTCATATAGAGGTTTCTTTGGCTCAAAACCTTTCTCAAAATCAAATGCTTATCTAGCCAAACATAAAAGAGGCGAGATCAATTGGTGTTTAGATTAAACTT
>CAYWVG010000105.1:0-6399 GCA_964461645.1 uncultured Sulfurimonas sp. | reverse complement strand
TCATATAGTGTAAGGTTGTAGAGTGTTGGAAAAATATCTTTGTGTGATGATGCTAGGGTAGTATCTATCTTTTTAGATGGTTTTAAATCTTCTGGTAAGTAGATATAAAATGGAACTCTTTTTGTCTGTGTTAAGTGGTTATCATATCTCATTACACCCTCAATTGTATTGTTATCAGCTGTCACTGCTACAACACTATTTTTAGCTAGAGGTGACTTTTTTACATCATCTAAAAAACCGCCCAAAGTATCTATAGCATAAGCATAATCTACAAATCGTTTCTTAACTAGTTCTAAATCTCCACTTATATGATCTTTTAAATCTTGTGAGATCTCAAGTGAATTTGATTTATAGTTTGATGGAATAGTATATGGTGGATGGTTGTTTGTGGTTAGTATAAATACAAACTGTGGAGTTCTAGCTTCTTCTAACATTTTGTAAATGTAACTATATAAATACTCATCAAAAACACCCCAGTCATGAGAGATCTCATTTAGGTTTTCTCCTAAAGCACTTGCTATTGCACCTTTACCATAAGTGTTGTCAAAACCTTGTCTTAACATAAAACTACCAATATTTCTCCAAAAGAGATCCCCACCATAGACAAAACTTGTCTCATAGCCTGCATCTTTGTAAACTTTTGCACTTGCTTGAGTAAAGTGAGTATTTAAGTAGCCACTTTGTGCAAATGATGTTGAGTTTGGACGGGCAGTAATGTTGAGTAGAACTGGCTCTAATGATACAACAGTTCCATTTGAGCTAGAGATAAAAGAAGTAAATAAAATATCCTCATCGAAATGTTTTTTTAACTTCCCCATAACATCAAAACTCTCACTTTGGTAATCAAGCAAAGGCATCCCAAAACTCTCAACCATCACAACTACAACATGAGGAAGTCTATCTTTTAGGTGTTCATTTTTTGATGTAGTTTTTACAAGGTTGTTTAAAAGATTTTCTCTATCTATCTCTTTACTTTGCGTAAAAACTTCAAAAGCCCTCTCCATTTTTCCACTATATCCAGCCATTTTTATAAGATTATAGTTTTGAGACTTGCTCTTTGAGTACTGGTTATATGAGTCAAACATAGCAAAACTTGGAGTTTGTGGAAGTTTGTTAACAAGTGGATCTTTAGATACATCTGAGATGCTATAAGCTAGTGGAAAAACGCCAACAGATCCGCGACCAGTTAGTGCTACTAAAACTATAAGAGCAAGAAAAAAACCTAACTGCTTAAGCCAATTGATATTAAAGTCAAACTTCTTTTTCTCTTTTAATATTTTAAATATCATAAAATATAAAAAAGAGAAGTATGCAAGTAACATAAAACCCAAAAGTACAACATTGTAATTTTGCATTCCTGTTTTTATAAGAGCCTCAGTATCATCATCAAAAACACCAAATATCATAAGAGTTGAGTGTTCACCAAAAAAAGAGAAGTATGCTAAGTCTGTAAATGTGAGTAGAGATATAAATGTTAAAAAAAGTACAAAGTAAGCTCTGTAAAAAGCATATAGATACTTTTGAAGAAACTCTAGTTTTAAAAGCCAAACAAAAAAGATAAGTAAAACTCCTAAAGCATTTGTATAAGCCATCATGCTAGCATCTAGTCTAAAGCCAAGGAGAAAAGCATCGAAAAGCTCGGAGTATGAGTAATCACTTGAGGCTGAATGATTTAAAAAAAGATATAACCTTGATAGCGACATAAGAGCTAATGCCACTAGAGTTAGCGTAAAAACTCTATAAAGCAAGTTTATAAGAAAGTTAAAGTGTTGATATTTTTGCATGTGGAATTATACAGTCTTTAATTATATATTTAGTAAAATACACAACTTTTAGACAAGGCTTATGATGATGAAGAAGATTTTAACTGCTTCAAGTAAAACAAAATTATCTAATTTTTTCTCAACAATAAAAGAAAATTCAAAAGAAACTCAAAATACTTTAACTCTATATATGAATTATTTAGTAGTCACTTATGCTTTTGTGCTTCCAATCACATGGAAAGGCAGGTCTACTATTTTTTTGTTTATTCTTTTTTTATTTTTAGCAAGAAGAAATTTCATCTATTATCTTAAAGACTCATTTAAAAATCCAATTGTTCAATCTTTTTTATTATATTTATTTATACATTTTTTATGGCTCTTTGGAACTGATAATTTTACTCAAGCTATAAAAATGATAGATTATGCACAATATGCGGTAATACCCTTAATTTTTCTATCTTTTGTTACAAAAGAATTTTCATATAAGATTATAGCTAGCTTTGCAGCTGGTGTTTTCCTTAGTGAAATAATCTCATATCTTGTTAGATTCCAAGTTTTGCCACAAAAGTTGGATCTATTTAGTAAAAATCTTTATACTATTTTAGATATTCATGATCCAACTCCATTTTTGTACCACTCTCAGTATGCAATCACATTATCAGTTGTTATAGCACTCTTTATTTTAAAGCTACTCAACAAAAACAACTCCTTACAGATTAAAATAATTTCCTTTATATTCATAGCAACTGCAACCATAAACTTAAGTCTCATAGGTGGAAGAAGTGGGTATCTTTCATACATATTTCTTGCAATAACAGTAATTATTCTTAAGTTTAAAAGCAAAGCTTTGGTGCCATTAATATTTACCTTATTGATTATATTAACTATATCTTACACAGCATACAATAACAGTCCAATGTTTAAAAGCCGAATTGATTATTCAATCGAAACAATAAATAAATTAAATCATAATATTTATGATTTCAACTCTTCTTTAGGTACTAGAATTGCTTTTTGGTATTATGGTTTAATGGTGGTTGAGGAAAACTTATTACTAGGTGTTGGTACAGGCGACCAGCTAGATGAAGTCAAAACACTTGTACCTAGTACAGATACTTACATTACCCAGCATCCCCATTTGCATAGTGTCTATCTTTCACAATTAGTACAATTTGGCATCATAGGTTTACTTGTTTACTTAAACATCTTTTTTCAAATTTTCAAGTATAATTACAGAGATGAGAATGCTAAAGAGATTGCAATCATAATTTCTGTTGGGATTATGATTGCAACATTAACAGAAACCTTTTACACAAAATACTACTTGGCAGTGTTTGGAACTATGCTCTCAGCTGTTTTAGCTACTAAGACTATGTCATTTACATATCAAAATACAAATATAAAAAAAGAGCTATCTGCTTACTTTGTCATATTCATCACAACATCACTATTAATATTTATTCAATAAAGGACTAAATTTGGATACAAAAAATATTGTTTTAGCCTCCGACAACAACTACGCTCAACATCTTGGAGTTACAATTGCATCACTACTAACTAACAACAAAGATGATAATTTTAGAATATTTGTTTTTGGTAGCGATATTTCGGATGCTAACAAAACTAAAATTCAACAAATTATTAACTCGCATAAAAACACTTCTATCGAATACATAAAATTTGATCCTAAAATTTTTGAAGATATGAACATAGGTAGATTGAGTATTGCAACTTATTTTAGATTACTTATGCCCTTACATATTGATGTTGATAAATTATTATATTTAGATGTTGATATAATAATAAATCAGTCAATTGACGAATTATATAACACAGAACTAGATGATTTCTATGTGGCGGCAGTAGAAGACGCTTGGCAGAATAAAAGTTATTGTATGAAATTAGGTATGGACACGCAAGCAAACTATTTTAATGCAGGTGTATTATTGGTTAATCTCAAAAAATGGAAAGATGAACAATTATTTGACAAATTCATAGCTTATCAAAAAAATTCATCTTTTGAGCTAGAGGCACATGATCAAGATATATTCAATGCTATTTTTAATGGAAACTGGAAAAGATTGCCACTAAAGTATAACCAATATGAAAAAAACCCTGATCTTGACTATAAAATTCTAAAGAATTTTTTCACAAATGAAGAAATAAAAGAAGCACAAGAAGAACCAGTCGTTATCCATTACATAGGAGGTAGAAAGCCATGGCATTATAGAAATGAACACATCAAAAAAAGTTTGTATTGGAAATACTTGAAGCTAACTCCTTTTAAAAACTATGTACCAAATGACAAAACTATAAGAAATATAATATCAAAAAACACGCCACA
The DNA here is from genome assembly GCA_964461645.1 of uncultured Sulfurimonas sp. Taxonomy (GTDB): domain Bacteria; phylum Campylobacterota; class Campylobacteria; order Campylobacterales; family Sulfurimonadaceae; genus Sulfurimonas. Next base: position 2,292 of record CAYWVG010000105.1, on the reverse strand, counting down.
AATTATTCGAAATCCTAAAAGATATTTTAAATCACTATTTAAGATATATTAGAATTTACACTGCCTTTAATTATATATTTAGTAAAATACACAACTTTAAAATAAGGCTTATGATGAAGAAGAAGATTTTAGTAACTGGTGGAGCGGGATTTGTAGGGAGTCATCTTTGTGAGAGACTCGCAAAAGGTGAGAGTAATGATGTCTATTCATTAGACAACTACTTCACTGGCTCAAAAGAAAACCATGTTGCTAATGTTACCTATATAGAGGGTTTAACCTCAGATATAGAAAGTCTCATCACATTTTCACCAGACATGGTTTACCACCTTGGCGAATACTCAAGAGTTGAGCAAAGCTTTGATGACATAGAAAAAGTTTGGAAGTTTAACAAAGATGGAATCTTTGCAGTCTTAGAATTTGTAAGAAAACATGGTTGCAAGATTTTATACGCTGGAAGTTCTACTAAGTTTGGCGATGGAGGACTTGGGCGAAGTGCATCACCTTATGCTTGGACAAAAGCCTCAAACACTGAACTTGTACAAAACTACGGAGCTTGGTTTAATGTCCCTTATGCCATCACTTACTTTTATAATGTTTATGGACCTCGTGAAATTCAAACAGGAAAATACGCAACTCTAATAGCACTTTTTAAAGAGAAGATGAAAAATGGCGAACCACTTACTATAGTAAGCCCAGGAACTCAAAAAAGAAACTTTACGCACATAGATGACATCATAGATGGTTTAGTTCTTGTTGGTGAAAATGGCTATGGAGATGAGTTTGGCATCGGAAGTGGAGAAGCTTACAGCATCAAAGAGATAGCCCAAATGTTTGAAGGAGAAATAGTTATGCTCCCTGAGAGAGCTGGAAATAGGATGAGTGCAGATGTAGTTACAGCAAAAACTGAAGCACTTGGGTGGAGTCCAACTAGAACTGTTAAAGAGTATATAAAAGATTTACGAAAAAACAAGTGGCAATAAAGGTAGTACAATGAAAGGCATAATCTTAGCAGGAGGAAGTGGTACTAGACTATATCCTATTACAAAAGGGGTAAGTAAGCAACTTGTTCCCATTTATGACAAACCTATGATTTACTACCCTCTTTCAGTGCTAATGCTAGCTGGAATTAGAGAAGTATTAATTATTTCAACTCCTCATGATTTACCAAGATTTCAAGATCTACTAGGTGATGGTTCTGATATTGGTATGAACTTTAGCTACAAAGAACAACCATCACCTGATGGACTTGCACAGGCTTTTATTTTAGGTGAAAATTTTATAAAAGATGATGATGTTTGTCTAATTTTAGGAGATAATATTTTTTATGGTCATGGCTTAACTGACCTTCTAGCCCAAAGTGTAAAAAATGCACAAAAAGAAAATAAAGCCACAGTTTTTGGCTACTATGTAAAAGACCCAGAGAGATATGGTGTAGCTGAGTTTAATAAAGATGGAGATGTAAAAAGCATCGAGGAAAAACCAAAAAATCCTAAATCAAATTACGCAGTAGTAGGCCTATACTTTTATCCTAATGATGTAGTGAAAAAAGCAAAACTTGTACGCCCTAGTGATAGAGGCGAGCTAGAAATAACTACTCTCAATCAAGATTATCTCAAAGAAGAGAGACTCAAAGTCGAACTTATGGGAAGAGGATATGCTTGGCTTGACACTGGAACCCATGAAAGCTTGCTAGAAGCCTCTTCATTTATTCAAACCATAGAAAATCGTCAAGCACTTAAAGTTGCTTGTATAGAAGAGATAGCGTATGAGATGGGCTATATTAGTAGGGAAAAACTTCTTGAGTTAGCTCAGCCACTAAAGAAAAACCAGTATGGCGAGTATCTTATTAGAAGAGCTAAAAATGGAATTGTAAGAAAGTGAAATTTACAAGAACTAGTATAAATGATGTAATTATCTGTGAGCCAAAAGTTCATGGAGATGAGAGAGGATACTTTGTTGAGACTTTTAGACAAGACAAACTCGAAGATTTCTTAGGTTACAAAATAAATTTCATTCAAGATAACGAATCTAAAAGTTCTCATGGTGTTCTTCGCGGTCTTCACTACCAGCTAGCTCCAGCAGCTCAAACTAAACTTGTACGAGTAATAAAAGGTAGAGTTTTGGATGTAGCTGTTGACATAAGAGAAGGTAGTCCAACTTTTGGTAAACATATAACAGTAGAGCTAACATCTGAAAATAAAAAGCAACTCCTAGTACCTCGTGGTTTTGCCCATGGGTTTGTAGTCTTAGAAGATGATACTATCTTTGCTTATAAAGTAGATAATTACTATT
>CAYWVG010000104.1:0-6405 GCA_964461645.1 uncultured Sulfurimonas sp. | reverse complement strand
TGGTTTTTTTACATCTCCTAGTGAGTCTATAAACTCTTGGTTTGTAGATATAAAACCATCACTTAGTAGCAAAAAGTCGTATCCGCTGTTTTTTATAGACTTGATGGTAAACTTGTTTTTTACCCACCACGAGGCAAATATGCCACGCACTTTAAATCTATCTAGCACCACACTAGCCTCAAATGCTCTCTCTATGAGTTCATAGCCACTTGTGTAAAGCGTAGCTATGTTGCTACTCTCATCATCTACAAGGTTTTGGTAGTTGTCATACCATGTGGATACTTTCTCATTTACTCGTGCATCTGTAGTTATAAATGCTTCACTACTCTCTAGTAGCTCTCTTATGTTTTGCTTCTCTTTTATGCTTGGTAAAAAGTTGTAGTACTCTTCATCTTTTGACTCAAAGAGCATCTCGTGAGTGACACCGTAGCTACTCATAAGCTCGCTGTTCCACTCTTGTTTTGGCACACCTCCAACTAAGTGTGCTTTTACATCGTGCGGGGTTGGTGGTGGAGTGTTATCTACATATCTTCTTATGTTTAGGTTGAAATTCTCTTTTTTTATATCTTCTAGGCTTACAAGTTTGGAGTAGTTTTCTAGTTCAAGATGGTTTTGATAGACGAAGTTTATCTTCTCTATATCTTCAGCACGAAGTAGGTTTTGGTTTTTGCCCTCTTTATACTCTGCATCTGCGTTTATAAAGAGTATCTTGTCATCTTTTTTGGCTTTGTTTATTATAAGTAAAGATGCAGGGATGCCAGTACCATAAAAAAGCCCACTTGGTAATCCTATGACTGCTTCAAGGATGTTTTTCTGCTCTATAAGTTCTACTCTAAACTCCCCCTCAACACTTCCACGAAAAAGCACTCCGTGAGGCATAACTACGCCCATCTTGCCTTTGTCCTTGAGTGAAGAGAGCATATGTTGTACAAACATATAGTCGCCCTTCTTGCCGTTTTCTGGCATGAAGTGAGAGAACCGCTCTTTGAACTTTAGATTTGCTTTTGTGTAGTTTTGGCTAAATGGTGGATTTGCTATCACTCTATCAAACTGCATGAGTTGCCCATCTTTTGTGTGTAGTGGGTTTTCTAGCGTGTCATCGTTTTTTATGTCGGCGTTTGGTATGCCGTGGAGTATCATGTTCATCTTACACATCGCCCATGTTGTGGCTATGGCATCTTGTCCATAAAGTGAGAAGTTGTCGGAGTTGTATATCTCTTTTATATGCTCTTTTGCTTGTATGAGCATACCACCACTTCCAACTGTTGGATCGTAGATGCTCATGCCAGGTTGCGGGTCGAGGATTTTAGTCAAAAGTGTTACAACTCCACTAGGTGTATAAAACTCTCCTGCTTTTTTACCAGCACTATCTGCAAAGTACTTTATGAGATACTCATACGCAGCACCGAGTAGATCTGGAAACTCAAAGTCCTCATCACGAAGTCTTATCTTGTCAAAGTGTTGTATGAGTTGTATGAGTTTGCTATCGCTTATCTTAGAGTTGCCCACTTTTTTGTTGAAGTCTATGTGTTTTAGTACATCTTCTAGCGATGTCATGTTCGCTTCTTCTATGTTTGAGAGTGCGATGTTTAGAGCTTCACCTAGATTTTTTTTGAGATGTCTTAGACTTTGCCATCTTGCTATCTCTGGGATGTTAAAAGAAAAGCTATGACCTTGTAGAAGCATCTCTATGGTGCTATCATCGTGTCCATCTTTTTGGTAAGCCTCTTTTACTTTGGCATACTCTGCGTCGTACTGATCTGAGAGCCGTTTGAGAAAAAGCATACCAAATATATACTCTTTAAATTCGCTAGCCTCCATCTTACCACGAAGAATATCGGCTGCACTAAATAGGTGTTGTTCTAGCTGAGAGAGTGTGAGTTTTTGCATCTAAAAGTATCCAATAGTATTAAAAATTATTTTAAAGATATAGATTTTAGCAAAACATTGATGAAGTCTCTCTTTTAAGAGAGATTTAGAGATAGTGTTGGGTAATACTAGCTCTGTTGTGTTTCATTTCATAGCTAACTTGCTGAAGTGACTCTTCATAGCTATAACCAGCTTGTGCATATTCAAACATGCGTCTTTTTGCAAAGTTCCAGCGAAGTCCATGTGAGCCTTCTGCTATTTCAGATGCCACAAAACATGCTTGTTTGATATCTTCATAATATTTTTGTCGATTGATTTTAAATTTTGGTGTTTTTGATAAATGATTTTGCAGTTCACTATAAGTAATAAAAGAGACTAGCACTTCACCTTCTTTACCGCCTTTTTCTTTTGTGAAGAGAATGCCTTTTTCTTTATTTGTAATGGAATCAATTTTAGTTCCCAAGAGTTGTTCTTTTTTTATAAGTGCAACTCCCTCTATTCTAGCCCCACCTTCATATTGAATTTTAGCAGCAAGTTTGTGATTATGATCTTGTAAATTAGAGATGATTTTTTGAGGATCAGCGTAAGCTCGATTATGGTAATTATTTGCGACTAATTTTAAATCTCGTGCGTCATTTAACACTTCTTGTCTGGAAGAAAAATCATAAATTTTACTCTTACCATACACTTCCTGAGTAAAATATTTTAATGCAATTTCTAGCTTACCAATCGCTGCTGATATTTTTTGAATATACTGCACAGATGGATAGTACTCAAGTTTGTATTCCATATAAGATTCAACATGATGGGCTTCAATAAGTTCACAGTTTTTTAAAGACCAATGCTCACTCAAATAATTGAAAAAGTTGTTCCAAACATTGCGGTAACTTTCCATAGTTTTGTACGAAGAGACCTTTTGAAAATTCTCACTTTGTGGATCTATTTTTTCAGTTTTCTTAGCAGATTCTTGAAAAATATATTTTGTTAAAATAGCTGTTTGATAGTAAACACTTCCTCTCATTTTCTCCTCTTAGTATAAAATTTTCTTGATAGATTTAGCCGCTATCTGAGGCAATGGTCTGTTAAGTCAATCTGCATTTGCTCTAACTTGCATCTGTTAGACTCTTTTGATTAAGATGGTACGATAAACCGAAGTTTTATCTGGGCTCCACCTATTGAATTTTATGTATATTAAAATTTAATACTTAACTATATCACGGAAGTTTGTTCGATTATGCTTTTGAAAATTATTGAGAGGTGTCAATGTTCTTTTCGGTTTCCATTTTTTTGCAAAACCATTAAAGAACCCATGCAGATAGGAGTTCTTTAGTAGAATTGGAAAGTTGCCAAAACAATAAAACTTACACTTTGAGAACAATTTGAAGAACATTGTTTGTCTCACTATTAATTTGAGTTAACTTCTTTTTTGGGAGATTCTCCAATAGTCTTGGTGTATCCTGTAAGTCGTTTTCAATTTTAATAACATTATTATGCTCTCTAGCACTGTGAATAACTCTATCATAAAGCTGTCCAATTAATGTATAGTTCATGTTGTTTTTAGGTATGATCTCCGAAGCATCTGCCCCAGAATATTGATTTAAAATTTTCTCTACAATGCATCTTGAAAGCTCATATTCACTCTCACAATCCTCACAAATCATTTTTATATTCTGAGATTTCGCCAACACAAAAACTATGCAACTAAGTAAAAGAATTTGCTTTGTTTTTGGTTTAAAGTTATGCTTTACATATGGCAATAACTCGAAAATAATCTTAATGGCAATATCCTTAGTGTCAAAAACTTTTAAAGATTCATGGACTGATTTTTCAAGATTTATATCTCGGATATTTATGATAATACTAGAAGTCTTTGGGTTTCTAATCCAAAAATTATTTGTATCAATAAACTTTAAAATAGCAAAAAAAGAAGTATGAAAAGGTTCATCTATCATAAGCATCTCTATGGTTAATTTTTCATATAATTTTTTTAATTTATGATTAGAAAAATTATCAAATGCGTATAAATTTAACTTTATAGGACTTGTGTTTAATTCATATAAGATTATCTTTTTTTCTTCTTCTTTTTTTTCTAAAATCTCATAAAAAAACTCTTCTTTTTCTATCACTTCAATATCAAGTTTTTCTCTTTTTTTATCCTCTTTTTTCTCTTTTTTAAAAAATATTATTTTAAAAAAAAAGAGAAAAGTGACAGTAAGAACTACTAGTAAAATCTCCATATTACTTTACCAATCTACCTAATAGTCCTGTGTTGTCAAGTAGCTTTGTAAGTACAGAAGGAGTCATAACAAACTCATTTTCTATTATCCTTTGCATGCTAACACCTTGCTTTGATTCATCAAACATACTAGTGATTGTCAAAGCCTCAGCTTTACTGATGTATATATGACTTTTATGTAGATTAAGCTTTAAATTTATGTCATTGTCAAATTTTTCTAAGCTTGTAAAAGTGTTTTGTTTATTTCCCCGATCAAAGAGCTTAATCTCTGATAGTAAAAGTTTAGTATCTGCATAGTTGGTAGTTATAAGTTCATTTCCAACCATAACCATTAACCCAAGTAGATAGCTTTTTTGATTTACATAATCCTCTTCTTTGACCCTTATAAAGTATATTTGCTTATCATTTATTAAGCGAATTGGTTTTAATTTTATCTGGTTTGTACTTGTTTGTGATTCTATTATTAGTTGATCAAACATCTTGTGTTCCTTTTGTTGTGTTTTTAGTTTCAAATTCACTCCATAAGTCGAAAATTACAGAGTGGGAAATATCAAATTTATGATATTTTTTTAAATACTGGGCAATTTGTCGAAAACTTAGATTGTTTTCATTTCTAAGTGTTTTTACAAGTGCCCAATACCCAATTAATCTATCTTTTTTTGGCTGTCTTCTAAATGACTTAGTTCTTATATTTACTGCATTTAAATCTACCTCGCTTGTTTGATTTTTGAATTTTTGAATCGCCAAAACTAGAGATGAGTACGACAGTACAGCAACTGAGACATCGCTGTACTTTTGTTTTAATGGATAAAATATATCTCTATTAATTTCCATTATTTTGACTTTATTCTCTAATGCCTGCTTCGCTAAATATCTCAGTAGTTGATTTTGTTGTTCAGTTGTCAACTTAGTAATTGCGACAAACCCACTTGAAGATAAAATTTCCATGTAACTATTCCTTTAATGTTGATTCTTACTTATATTCATAAATTTGAGATTTTTAAAAATTATGAATGCGATTTAACATGTGGATTTTTAATAAATTTCATGCTGAGTTTTATCTGGATAAGTAGGATAAGTTGGATAACTGATTGAGATAAGCTAAGTTTCATTATAAAACATATGTTCTCTCTGTTAATATGTACCTAGTTTTGTCAAAAGCACCATTAATGATACAATTAAATAATATAAACATATCATCAAGAAAAAAAGTGGATTTGGGAAGGTCACAACTTTCCAAATTTTATCTTTGAAAATATTAATTTAGACACGCTAAATTATAAATTTGGTCAACTAGACATGGTTGAGAAGTTTATGAATGAAGATGATACAAATCAACTCCAATTAGAGCAGCTACTAAATGAAGCAATCTCTACTTTAGCAATTGAAGGTGAAACACTGCAGCGATCCTCCGTACGCTCTTCTATCAACAAAATTCTCAAACTCGGACTTGAAGATCTTATGGAAGTATTTATTGTTTGGCTAAACAGTGATAATGAACTCGGTAGCATCTATAAAGCTACTATTGCTCACTTATACTTTGTGCTTATACATCCTTTTGATGATGGAAATGGAAGAATAGCAAGAGCAATTACAGATTATGTTCTTGCAAATTCATCGCTTGCAAACCCTAAGTTTTACTCTATCTCAACTATTATCTATCAAAAAAGAAAAGAATATTATTCTGTTTTAGACAAAGTTTGTACACAGATAAACCAAGACATTTCACTATGGATACAATGGTTTATAAAACTTCTAGAAGAGTCCATTGACTCTACGCTTGTAGAAATAGAAACTGTTACAGTTAAAGCAAAGTTTTGGGATAAATACAGAGAGACAAAACTAAATGATAGACAGAAGAAAGTGATTTTAAAAATGCTCTTTTTTTTACCTGAAGAATTTGAAGGCGGTATGAGAGTGCAGAAGTATATGAGTATAACAAAAACGACAAGACTAACTGCTAGTAGAGATCTTTCTGATTTGTTGTCAAAAGGTATAATGCTAAGCCATGGGAAAGGTAGAGGTGTATACTATAGTTTAGTGCTTTAAGCGTACCTGCTTAAGGTTAAAAGTTGTACGCTCGTTTGTACGCTCATAGCTATGGATTAGTTCTGTTTTAGCTATTTGTTATGCAGACCAAGGGATATATATTGAACAAATGTTATCTTTTAAAAGTCCTGTATTACGGACTAAACCTCTATTATAGGTGGTCTCTGTCAAATTTAAGAAAACACTCTGAAGTGAATTCGAATCTCTGAGGGTCCACCACTTCATTTACAAACCCCTATTATAAGCATTTG
>CAYWVG010000103.1:1996-6405 GCA_964461645.1 uncultured Sulfurimonas sp. | reverse complement strand
TTGTGATGGCAGAATTTTTAAACTTAGCTCTTGCTTCTCTTAACTCTGTAGTTTGTGGGAATGAGCCAATAGTTGTAATGGCAAGATCTTTGTAGCCTAAAAGCTCTTTTTGGAGCTTTATTCTCTTCTCGTAACTGCCATCTCTTTGAAGTTTTTTTATGTTTGAGACTCTTTTTGCAACTACTTCATCGTGAATAATAGGTGAAGTTTTTCTATCTTCATTTGCTTTTATGTTTGCATCTAAAAGTATTAGCTCTTGTCTATTTAAACCCTCTTTAGAGTCAAAAAAAAGTTTTGATATAAGAGAGAGTTCATCCAGTTTCTCTTTTGCAAAACTAAGCCAGTTTTTTATCTTTGCATCTAGTTTTTCTTCATACTCTAGTGTAAAAGGAGTGTGTAAAAGACTGCAAGAAGTGCTTATAATGATGTTTTCTTTTGATACTTCTTTTGATATTTTATGAAGTAAATCGTTCGTTTTTACTATGTCACTTTTCCAGATGTTTCTACCATCAACCACTCCAGCGATAAGTTTTTTTGAACTCTTATCTATTAGCTTTAATGACTCTAAATTTGCATCTCCATACAAAAAGTCAAGACCAATCCCCCAGATAGGAGTATTTACAAGAACTTTAGTCGCCTCATTTGAGTGCTCAAAATAAGTTGTAACTACTATGTTTATGTTTGTACTAACATTTGCAAGTGCGTCATAAGTTGGTTTTATAAGGCTTAATACTTTTATATCGTTATCTTTTGCAAAGATAGGCTCATCAATCTGCAGAGTGATACTCTCATCAAGCTTTGATATCACTTGCAAAAGCTCTTTATAAACAGGAAGAATTTTGCTTAAAAACTCGTAGCTATCTTTAGCATCTACTCTTTTTGAGAGCCCTAAAAATGTGATAGGTCCTATGATATTTATCTTTGTTTTGATGCCAAGATCTTTTGCTTGTTTGTACTCATCTACAATCTTTGAAGCATCAAGTTTATACTCATCATCGCTACAGAGTTCAGGGACTATATAGTGGTAGTTTGTGTTAAACCACTTTGTCATCTCCATAGCTACACAACTCTTTGTGCCTCTTGCCATTGCAAAATAAAGCTCTTCGCCTTTTAACTCACGAAATCTTTTAGGGATGGCACCTAACATAAAAGCCGTATCTAACATGTTGTCATAGAGTGAAAAATCATTTGAGCTGATAAAGTCTATCTTTGCATCTCTTTGGTATTTCCAGTGTCTTTTCTTTAACTCAAATGCAACTTTAACTACATCTTCAAATGAGCAATTTTTTGCCCAAAAACTCTCTAAAACTCTTTTTAGCTCTCTTTGTTCTCCAATCCTTGGAAAACCTACTATGTAATTTTTTTGCATTAGAATATCCTTTGATATATTTGTTATTTTTATATTTGTGATGAAGTTTAAAGGATATTAAAGAGGAGGATGTATGCCAGATCTGCGAAATGCAAAACAAGGTGTGTAGTATTTGCATCTAGGTATAAAAATATTAAACAAAAGTATGAGTCTTGTTTTTATTTTGAAAAAGCAATTGCAATGACAAGGTTTAGAATTTATAAGTCTATTCACGCTTCTTCCTAGTTTCAAATTTGGGCAATTATAGCACAGCTTATAAAACTTTGAGCTACATTTAGGTAAAATGCGAAAAATTAACTATATATATAAAGGCAGATAATGCTTAAAGTCGCACTTCCAAAGGGTCGTATCGCTAAAGAGACTTTAGAGATATTTGAGACTATTTTTGGTGAGAGTTTCAAGTTTGATGATAGAAAACTCATCTTAGATACTCCTGATTTTCGTTTTTTACTCGTTAGAAACCAAGATGTAGCTACCTATGTTTACCATCAAGCAGCAGATATTGGTGTGGTCGGCCTTGACACGCTTGAAGAGCAAGGACTTGATGTTATTCGCCTGCTTGACTTAAAACGAGGGATCTGTAAAGTATCTATCGGGATGAAAAAGGGCGAAAAACTCGACCTTGATAAGCCAGATATCAAAGTAGCATCTAAGATGGTAAACATCACAAAACGCTACTTTGAAGAGCGTGCAGTCTCAGTTGATATCATAAAACTTTATGGCTCTATAGAACTAGCTCCTATCATCGGACTTGCTGATATGATCGTTGATGTGGTTGAAACTGGTGCTACGATGAAGCAAAATGGCTTAGAAGTAGTTAAAGACATCATGACATCTTCTACTTATCTTATAGCAAATAAAAACTCATATATCTCCAAAAAAGATGAAGTTTTAAGCATCTATGAGAAGATTAACAAAATCATAAAAGCAGAAAACTAATATGACAAACCTAGACCTCTACGCAAAAGCAGAACATCTTTTAGGCATAGAAGAAGCTACAGAAGCACTTTACGACCTCTATCGCTCGGAGCTTGACTCCTACAAAATCAAAACACTTTTAGATGTTGGTTGTGGTCGTGGCGGTTTTATGAAGAGAATGATAAGTGATGGAGTCTCTTGTAAAGGGATAGATTTAAGTTCTGTGATGGTTGAGGAGTGTAAAAGTGACTCTTTAGATGCACAGCATATCGACATAAGTCAAGCAGAGGGAAGTTACGATGCCATAGTAGCTATCTTTGACGTTTTAAACTTTTTAAACCAAGATGAACTTATAGCATTTTTAGAAGCAGTCTCACTAAGACTCAATGACGATGGCATCTTTATAGCTGATATCAACACACTTTACGGCTTTAGCGATGTGGCTGAGGGAACTATGAGTGCTGAGAATGAGAAAGAGTTTTTAGTAGTAGATGCAGAGTTTAGGGATGATGAACTACATACAAAATTTACTCTTTTTCTTAAAGAGAATGAAGAAAAACTAAATGATAAATATATAAAACACCAAGACACAATAGTTCAGTACTTTCACAAGATAAAAACATTTCAAAATTTAAATGGCTTAAAGCTTATAGATAAACAAACATTTTCACTCTATGACACAAAAGACAAAACTCTACTTATCTTTAAAAAAAGATAAAAATATATAAGGAGCCAGTTATGGAAGGGAACATAGTTGTAACGTATAGGATTTTATGCGAATCAGATCTAAACACAAGCATAAAACTTCAAGAACTACTTTTAAATGAAAAAATATCTAAAGCGATAAAAAGTGAGTTTGCAAAAGGCTTGAGAAATATTGAGCTAGTAACAGAAGACAAAGATGCTACTCTTGTAGTTGAGACCGCTAAAGAGTTATATAGTTTTGAAGTTTTAAAAGATGATTTTGCTGATATTTTAGTTTTAGCTGAAGAAAATGCGACCTCAAGAAAGTTATTTAAAAAAGATTGTTCTCGTGTGGAGTTGGTTGATATTGAAACACTCGCATAGTTTTCTTCTTCTTCTTTTACTTCTCTTTTTCCAAGGATGCAGCGATGATGTGATGGTTAACATCTTTAGTGAGCAAATCGCAAAAGAAGAGATAACTTGCATGAAGCTTGTTGTGTTTGATAAAGAAGTTAAAGAGACACTAGAAGAGTTGTACAGCTTTGATGAGAGTTGTGATGTTTTACTTGAAGTCTCACTAAAGTCCTCCATCACTTGCAATTCAAACCAAAATATAGATAAAAAAATTCTCTCAAATTTCCCATCAAGCTACCTTAGAATGCAACTCTACAAAGGTAAAACGCTCTTTTTTAGTTACTATATAGACTTAGAAGAGAGTGTAAGTAAAAAAGATGTTGAAAAAGCCTTTTTAAGACTTCAAAAAGAACTAAACTTTAAAGAAAAGTAGATGAGACTATGCAAGATTTGTAGTTCAGCCACAACTACTATAAAAAACCAAAAAACTGATAAAAGTTACTATAGATGCAAAGAGTGTGATTACATCTTTTTGGATGAGAAGTTTTACATAGATGAATCCCGTGAGAGACTTCACTATGACAAGCATGACAACAACTTTGAGTGTCATGGATATGTTGAGATGTTTGAACGGTTGATAGATGAGTTTTTAACTTTGGATGAAGTAAGAGATGCACTTGATTTTGGCTGTGGAGAGGGAGAAGTACTGCCTATCTTACTAGAGAAAAATGGTGTAAGTTGTGACAGATATGACCTCTTTTACTTTCCACAAAAAGTCTATAAAGATAAAAAGTACGACCTAATAGTCTCTACTGAAGTCATAGAACATTTAGCAAGCCCACTAGAAGTTTTAGAGGAGTTAAGCTTGCATCTAAAAGAGGGCGCTTACTTACTTCTTATGACCCGTTTTCATCCGCAAAATGATGAGAAATTTTTGGAGTGGTTTTACATAAGAGATATAACCCATATAGGGTTTTTCTCTCTTAAAACTTTTGAGTATCTAGCATCTAAGCTCTCTTTGGGTATTGTAAAACACAACTCTAAAAACACTATACTTTTTAAAAAGCGATAAGAGATACAAAGG
>CAYWVG010000103.1:0-1896 GCA_964461645.1 uncultured Sulfurimonas sp. | reverse complement strand
GGAACCCAGAATTTATTCTGGGAGAAAAGGCTTTAAAGTAAATCCGTCATAAACAGGTTAAAGTGCAGGTATAAGAGTTATCTCCGTAATCTCACTACTAGCACCCAACCGCATAGGCGGTCCCCAAAACCCTGTGCCTTTGTTTACATAGATTTGTAGTTCTTCATTGTGCTGATGGAGTCCACTTATATAAGGTTGCTGGAGTTTTACTAAAAACATAAAAGGAAAAAGTTGTCCTCCATGAGTGTGGCCACTTAGCATCAGATCCACACTATCTGTTACTTCGTCAATATATCGTGGTTGATGTGCTAAGAGAACTGTGGGTGACTTTTTTAGAGCACTTAGTGCTTTGTTGATGTCTGGCATGTAAGTGTTAGTTCTATATCCAAAAACATCATAAACTCCAGCTAAGTTAAAACCCTCATCTTCATCTCCAATATAAACATTTTCATTCTCAAGAACTCTGATGCCAAGCTCTTTTAAAGTCTCTATGATTTTACCAATATCGTGAAAATATTCATGATTTCCAGCCACAAAAAAGGTCCCATAAGTTGACTTTAGATGCCCAAGCTCCGCTAAAACATCTCTAGCTCTACTTATCTCAATATCGACCAAATCCCCAGTAATAACTACCAAATCAACCCTTAGTGCATTTACTCTTTGCACTATATCTTTTATAAAAGCTTTGTCTATAAGTCCGCCGATATGAATGTCGCTAAGTTGAGCTATTTTGTATGATTTTTTGAGATTTTTTATCTCTATATCTACTTTTTCAAGCTTTATATCACTTGCGTTGTAGATGGACTTTGCACTTAGAGTTGATGCAAGTGCAAGTGAAGAGATATCAAGTGAGCGTTTGAAGAAGTCTCGTCTTTTTTTAGAGACTTTAGACTTTTTAAGTAAGACTCTTGATATATCGTAGATGATGGCTGTACAAAAGAGTAAAAAAAGCATACCAATAGGAAGCGAAAACAAAAAGTAAAGCCAGTTAGCAAAGTCAACATAGTAGCGACCAAGCATATATCCGATGATGCCAAAAAAGTTTACAAATAAAAATATACGAAAGTAAAATTTTTGTGTTGGTTTTATATCAAGAAAGGCTATAAATCTTCTAGAAATATAGATATGCAAAAGTATAAAAACGCCTAAAAAGGCAACGAAAAATAGTAATGGATTCATATTTGAAGTATAGCAAAGAAAACTAAACTACAAAGTTTAATAAAGGTTTATAATTCACAGATATAATTCTACAAACACATCAAGGAGAATCAATATGATTAAGTTGTTTTTATCGTTAGTTTTGGCATTTAGTGTCTCTCTCGCATCAGGTGAGATGGGAAAAGGTAAGGGCTCTTGCATCTTAAGTCAAGAGGGAAATATAGTTGTTAACTGGGAATCTTATAAGACTCCAAAAAAAGTTGGAGTAGGTGGTTCTTTTGATAAGGTTACTTATACAGCAGCAGCTGCTGAGGGAAATAACTTCCGCGAGATATTAGTAGGTTCTAGCGTAGTTATAGAGACACCAAGTGTAAACTCTAAGCATGAGAGTAGAGATGAGACTCTAGTTAAGTTTTTCTTCAAACAGATGAATGACACTGTGATAAAAGCTAAGATAGTTGATATCAAGTCAGACAAAAGAATGAAAAATAAAGCTAAAACTGGAGAGATGAGCGTAGAGATAACTATGAACGGTGTTACTAAAGTAGTTCCGATGAAGTATAGTTTTGATAAAGGAGACTTAAGTGCAAAAGGTAGCATAGATTTGTTAGACTTTAGCGCAAGTAAGGCTCTTAGCTCTATAAACGAGGCTTGTTATGACCTTCACGAAGGTAAAACATGGAGTGACGTAGGTATCAGTTTTTCTACAAAAATCAAGTTTGATCTTTGTAACACTAA
>CAYWVG010000102.1:0-6465 GCA_964461645.1 uncultured Sulfurimonas sp. | reverse complement strand
TTACAAGAGTATCATTGACTGCGACTGCCGAGTTTTCTAGCCACTCTTGCATCTCATTGTCATCTTTTAAAATAGTAGCTAGCTCGTTTAAATTAGCTATATCCAACTCCATAGTCTCTCTTTGTATAGGACCTAAAAATTCTACTCTTACCATTTTGTGCACTCCAAAACTTTTATTTACTTAAGCGATTATATCCAAAATATACAAACCCTACATTTGTATAAGTTAAGTGCTGTATAATTTCGCTAAAACTTGTCATAAGAAGAGTTAAAGGAGTATATTTTGGTTTTTGGAAAGATTGAATACTTAAACCTTCTTCCATTTCATATCTTTATGAAACGCTACACAAAAAGTTCCCAACAACGCATGAGCATGCACTACAAAAGGGGCGTTCCTGCAAAAATAAACGAAGAGTTTTTGGCTCGTCGGGTTGATGCTGCTTTTATCTCTAGCATCAAAGCAAAAAAGCACAAACATGTAGATCTTGGAATCATTGCAAGAAAAGAGGTCTTAAGTGTTTTAGTAGTTCCAAATGTAGAGAGTCAAAAGGATGCTGAGTCTGCAACTTCAAATGTACTAGCAAATGTTTTAGATATAAAAGGCAAAGTTCTTATAGGCGATAAAGCCTTAAGATACTATCTTGAGGGAAAAAGCCATATAGATTTAGCAAAAGAGTGGAACAAAAGACATAATCTCCCATTTGTCTTCGCACTTTTATGTTATCACAAAGATAAAAAACTCTACAAAAACATAGAGAAAAACTTTTCAAAGAAAAACTTTAAAATCCCTCAATATCTCTTAAATGAAGCATCAAAAAGAACAGAGATTTCAAAAGAAGATATACTCATGTATCTTAAATATATCTCTTACAACCTAGACTACAAAGCTAAAAAAGGTTTAAAACTTTTTTACAAAAAAAGTTCCCTCTAAAGCCAAAAATGTTATAATTTTGTCATGAAAAAGACATTTTTATTACATTTGATTATACTTAATCTCTTTGCGATTGAGCCTATAACTCCGATACCATTAGACATAGATATAAATTATCCAAAAGCGAATTTAGGCAAAAAACTGTTTTTTGACACTATCCTCTCTAAAGACAATTCAACCTCGTGTTTTAGCTGCCACAATATCTATGATGGAGGAGCTGACCACAAAGTTCTCTCTATTGGAGTTGAGAACAAATTAGGAAATATCCAGTCACCCACAGTCTTAAATGCCAGATATAACTTTAGACAATTTTGGAACGGAAGAGCAAGAGATTTAGGTGAACAAATACATGGCCCCATACAAAACCCTGTTGAGCATGATATGGATGAAAAAACTATAGAGACGCGCATTAATGGTGTAGAAGAGTATAAACAACTTTTTGGTGAAGTTTTTGGTAGTACTTTCATAACTTATAAAGAAGTGATGGAGGCTATAGTAGAGTTTGAAAATGCTCTAGTCACTCCAAATGCAAAGTTCGATAAGTTTTTAAGGGGTGAATTAGAGTTAGATAGAGATGAAAAAGAGGGTTATGTTCTTTTTAAAAAAAATGGTTGCATAACCTGCCATAATGGTATAAATATCGGAGGAAACTCTTTTCAAAAGATGGGTACATTTATGGAATATAACGAAGAGAGCGACTACCCAGATAGAAGCAAAATAACTACAAATCCAGAGCATAAAAATGTTTTTAAAGTCCCAACCCTAAGAAACATTAGTAAAACCG
This sequence comes from uncultured Sulfurimonas sp., assembly GCA_964461645.1. Taxonomy (GTDB): domain Bacteria; phylum Campylobacterota; class Campylobacteria; order Campylobacterales; family Sulfurimonadaceae; genus Sulfurimonas. The sequence continues at coordinate 4,750 of CAYWVG010000102.1, read as the reverse complement.
CTCCATACTTTCACGATGCTAGTGCCAAAACTCTAAAAGAAGCACTTGGGGTGATGTCAAAACACAATCTTGGCATCATCTTAAAAGACTATGAGATTGATAGCATCATCTCTTTTTTAAAAACACTTGATGGTGAGTTGCCTAAGATACTGGATATAAAATGAGACTAAAAAAACTAATCTCTTTGGTTATTGGTCTAGGAGTTCTATCTTCTTTTGCTATCATATATTTTTATATCATTCAAAAAGACTTTACAAAACAACACAGAGAATTTCTTCTCTCTCTAAATACTTTCAAAAGTGCTCATATTGACCTAGAACATCAGATACTTCAAAGTTCCATCTACTCATACCATAACCAAGATGAAATGGCAAAAAACATAGACTCCCTAGAGAGTGAATATAAAGCTCTCTTAGAGTCGCAAATCTTAAAAGATGCAACATATGCAGAGGTAAAAAAGGAGCTTCAAGGGGTTCAACAAGATTTAAACCAGCACATAAGAAACACTCAAAACTATCTAATGCTAAATGCTAGTATAAAAAATTCCCTTGTATTTTTAAACCACTTTATAGAAGAAGCAAACTTCTTACAAGAGCAAAATTCAAAACTCTTTAAAAACTCATGGCAAATTCTAAAAAATTTCAAAGACGCAAAATTTATGCAAGATATAGACTATATAAACCGCAATAACTTTTTACTAAGCTCTAACTCAAAAGATCAAAAAACACAAGATTTTATAACTAGCTTTAATTTGCACTCAAACTTCCTTATAAAAAACTATCCACCTTACGTACAAACTACAAAAAATATCTTAAGTGACAGCACAAGAAATAACCTAGAAGATATTAAAAAAGAGTTCTCGCAACTTGCTCTAAGCGATTTTAAAGCGCTAGATATCTTTGCAACTATTCTCTTTAGCGTTTTTATTTTCTCGCTACTCTTTATCATCATACTTTTTTTAAAGTATCTGCGAGAAAATAAAAAACTTCAAAAAACTACCGCTTCGCTTGAGTATTCTCTAACTCATGACCGACTTACAGGACTCTTAAGTAGAGCAGCATTTGAAGATAAATTGCAAGAAACTGCTAAGCCGCATCTGCTCTTAGCAAATGTCGATTCTTTTAAGTTTATCAATGATGTTTATGGAAATGATGTAGGCAACATTGTCCTTCAAGAGTTAGCAAATATTATAAAATCTGAATTTAGTAGTAGAAAAAATGTCTCTGTGTATCGTTTGGGCGGAGATGAATTTGGGATCCTCTTTGATGATATAGCGAGTCAGGATGCTTTTGAAATTGCCCTAGAGTTAGAAAAAAAGATTTCTGATTACAATTTTTTAGTATATGAACTCTCTTTACATCTAAGGGTAAGTATCGCTAGTAATTTCATAGCTCCAATACTCGAAAACACTGACTTAGCCCTCAAAGAGGTAAAACAAAACTATGCGATTAGAGTTTTACAATACAGCGAAGATCTAAATTTAAAAACTAATGTAGAAGAAAATATGAAGATTGTTGAGCAGATAAAAATTGCAATTAAAAATAACAATATTATTCCATACTTCCAACCCATCATCAACCTTAAGACCAAAAAAATAGAAAAGTATGAGGCTCTTGTTAGGCTAAGGCTTGCTGATGGAACAATCTTAGAGCCTTTTAAATTTTTGGAGATTTCCAAAAAGAGTTCTTACTATCACTATATTACAAAATCTATGATAGAAAAAACACTAGAGATGGCAAAAGAGTTCCCAAAGTACAGATTTTCAATAAATATCTCCATGGTAGATATCTTAGATGAAAAACTATTAAAGATGCTCTGCGCTACTTTAAAAGAAAATCCTACTGTTGCAAATAGATTAGACATAGAGTTATTAGAATCAGAAAATATGCAAAATATAGAGGCCGTCCAAGATTTTATTAAGAGCATTCAGCAGTACGGTTCTAAAGTACTTTTAGACGATTTTGGAACAGGATATTCTAACTTTTCTTACTTCTCAAGCCTTGATATTGATCTCATAAAAATAGATGGTTCTATAATCCGTGAGATAGAGATTGACAATAGAAAACTACATATGCTAAAGAGTATTCATAGCTTCTCAAATGGGATGAATATGAAGAATGTTGCTGAGTTTGTTGAGAGTAAAGAAGTCGCTGATTTACTCCAAGAAGTTGGGGTAGAGTATGCCCAAGGGTACTACTTTGGCAGACCTCTTGAGCGCCCACTTGAGAGTGATGAGATCAATAGATAGAAGTTATTTCTCTTCTAAAGAGAGATATAGATTGTTCTCCTCGAATTCTATTCTCTTAGAAAGGACTTCAACTATATTGTTAAAAGTGTCAAAAAACTTCTTATCTAGTTGTGAGTTTTCTCGTGTATATTCTCTTAAAAAATTTAGTAGTGTAGATTTTGTATCTCTAAATGTTTCTGTAAATTCTTTAATCAAATCTTCCATCTCATCTTCTAAATCTTTGCTCTTTCGAAGCAGTTTAAACAGCTCGATATCTTCTTGCATAAGATGCTCTACAGCTAGTTTTCGCAAACCGACAAGTTCCTTGCGCAGGCTAGTTTTATCGCCTAAAGAGTAAGATAAAATAATTTTATTTGCAAAAGCAACCATTTCTTCATGTTCACGCTTCCACTGTTTAACAAGTTTTTGATTTTTTGAAGAAAAGAACGAAAAATACACAACCAATCCTAATATTAAGTTTTAATTTAGCTTCGAATTATTATATCACACTTTATTTTATAAAAATTATTTTATGAAAGTCTATAATCAAAATACTAAGTTTAGTCGTGATTAAGCTATACTCAACTTATTTGAGTATAGTAGCTAGCTCTTTTTTATAAGCTTGTATATCAAAATTTTTCATCTGTGAAGCACCACTATCTATTGCCGCTTGAGCTACTGCACTAGATACCTCAACTATAAGTCTTTTATCAAATGGTTTAGGAATAATATAGTCTCTACCAAATTTGATGTCTTTTCCATAAAGCTCACAAATCTCTTTTGGAACTTTTTTGCGCGCTAGTTCTGCTAATGCACGCGCTGCTGCTAGTTTCATCTCATCGTTTATCTTTTTCGATCTTACATCCATAGCACCTCTAAAGATGAAAGGGAAACCTAAAACATTGTTTATCTGGTTGTCAAAGTCACTTCGCCCAGTTGCAACTATGGCATCTTCCCTAGCATCTAGTATATCTTGTGGAAAGATTTCAGGGGTAGGATTTGCAAGTGTAAAGATTATAGGTTGTGGGGCCATTGACATAACATCTTCAATGCTAAATGTTCCAGGTTTTGAGAGACCTACAACAACATCCGCACAAGCAAAAACTTCTGCATGAGTCATATATCCACTTGCGCAAAATTCTCTCTTATACTCATTTAAATCGCTTCTTTCATTGTGAATAACACCTTTAGAGTCAAGCATATAAATCTCTCTAGCACCAAGAAGTCTATAGAGTCTCGCACAAGAGATGGCAGCAGCTCCAGCACCAACGACCACTATTTTTAAGTCCTCTATTTTTCTACGAGTAACTTCACAAGCGTTTATGATTCCTGCAGCAGATATAACAGCCGTTCCATGCTGATCATCGTGCATAACTGGAATATCTAACTCCTCAACCAATCGTCTCTCTATCTCAAAACACTCAGGTGCTTTTATGTCTTCTAAGTTTATTCCACCAAAAGTGGGAGCTATTGCCCTTACAACTGAACAAAATCTATCTACACTCTGGGTATCAACCTCTATATCAAAACAATCAAGTCCAGAAAAACTTTTAAATAAAACACCCTTTCCTTCCATAACAGGTTTAGATGCTAAAGCTCCAATGTTTCCAAGTCCTAAAACAGCAGTTCCATTTGTGATAACTCCAACAAGGTTTCTTTTTGAAGTGTATCTATAAGCATCTTGTGGATTTTTTTCTATCTCAAGACAAGGAATTGCAACGCCAGGAGTATATGCAAGTGATAAATCTTTTTGAGAAAGAACTGGTTTTGTGGATTCAACTGATATTTTTCCAGGCTTTGGAAATTCGTGATAATCAAGTGCTTCTTGATCTTTAGCAGACATTTTAGGCATAAAAAATATTCCTTAATTTTATTTATGCGATTATACTATATATAGATTTACTTCTACTTATGTTGATTTTTTAATACTTATGTATATCACAAACTCTTCAAATTAGTGCCTGATGGCTAAAGAGCTTCACACTAGTAAGGATACACTCCCGTAACATACAAAAATATACACTTCAATGCATAGTATTGGAGCCAAAGAGAGTAAGCAAAGAGTAAAAGATGTTTATTCTATTATTTTAGTAAAGATATGTGACAATGTCAGAACAAATTTTATTATAAAAATGAAGGTCACTTATGAAGCCAATCACAAAAAAAACAACTACAGCTCACACTAACAAAAGAAAGTCTCCTCCTAAGAAGAACATTATCGATAAAGTCCCCATAAATGAGGTCAAAGAGATGTTTATGGCTTGGTTTAAAAAGCGCAACAGTGTCGGTCAAATTATGACAAAGCAAGATGTTGTCCAAAATATTTTAACAAAACTAAATGCTAAACAAAACGATGCTTTAGAAGACGCTATGAATGAGCTAAAAAAAGAGCAATTTATTGAAGTTAAAGAAGATGGAGTAACATTAGTTCTAACTCAAAAGGGGTCACAATGCGTGTAGTCTGTCCATCATGTTTGAGCGTAAACAATGTACCCTTTAAAGAGTCCTACAAAAAAGCAAATT
>CAYWVG010000101.1:0-6588 GCA_964461645.1 uncultured Sulfurimonas sp. | reverse complement strand
ACTCATCTAAGTTTACATCTGCTAAAAAGCCTAGATTTCCAGCGTAAACTCCTAAAACTGGAATCCCAAACTTAAATGAGCGTCTAACTGCTGAGATAAGAGTGCCATCACCACCTAGAGTTACAATGGCATCTACATGTTTACACATTGCCTCAAACTCCATGCCTATGACATCAATCATTCCCGCACTGATGCTATCAACATAGACATCAATGTTGTGCTTTTTAAAAATCTTCTCTAGCTTGTAGTAACTACTCTTTAACTCGGGTGTTGATGGTCTTAGCAATACGCCAATCTTTTTTATGCTACTTGTTTGCAAATTCACTCTTTATTAAAAATATTTGTTTGATTATACACTTTTGTAGTTAAAAAGCTAAAAATATTGCATTTTGTCATTCTATTTTTATGAAATTATTCTCTTAGTCTCTGATAAGGCTATTTTGGTTATAATCGCAAAAATTTTATATAGGACTCTATATTTTGAGAACTCATTACTGTACAGATTTAAATGAAGAAAATGTAGGACAAGAGGTTGTTCTAACTGGTTGGGCAAATAGTTATCGCGATCATGGCGGGATTATATTTATTGATTTGCGTGATAAAACAGGACTTATTCAACTAACTTGTGACCCAGAAGATGGCTCAGATGCACATAAAGTTGCTGATGGTGTTAGGGATGAGTATGTTTTAATAGCAAAAGGTGTTGTTAGACTTCGTGGAGAGGGACTAACAAACACTAAGCTTAAAACTGGTGCTATTGAGATTATAGTAAAAGAGCTAAAGATTGAAAACAAAAGTGCAGCCACTCCTTTTGTAATCGGCGATAAAAATGTTGGAGAAGAGACACGTCTAAAGTACCGCTACTTAGAGCTTCGTGACCCTGCAATGTATGAAACATTTCGTCTTCGCTCAAAAGCGGCAATAGCTGCTAGAAACATACTAGATGCAAATGGCTTTTTAGAAGTTGAGACTCCAATACTTACAAAATCAACTCCAGAGGGTGCAAGAGACTATCTTGTTCCATCTCGTGTTCATAGCGGAGAGTTTTATGCACTTCCACAATCGCCACAACTTTTCAAGCAACTCTTGATGGTTGGCGGATTTGACCGCTACTTCCAAATAGCAAAATGTTTTCGTGATGAAGACTTAAGAGCAGATCGTCAACCTGAATTTACTCAAGTCGATGTCGAGATGAGTTTTTGTGATCAAGAAGATGTTATAAAAGTTGCAGAAGATCTGCTAAAAGCTATGTTTAATGCTTGTAATATCGAAGTGAATATTCCATTTAACCGTATTACTTACAACGATGCTATGGAACTTTATGGTTCAGATAAGCCAGATATGAGATATGACCTTAAGATGGTTGATGTTATCGACATCTTTGAGAGATGCGATAATGAAATCTTTACTAAAATAGCTAAAAAACCTAACACAAACCGTATAAAAGCTCTTAAAGTTCCAGGTGCTGACTTAGTTTTTTCAAAAAGAGAGATGAAGGGTTTTGAAGATTATGTAAGAGAGTTTGGTGCTGGGGGATTAGGTTACTTTCAAATGAAAGAAGATGGACTAAAAGGCCCACTTACAAAATTCTTTAGCGAAGATGATATAAATCTCATTATAGAAAGAACCGAACTTCAAGTTGGCGATGTAATCTTCTTTGGTGCTGGAGATAAAAAAACTGTTTGGGACTATATGGGAAGACTTAGAAACTATATAGCTGAACATGAAAAGATGAATTTAGCAGATCCAGATGCTTACGAGTTTGTCTGGGTAGTTGACTTTCCTATGTTTGAGGTAGAAGATGGAAGAGTAAAAGCTCTACATCATCCTTTTACTCAACCTAAAAATACAGATAAAGAGGATATCGAAGAGATAGAGTCTATCGCTTACGATATCGTTTTAAATGGTACTGAACTTGGTGGTGGATCTATTCGTATTCATAAGCAAGATGTTCAAGAAGAAGTTTTTAAACTTTTAGGTATTGATGAAGAAGAGGCAGCTGAGAAGTTTGGTTTCTTACTAGATGCTTTAAAGTTTGGTGCGCCTCCACATGGTGGTTTTGCACTAGGATTTGACAGAATAATGATGTTAATTACTAAAAAATCAAGTATCCGTGATGTTATAGCATTTCCAAAGACTCAAAAAGCATCTTGTGTACTTACAAAAGCACCAAGTGCAGTTGATAACAATCAACTAAGAGATTTACATATTAGACTAAGAGAAAACCCTTTAAAATAGTCCCGTAAAGGAAAATATTTTCCTTTACTCCGCTAAAGCCACTAAGGCTACTGAAGCTAACTTTTGCAAAGGTTAGGTCAAAACTTCAAGGATTTATTTTTGAAAAAATTATTCTTAATTATCGGAGCACCTGGATCTGGAAAGACTACAGATGCCCAGCTTATTGCAGAAGCAAGTGACAGCATCACTCACTACTCCACAGGCGATATGCTTAGAGGCGAAGTTGCAAGTGGTAGCAAGCTTGGTTTAGAGATAGATAGTTACATCTCTAAAGGTCTTATAGTTCCCATAAGCATTGCTATAAAGACTATCACTAACGCTATAAAAAATGCTCCTACTGAGATTATCATTATAGATGGCTATCCTAGAAGTATGGAGCAGCTTTATGCTCTTAATGGGTACTTAAATGATGATGATTCACTCCAGTTAGTAAGCGTTATAGAGATACAGGTGAGTGAGGAGACTGCAAAAGATAGGGTCTTAGGCCGTGCTCGTGGTGCTGATGACAACACAGAGGTTTTTGATAATCGTATGAAAGTCTACACTGAGCCACTATCAGATATAAAGGCTTTTTACACTTCTAAAAATCTCTTAAAAACCATAGATGGTGAGAGAGAGATAGAAGAAATAGTTAGTGAGATGGAAGCTTTCATAAACTCTCAGGTGTGATAGTATGAAAATTGGTCATCTTTTTCTTTTAATGTATATCTTTTAGTTAGAGATGCAAAAAAAGCTCTTCCCAAATCATCACAAGCAAGAGCCTCTTTAGTCTTCTCTTCATCACTCATAGGGTCTACTATAAGCTCATTTAGTTTAGCTATAGTTAGATTTTTATGAGCTCTTTTTTGTAAAACAACGTCATCGCCTTTTGAGATATAACCCTCTTTTAAAACTTTTGCATACCAACCAGTAAAACCATTAAGAAATGTAACTTTTGTCATATCTTGAAGCTTTGTGTTAGCACTTAGTTTCCAACAAGGTTGCCTAGGTTGAGTTATTTGAACTACACTCTCTCCTATCTCTAAGATATCGCCAACACAAACATCACTCTCAGATATTTCAGATAAGACTATATTTTCTCCAAAAGATGCCACGCCACTCTTATCAAAGCTAGTGTTAAAAAATGAGTTGATTTTTTCATAAGTAAGCGCAGAGAAAAGAAAAAGAGCCTTGTTTTCTCCACCATGATGAAGTGGATCGCCCTGCTCATCTTCGCTAAAGCCTAACTTTGTAAGATAGGCTTTTTGTATTGGTCTTTTCTTTATGGCAGAGACTAAAAGTTCTCTTTTGTTGTCTTTTAGCTTTAAGCTTTCAACATTTCCAACTTTTAACTCTAAAACCTTAGATATTACTTTTTTCATCTTTTTTTAGTAATCTTCCTCATCATCAAAACCAAAATCATCTTCATCACCCTTTTGAGCTTCTAAGATATCATCTATAAGTTCTTTAGCTTCGTCTTCGTCTATATCACCACTTTGTATATCAGCTAATACATCTTGTAGGTCTTCTTTAAACTCACGCAACTCTTCTATCTCTTCTTTTGCATCTTCGCTTGCAGATTTGCTATCAGCTATCTCTTCAAAGATTTCATCCAATCTCTCATCTATATCTGGTATAACACTCTTTGTAAGTAGTTCTTCTAGTTTTTGTATATGTGACATTTTATTTCCTTAAATGAATTGCATAATAATACTAAAAAAATACCAAATATGTTAACACTTCATAGATTTTGCCGATGTATATGTATAATAAATCAAGGATATTTATCATGTTAGTTTGGTTATTGGTATTTTTTTTGCTTATGCTAGTTAGTTATACTATTTATAGAACTATTTTTTGTGTAAAAAAGATAGATTCTAAGAATAGTAATGAAAACTATATTTTTAAACTATAAGAGATGACCATGACAACTAGAATCAATCATGTTTTTAAAGGACATAAAACACTTCTTGGAAACAGGTATGTAACATATGCAGAAGTTGAACTACCACTAAAGTATGAACTTTTTAAAAAATCAAAAGATGGTTTTGACTGGGGAAATAGCAGTGCATCATCTATACAACTAGCCTTTTCAATTCTCCATCAACTTAGCGATGCTGAATTTGCACAAAACAATGCCGTAGTTTTTTGTAATGACATAATAAAAGGTCTTGCTAGTAGAGATTGGATACTAAATTCACTCGATATTATAAATTGGATAAAAAACACTCCTGATGGAGAAGAAGTTTTAAAAACAAAAGCCCAGACTATGAGAGTTTCTCAGCCATCACCAAAAGCCTTTAAAAAGATAAAAAGAAATATGGTTAAAGATATATGCAAAGAACTTCGTATAACTCAAAAAAATCTTGCAGAAATTTTAGAAGTACCAGAGGGAACTGTTAGTAGTTGGGCTGTTAAAAATGAGATTCCTAGACTTGGTAAAAAAGCTATAGAATTTTACATTCAAAGCAGAAGAAATCAAGAAGTAGTAGATAGCTACAAAAACTTTGTTAAGCTATTGCAAACTGCTTAAGAATTTTTTCTTCTGCTAAGTTCAAACTCATTGGCGCTACGAATAACTTCAAGGCTTAAATTTTCAAGCAGCTGAGTATTTATTTTATACTTTTGGCAAAAAGTCTCTACTTCTTTTATATCAAAGTTTTCGAGACTTTTTGCAAAATTAAGAATTTCCCCTAAAACACCTTTTCCCTCTATGATGGCATCTTTTATCTCACTATCTATATTTAGTTCATCTAAAATTCGTCTTATATTAGTATTAAAGAGTGCATCTAAAAGAGACAATACTCCCAAAAAATAGACTTTTGATGTTAAATTTTCTATATGTGTATCTTTTAGCTGCTTTGAAACTTCTACCATCAAATCTGTCCTTGATTTTAGTAGTTGCATAAGAGCGGTTTCATTCTCTTTCTCACTTTGATTTGAGTTAGTTGAGTACATCATAAGCATCAGCCACTCGGTAAGTGGAGTCCTACCCATAAGAGTTAATATTTGTCTGATTGAAGATATTGTGTGTCTAAAGTGAAAAAGCCCTGAATTTACATACTTTAAAAGCTGAAGAGAGATAGCATGGTTTTGCTCAAACTTAAGAACTATCTCATCAATAGAAGCATCGCTCATCATAAAATTACATAACTCAACTGCTCTTAAACTTTGTGGATCAAATTTCTCTTGTTCTAAAACTTTTGGCTTAGAAAAAAAGTAACCTTGAACAAGTTTGGCATCATTTTTTCTTGCTTTATCAAAGAGCTCATGTGTCTCAACTTTTGTAAATATAACTTGTGTTTCAAGATCCTTTAATAACTCAAGATTTTTTTCCTCTGTGTTTATATCTACCTTGATATAACTAATATAATCAAGTACACAACTAAAAGAATCTAAAACTTCTTTTGTAAGTAAAACATCATTGATGGCAAGAATATAGCCTAAATCATTCAGTTCCACTATTCTTTTTACTAACTCTTCTGTGAGATTCATGCTAGCTTTGAGTGAAAATATAAAATACTCTTTAGGTATATAAAAAACAACATCATGCATCAAAAAGTTTTTATCAGTTTTTATAAAAGCTTTTTTATCTCCTAGAAGGTTTTTAACTCCAAACTTGTTTAAAACATTGCTAAGGACTGCAACCGTAGCTTCTTTATCATCTTGGATATTTGAACTTTTATTAGAGTCTCTATAAAGCATTTCATAGGCAAATACTTCCTCATCTACGCTTAATATGGGTTGCCTAGCTATATATAAATTTGTATTCATCACATTCTCTAGTATAATTTTTTAATTTAATAAGTATACAAAAAATATCTTAAGCACTTTATGAAGACGATTTTTATTTTATACTAAAGTTTAACACTGAGTGCATCTATACTTCAAAATAATATGTTACAATAAATAAAAAAGCCACAAAATGTTTAACAAAATTACTCTTTTCATACTCTTATCCGCTCTTGCATTTGCAAATAATTTTGCCAATATGAAGCTTCAAAGTACTTATTATATTGATTCAAATGAAATTTACATCTCTCACATCATAAAAGATGCTCCAAGAAATAAAGAAATATATAAATTAAGTGAAGGAAAATACACAAAAAGAGTAAAATCACAAGATTTGCTAAAAGTCTTAAAAGAGAATGGATATAGAGATATTGTGGCTGAGACTTCCTATGTAAAGTTTGTAAAATCTAGCCCGATAGACACTTCAAAGATAGTTGATTATGTTAGGCTTTACTATCAAAGACACTATGAAAATATAGAGATAAAAGATATAAAGATTCAAACAAGAGGCTTTATAAAATCACTTCCAGAGAGTTATATGGTGGAGATGAGAGGTGACGCATATCTTGCAAAAGACGG
>CAYWVG010000100.1:0-6590 GCA_964461645.1 uncultured Sulfurimonas sp. | reverse complement strand
CTTCAGATGTTGCAGGTGAAGTCGAGAAGATGCAAGTATCACAACACTATAAAGCTGATACTGCTATGGATTTATCAACTGGTGGGGACTTAGATGAGATTAGACGAGCAGTCATCGCCTCTTCAAAGATTCCAATAGGTACAGTTCCTATCTACCAGATACTTCATGATGTTGGAAACAAGATAGAAGATTTGAGTATAGAGGTGATGCTTGAAGTTCTAGAGAGACAAGCAAAACAGGGTGTGAGTTACTTTACAGTTCATGCTGGATTTTTACTAGAGACAATGCCAAAGATTGCTAAAAGAAAGATGGGAATAGTTAGCCGTGGTGGTTCGTTGATGGCTGCATGGATGATGCACTACCATAGAGAAAATCCTTTCTATACAGCATTTGATGATATCTTAGATATCTGTGCAAAGTATGATGTAGCTTTAAGTTTAGGGGACTCTCTTCGCCCTGGATGTTTAGCAGATGCATCTGATGATGCGCAGCTAGGTGAGTTAAAGGTTTTAGGTGAGCTAACACTTCGTGCGTGGGAGAAAAATGTTCAGATAATGATAGAAGGTCCTGGACACGTCCCACTTAACCAAATAGAGAGAAATATGAAGCTCCAACGCGAGCTTTGTCATGAAGCTCCTTTTTATATCTTAGGGCCACTCGTTACTGATATAGCTGCTGGATATGACCATATCTCTTCGGCTATTGGTGCTGCAGTTGGTGGTTGGCATGGTGCTAGTATGCTCTGTTATGTAACTCCAAAAGAGCATCTTGGGCTTCCAAATGCAAATGATGTCCGTGAGGGAATTATTGCCTACAAGATTGCAGCACATGCCGCTGATATCGCAAGAGGCCGCAAAGGTGCTAGAGATATAGATGATGAGATGAGTGATGCAAGATACGCTTTTGACTGGGAGAGACAGTTTGAACTAGCCCTTGACAGTGAAAGAGCTAGAGAGTATCATGATGAGACGCTTCCTCAAGATGTTTTTAAAGAAGCGGAGTTTTGTTCTATGTGCGGACCAAAGTTTTGTTCTTACAAAATAACTCAAAGCATAATGGATAACCCTGAAGCTATAGAGCAAATTTCAAGAGAGAATAAAGCAAGAGAAGAAAAAGAGAGAGCAGAAGCTTAAAAAATATAATTATTGATATAGGACAATTTTTGTCTTATTTAGATATGATATAGTTCTTTCATTAGCATCAAGTGCTAATGGTTAAGAAATAAGCTTCATCTAGTAGCGAGATAAATCAATGAAAAAGGAAATACTTAAAAATGACTAATGAAATAGTAAATTCAGCACTATCAAAAGTTATGTATCCTGGTTTTACCAAGGATATAGTAACTTTTGGTTTTGTAAATAGCATAGAGATTAACGGCAAAGACGTTAGTTTCAATGTAGATATTACATCTAGTGCACCTGAAGTTGCAAAACAGATTACTGATGATGCAACTAAAGAGTTAAAAGCTGTAGGTGCAGTAAATGTTACATGTAACATCAAAGCTCCAAAGATGCCAGAAGCTCCAAAGCCAAAGAGTAAAAACATAGCTCCGCAGGTTAAAAACTTCCTAATGGTAAGCTCAGGAAAAGGTGGAGTTGGTAAGTCAACGACATCTGTAAATATCGCCATTGCACTTGCTGCTCAAGGCAAAAAAGTGGGTCTTTTAGATGCAGATATCTATGGGCCAAATATTCCTCGTATGCTCGGTATATCAGATGTTAAACCAGAGATAAATGGAAACAAAGTTCTTCCAATTAAAGCGTATGGACTTGAAGTTATGTCTATGGGTTCACTTATGGAAGAGGGACAATCTCTAATGTGGCGTGGTGCCATGATTATGAAGGCTATTGAGCAGTTTCTAAGAGATATTCTCTGGTCAGAACTAGACTGTTTAGTTATCGACATGCCACCGGGAACTGGTGATGCACAGTTAACTCTTGCTCAAAGTGTTCCAGTGACTGCAGGTTTAGTTGTTACTACTCCTCAAGCTGTATCTATTGATGACTCTCGTCGCTCACTAGATATGTTTAAAAAGCTAAACATTCCAATAGCTGGAATAGTTGAGAATATGAGTGGATTTATCGCACCAGATACTGGTGTTGAGTATGATATCTTTGGTAAAGGAACATCACAGCCAATGGCAGATGAGTTTGATACTAAGATAATTGCTGAGATTCCAATCGAATCAAGTATCAGAACTGGTGGAGATGAGGGTAAACCTATTACTTTTGTTAACCCAACTTCAGAGAGTGCAAAAAGATACATGGCAGCTGCTGAGTCTATTTGGGCTACTATCGAAGCAGTAAATAAAGCTGGTGGTGCTTCAAATGAGTCAGTACAACCAACAACACCTCCAGGGGTAAGTGCCTGCTCTATGTAGAGTTGCTCTGTACAAAAATTTAAATAGCGACGCATTTACTGCGTTGCTACACTCGTCACCTGCTATAAAGTACGCCTCTTCGCTATGCGCCTTGTAAATAACACCACTCTTTAAATTTTTTATCTCTGAAGTTTGTTTATTAGGACTTTTGTATTAGTTTTTTATGAAAGTGAAGCTTTTTGTCAATCTAGGAACCACAAATCCATTCGGGGATTTTAGGCTTTAAAACTCTTTTACCCCGAACAAGTTCGCGGTTTTAAACCTATCTTAAATCTTGGCTCTCAGCCATTTTCTTGTCATAATGAACTATCTTATTTCTTCCAGTTGTCTTTGCAACATAGAGCGCTGTGTCAGCAAATTTAATACACTTCCAGATAGTATCTCCATCTTTTGGAAACATAGATATTCCGATACTAAGAGTTTTTCGTAGAGTCTCCCCAACGCCAACATCAAAGATTAACTCTGAAAATTTAGAGTGAATTTTTTTAGCTATCTCCTGTGTTCCTTCTTCAGTTGCATTATGTAGCATTACAACAAACTCTTCTCCACCATATCTGATGGCTAAGTCTGATTCTCGAATGTTCTCTTGTAGCAGTTGACCAATAGCTACAATAACTCTATCGCCAACATCATGCCCATAAGTATCATTTACTTTTTTGAAAAAATCAACATCTAACATCATTACAGAGTAGGTCTCTTTTGTTCTATTTGCTTTATGCATTATTTGATCTATAAGTTCTTCTAAAAATCTTCTATTATAAAGCCCAGTCATACCATCTCTTAGTGAAGTGTCTGTTAATTTCTCCATAAGTATCTGACTCTCTATAACAGGTTTTGCAGCTTCAAAATAGTGTTTGATGCTATTGACACAGCTCTTTATTCTTTCAACTTCGTTTTCATCTTCTCCAATAAAAGAGACAGTTAAAGAGACATCATTGTTAATTACAAAAGGGATACAAACATAGTTTTGTTTTTCTGATAAACAGGCTTGACAAAGGTTTGGAAACTCTGTTGATACTGTTACGCTCTTAGTTCTGTTTGCTCGACAGAGTTGTGCATCTTTGTTTATTTTTTCTTGACAAATCAAGGCTTTTTCATCGGTAGCAAAAAAGAGTTTTCGCTCATTTGTTCTATTTGCAAGTTCATATAATGCAAAACATTTTAAGTTGAACTTTAGTTTAAATATATCTATTATCCTGTTATATACTTCTGATTTATTTGCATCAAGCTCTATCGTTTTTTTAAATTTATAAACATCAGATAACTCACTTATGATAGTATTGGCTTCATGTAGCGGATCAGCTGATGAGACACTTCCTTGAGGTATAAAAGTTCCAAGATTTAACTTTATTTCCCCAAAAGTTCTTTGCATTTTTGAAAAAAGAGAGTTTAGATGCTCTGTGATTTTTTTAGCATCTCCTCCTAATTTCGTTTCAAAGTTATGAGAAAAATCTCCACGATATGCTTTTTTTATTCCGTTTTGCATATTAGAGAAGAGCTGCATAAAAGGACTTACATAATAATTTAATAAGAAAAGAACTACTATTAAAAAAAGCATATTTATGCCAAATATTTTTAAAATAGTAAGCATCCCACTCGTTCGCATATCACTAATATCAAATTTCATACTAATAACACCAAGTGTATCACCTCTCTTTACATCGTGACAACTCAAACAGTTAGTATTTCCACCATCAACAGTAGCTTTATAAGGTATAGTAACTCTTAATGTGGTCTCTTCAGAATTTTCAATAATTTGTTGAATAGTCTCGCCAGTCTCTAAAACTTTACTATCGATAGCATCTCTAACGGTTTCTTCATTTGAACCTTCCCCGTATTGTTGGATGACATTTTCGCTTCTAGCTAACCAAAGAGCTTTTACTTCTTTATTATTAGCAGATATTTGATGCATAAAATATTCTCTTTTATCCATGATATTGTTAACCATGTGAGCAGTGAGGCCATCTTTTACTATGGTGGCTGTGAGTTTTGCTTTTTCTGCTGCACTTTTTATACTGTAGTCTCTAAAGTTTAGCGATATGTTTATTATAGTTGCGGCCGTAAGGGCTAATAGCATAGTTGCTACTATAAGAAGAAGTTTTAGTTTTGTTTTCATTCAAGCTTCACTTTTAGCTAATTTATTTTAAAATTTACATAGATAGTAGCCAAAAAAAAATAAATTTAAAGTGAAACCATTACGATATTATAATAAAAATTTATACTCAGTTGAATAGCGTTAACAACGTTATTCAACAGTGACACTTTTAGCTAAGTTTCTTGGCATATCTATGTCATTTCCAAGTCTAACAGAAATCTCTAAAGCTAAAAGTTGTAAAACTACCATCATCTCAAAAAATTCTAACATATAGTGAGAACATTTCGAAATCTGTATAAAATCGTCTGCTTTGTCAAACTCTAGTGAACTAATAGCACAAATAGTAGAATCCCTTGCACTGAGCTCCTCTACGTTGCTTCTTGATTTCTCGTAAAGCATATGTTCTGGAAGTAGTGCTATAGTAAAGAGTTCAGGATCTGCAAGGGCAATTGGGCCATGCTTCATCTCTCCACTTGGATAACCCTCAGCATGAAGATAAGAAATCTCTTTTAATTTTAGGGCACCTTCTAAGGCAAGTGGATAAAAGATATCTCTTCCTATAAAGAAGAAGCCATGACCGTGAAGATATCTTTTAGAGAGTCTTGTTAATTTCTCATGCATTGTGTCGCTTACTTTTACAGAGTTTGGAATTTCACGAAGCAGTGAGATATGTTTTTCAATTTCTTTTTTTTCCATTGTTTTGCGAAGTTTTGCAACATATAAACTTAGCATCCAAAAGATTGTAACTTGCGTAGCAAAAGCTTTTGTAGATGCAACACCTTTTTCTATACCAGCTCTTGTTAATATGCAAGAATCAGCTAGCCTTACCATTGAAGAGTTATCAACATTACAAATTACTAGCGTTTTAAGATTTGCCGCTTTTGCGATTTTTAGAGTCTCAAGTGTATCAGCAGTCTCGCCACTTTGTGAGATTACAACAAAAAGAGTATCTTTATTCATGATGGGATCTCTATATCTAAACTCACTAGCTATCTCAACGGAGGTTCTAATCTTAGAGTATCTCTCAAAAAGATAAGATGCACTAAGAGCTGAATGATATGAGGTGCCACATGCACAGAGTTTTATCTCATTTATCCCATCAAAGAGATTTTTATCTAGTTCATCAAAGATAATTTCACTATCGCTTAATCTTCCCATCAGAGTGTCAGAGATAACATGACTTTGCTCATAAATCTCTTTTTCCATAAAAAATCTAAATCCATCTTTTTGAGCAGAGAGTTTGTCCTCTTTTAGTTTTTTAAAGTTTGGTTTTCTCTCATTTGAGTTTTTGTCATAGATAGCTATTTTAGAAGAATCGACATAACCATAATCACCATCTTCAAAGTAGTTTACTTCTTTTGCTTGGCCGATAAGCGGAGTATCAGAAGATGCAAAAAACTTCTCATCACTATCGTTTATGCCAACAAGCATTGGTGAACCATGTTTTGCAAAAAATATAGTATCAGGTTGTGATTTTGTAGTAAGAAGAATTGCATAAGCGCCTTCTAACTCTTTTATAGTTTTAGAAAATGCATCAAAAGCACTCTTTGAGCTCTTTAGGTTTTTCTCAAACTGATGAACTATGACTTCTGTATCTGTTTGACTTAAAAACTTTACACCATCTGTAAGTAGTTCTTTTTTTAGTACAGCATAATTTTCAATGATGCCATTATGAACCACATAAGAACTCTCGCCTAAGTGTGGATGAGCGTTTAGTTCAGTCGGTTTTCCATGTGTAGCCCAGCGAGTATGGCCGATGCCAACAGCAAAGCCCTTAGTGATAAAGTCTTTTGTTTTTTCTTCTAAATTTATAAGTTTTCCGATGGCTTTAAAGTTTGAAAACTCTCCATTTTGTAGCACCGCAATGCCTGCTGAATCATAACCTCTATACTCTAACTCTTTTAACCCATCAAGTAAAATCTCTTTAGTATTTCTTTTTCCTATATAGCCAACAATTCCACACATAAATATATTTCCTTTAATTCATTTCATAAATTTAAGGGAACCTTTTCCCTATTACTATTTGCCACGCAAAACAAACAAGTCTGTTTTACTAGGCAAATACCTTATACCAATTACTAAATTCTAAATATTTTGAAGTAACGCATAATTTTT
>CAYWVG010000099.1:0-6809 GCA_964461645.1 uncultured Sulfurimonas sp. | reverse complement strand
TAGGGCTTCCTGCTCACTATGTAAATGCTGCTTTTTCTTATGTTAGAAGGTTTGTTCGAGAGATTTTGATTAGCAACAGAGAGTTTGAGCTTATAAGTTCATTTGAAAAACTTGTAGATATTAACTTGGATATTTTAACTTTAATATATAGAGAAGAAGAGCAAAGTAAGCTCTTGGATGAGATAGTTTTTATCAAAAGATGCGTTGAAAAAGGCGCAATAATTCCTTTTGTACAACCTATCATAGATGTAAAAACAATGAAAATACAAAAATATGAATGTCTTATGCGTTTGATAGATGATAATGGCTGCGCTCACTCCGTTTTTCCTTATCTTTTAACAGCAAAAAAAACTTACCTTTATAATCCAATGATGAAAATTATGCTTGAAAGGTCTTTTGAATTATTTTGCCAAACTGATGTGGAATTTAGTGTCAATTTAGGTTATGAAGATATAGCAAACAGCGAGTTTAAAAACTATATTTATAAAAAAATACTTAGCTGTGCTCATCCTAAAAATATTATTTTTGAAATCCTTGAGACTGACTTTATAGAAGATTTTGAAATTATTATAGATTTTGCAAAGACTGTTAGAAGCTATGGCTGTAAAATAGCCATTGATGATTTTGGTAGCGGATATTCAAATATAGAAAATATTATAACCCTTAAGCCAGAAATTCTTAAAATAGATGGCTCTTTAATCAAAAACATTGACTCATCAGTAGAAGCGCGAACAATTGTAAAAAATGTAATAAACATGGCAAAAGAGTTAAATACAAAGACAGTAGCTGAGTATATTCATAATAAAGATGTGCTAGAGATTGTTCAAGGCTTAGGAGTGGATTTTCTTCAGGGATTTTATCTAGGAGAACCTTTTGATTTGGCAAAGGGGAAAATAACCTAACATTAAAAGATAGGTTATTTATCTAAGTTTTACTGGACAACAAACTCAGTAAAATAAATGCCTTTGATACGTCCATCAGAAGTCATCGCATTTAGAGTGTCCATAATCTGATCACTTACCTTTTGCTTACCTTTTTTAGAAGAGATTTCTTCTAGGGACTTTGATGTGAGTATTCTGATAACCCTATCTCTAATAACAGGAGATTTGTTGTCTAATTCCATACTTAGCTCTTTACCTTCTAGCTCTAGTGACATAGTAACTTTTAAATATCTGCGACCTGAGTCACTTTTTAAGTTTACAGTAAATGTGTCTAGTGGATATAAGATACCTATATCATTTAGTTTTCTTGAATCGCTATATTCATCAGTACTTTGTCTAGCTTGTGGTGCTCTTTTTTCACTTGATTGAGGTGCGACTTGGTTGTTGGTTGGAGCATTGTCATTGCCCATAAGAATAAATGCCAGCACTGCTCCAGCAATGATAATTAGTACTAAAACAACTATGATGACAATTACCAGCATATTACTAGATTTTTTTTCTGCAGCTTGATCTTTTTCTTCTTCTGCCATTATTTTTCCTTAAAATATTATTTTGTAAGTATATCGCAATATCTAAATATTTATGAATCATCGCTTGTGTTAGCTAAGTCTTTTAGAGGTGAAAATTCATATGTCTCTGCATTATAGTACTTTATTTCTCCAGTCTCTATATCATATAACCATCCATGAATAGAAAGCTCTGATGCTTCAAAAGCTTTTTTAACTAATGGATATGTTAAAAGATTTTCTAACTGCTTCATAACGGATAATTTTTCTGTGAGTCTATAGAGTTGTTTTTTATCAGCATCTGCACCAAGGCTTAATATTGCATTCATTTTTGCACTATTTCCAAGTTCAAGCCATTTTTTTGTATGAACTAAAGATGGATCGCTTATATCTTTATATAGACTGCTTATTGCACCACAATGTGTATGTCCGCAGATGATGATTTTTTTTACATTTAAAACGCCAACGGCATATTCGATACCAGATGCCGTAGCATGATAATCTTCATCAGGTTTGTATGGAGGAACAAAATTTCCAACATTTCTGATAACAAACAAATCTCCAGGATCTGACTGAATCATCAAATCTGGAATTACTCTAGAATCTGAACAACCAATAAAAAGAGCTTTTGGACTTTGCCCACTTGCAACTAATTTTAGTAATGATTCTTTGTTCTTTTTGAAGTATGATTTGAAAAGTTCGTTGCCTTGGGCATACTTTTCTAAGTTCATCTATCTAGATACACTTCGTTATTTCTAAAGCTTTTATTATCTCTTCAAAGATACTCCCAGCTTCACGATTGTTATCATCATGATATTCAATTACTAAAACTTCTCTGCCTCCAGAGATACTTGTAGTGTAAGTTTCAGGCTGTTTTTTATGCTTTTTAATTATATTTGCAACGCAGTAATCTACTTGCCTTTTTTCTTCATCGCCTTTATAAGCCAATGATAGCCTAGAAAATCTTTCTTCACTCCTAAATTCAGCATCTATCATCGATATCCTTTATATATATGTTTTGAAATTATAGTCAATATAGGTTTAAAAAGCACCAAACGAGCTAAAAATCAGTACCATTCTATAAGTTTTGTTACTTCATCTACTATAAAAACTTTCATGCTACTCTTCTCAAGAGGTTTTTTTGCTACTAAGGCTTTTGTTATATTTTGCATCTTAGCCTCTTTTAGCCTCACATCAAGTCCATAAACATCCCTTACATCTCCCACTAGTGAGACCTCTCCGATAAATACAGTCTCTTTTGATATTGCACGATTTTTAAAACTGCTGATAATGGCAGCTAAGACTGCTAAGTCTGCGCTAGTCTCACTTATCTTGATGCCTCCAGTTATGTTTATAAAAACATCATAACCAGATAGTGGAATCTCTAATTTTCTCTCCAAAAGGGCTAGAAGCATATTTAGTCTGTTAGTATCAAAACCTGTGGCTTGTCTTTTGGAGTTTGGTGTATGTGACTCAGAGACTAGAGCTTGAACTTCAAGGATTATGGGGCGAGAGCCTTCCATAACTACAGTCAAGGCTGATCCAGCTTGCTCAGAATTTCTGTTAAAAAACCTAGATGCAACATCAGTAGCTGAGACTAAACCATCACCTCTCATCTCAAAAACACCTATCTCACTTGTTGGTCCAAAGCGGTTTTTAAAACCCCGTAAGATGCGGAGCTCTTGAGATGAATCCCCCTCAAAATAAAGCACAGTATCTACCATATGCTCTAGTACTCTAGGACCTGCGATTGAACCCTCTTTTGTAATGTGACCTATGATAAAAATAGCTATGTTTCTCTCTTTTGCTACCCTCATAAGCTCAAAGGTGATTTGTCTAACTTGTGTGACAGAACCAGGTGCTGAAGTGATATTTTCAGAGTAGATGGTTTGGATGGAGTCTATGATAAGAAACTCATAGGCTCTATGTTCAAGTTCAAGTAAAATCTGCTCTAGTCTAATCTCGCTTAGAAGATAGAGAGAGTTTTCATTTGATTTTAGGCGGTTTGCACGGAGTTTTATCTGTGAAGCTGATTCCTCTCCTGTTACATAAAGAACATTTTTACCACAAGATGCAATATTAGAGGCTACTTTTAAGAGTAGGGTTGATTTACCAACTCCAGGACTTCCACCGATGAGAGTAAGAGAGCCTGGGACTATTCCACCACCTAAAACACCATCAAGCTCAACATCTAAAGAGCTATATCTATAGACTTCATCTTCTATGATGTCGTTCATGCTTATAGCTTTTGAAGCTTGGTTTGAACTGGTTTTTGTCTGCTTTACAACTTCTTGCTGATGCTCACTAAGCTCTATAAATGAGTCCCAAGCTCCACAATTAGTACATTTTCCCATCCACTTTGGAGTGCTTAGTCCACAATGCTGACACTCAAAGAGAATTTTTTTCTTAGCCATCACTATTGCCTTAATTTTACTTTGTAAAATGAAGGGATTCCTTCACTTTGTTTTTTACGCCAAAGGAACAAGTCCTATGATGTTTCTGGAACCTCGAACTTGTTCAGGGTTTCAGGCTTTAAAGTCACACTATCCTCAAACAAGTTCGCGTTTGCATTATTGTAAATGATAAAGTATTATAGTTAAGAATAAAAAAGGAAGTTTAAAATATGACAAAATGTCATATTATAGAAGAAATTATGCAGTTTCTTCTATAAAGATAGCATCTAGAAGAGTATCTACAAACTCATACTTGTCAAATGGAGTCAAATCTTCACTCTTCTCACCAGTTCCAACAAACAAAATAGGAAGCTCTAGCGCATAAGCTATAGAGAAAACTGAGCCACCTTTTGCAGTTCCATCTAGTTTTGTAATGATGATGCCATCTATTCCTATCATCTCATTAAAAGCTTTTGCTTGTGAAATTGCAGAGTTTCCTTGCGTTCCATCAACCACTAAGATAGTTCTATGTGGAGCACCACTATGGGCTTTATCGCAGATTCTTTTTATCTTTTTAAGCTCATTAGCTAGGTTTGTTTGGGTGTGAAGACGACCTGCTGTATCGATGATAACATTATCAAAATTTTTGGATTTTGCAGAGTCTATAGTGTCATAGGCTACTGCTGAGGAGTCGTGTCCTTGAGAAGATGCAACAATTGCTACATCTATCTTTTTTGCCCATAAAGTTAGTTGCTCAATCGCAGCTGCACGAAAGGTATCACCAGCTCCGAGGATTACTTTTTTGCCTTCATTTTTGTATTTAAGTGCTAGTTTAGAGATGGTTGTTGTCTTTCCTGCACCATTTACTCCAACTATAAGTTCAACAAAAGGAGCCGTAAACTCTGGCTCCTTATAGCTTGTATAAGCAAGGGTCGCTAGAAGTTTTGAGCGAAGGATCTCTCTTGATATCTTCTCTTGATAGGTTTCATTTAGGATTTTCTCTATTAGCTCATACTCAACATCAGCTTCAAGCAAAATTTCTTCTATCTCATCTTTAGAAAAAGTGAGTTTTTTCTTTGGAACTACACTTTTTATGGCCTCAGCAGTCTTTGAAAGAGAGTTTTTGATAAAGCCAAACATACCTTAGACCTCTACTTGTTTATAGCAAGTTTGATATCGCTCTCTATAAGTTCTTCTTCTATTGAACCTATAAAATGATTGATATATTTACCATCTTTATATAGCGCCATTACAGGGATTGGATATCTATCTCCAAGTTTTAGTTCATTTACTATCGTGTCAGCTAAACGACGATTTTGATTAGAATTTACAAGCGTATAGTTTGCGTTGTACTCATTTCTAAAATCTAGTAGTTTAGAATTTTCTATACCTTCTTCTATCGAGATGCCAATGACAATAAGATCGTCTTTGTACTTCTCTTGAAGTGAAGTAAGATGAGTGGCAGCTCCACGACAAGGTGGACACCAAGTAGCAAAAATATCAAAAAGGACAACTTTGCCTTCTGCACCAGTTAGAACAAAGTTAGATCCTTCTTTTCTTACAACATATTGTTTATTGTCAAGTCCAGTTAGAACAAATTCATTTTTTGAGATAATGCTGTTTATCTCTTTAGCTTTTGTATCGCTTTTAGGTTTATCATCGCTACATGCGACAAAAAAAATAGCAGAAGCTAAAAGAAGTGAAGTAGTGGTTTTTTTAAACATTAATATACCTTTATTTAATTATTATAGTAAAATATGCGAAATTATAACCGAAAGTTTTTATATGAGTCTTACAAAATCGATATTTAGACGTAATTGTATCAAAAAGATGAAGAACGCTCCAATGTCTACAAAGTACTATAGAGATGCGATGATAAATAGACGGCTTTTAATGGAAATAAAAAAGCGAAAACCAAAGTCAATTTTGTTCTATTATCCACTAGAATTTGAGGCGGACATAAGAAAAACACTCTTAAAAATGCGTAAAACTTGTGATGTTTATGTGCCATTTATGCAAGATAAAAGTTTTAAAGTAGTACCATTTAGATTACCGCTAAAGAAAAAGAAATTTGGTATTTACGAAGCGGGAAATACACTAAGAAATATAAATAAAATTGATATAGCCATAGTACCTGCGGTTGGGGTTGATGGTAAATTACAGAGAATAGGCTTTGGAAAAGGAATGTACGATCGTTTTTTTGAAAATTTGAGAAAAAAACCATATACAATCTTTGTGCAACCAGACATTTGTTTTACAACAGAGTATATATGTGATGAATACGACATTGCATGTGATTTACTTATAACTCCAAAAATTATAAAAAGACGAAGTACTAAGGGCTAAGAGAACAGGAAAAAAAATGTTAAATGAGATACTCATAGGTGGCTCAGTTGCCACTATAAGTGGTCTTTTTGGTTTTTTTATCTCTAAGAAAATTACTCATGCAAATTTTGATGTTTTTGTTGATAAAGCAAAAGCAAAAGCTAGTGCTATAGAAAATGAAGCACAGCTTCTTTTACACAAATCAAGTCTAAGAGCTAAAGAGATAGAATTTGAAGCTAAAAAAGAGTTTGATAGTGCAAAAGAATTAGCAAAAACTCACTTGGCTCAACGAGAAGATGATGTTACAAAAAAAGAACAGAGTTTTAAGAGATATAAACAAAATGAAGAGAAAAGACTTCGTGATGAAGTAAGAGTTTTAGAAGCCAAAAAGATAGATTTAGATAGAAACGAGAAGTCACTAGATGCTCTAAAGAAGAAGTATGAAGAGAAGATTGATGAAGCACTTCATGCAGTAGAAAATAGTGCAGGAATGACACAAGATGAAGCTAAAAAGGTTCTTTTAGAGAGCATAGAGGAAAAGAGTCGTGCAGATGTCGCTCACATAGTAAGACGTTATGAAAATGAAGCGAAAATAGAAGGTAAGAAAAAAGCAAACTATATTTTAGCTCAGGCTACAAGCAGAT
>CAYWVG010000098.1:0-6812 GCA_964461645.1 uncultured Sulfurimonas sp. | reverse complement strand
TTATGAAAAGTGAGTCAAAATCAAATCACTTTCGCGCATACAATGACTACAAAAACCTATATCTTAGAGCCATCATGTCAAATGATGAAAGGCTAAAAACTAGTTCATTAAAAGGAATTATAAAAAGTGGAAAAACACTTCATATAGATGTCTCCCAGTATGAACAAGAACTAGGAAGTATAAAAACAAGTACACCTACATATAAAACTACAAAAAAAGAGCAAAAAACTAAAAATATTGAAAATAAAAATATTCAAATAACTTCAACACATAGACTTAAAAGTATAAAATGGCGAGATGATAGACTTGTCTTGAAATTTGACAAAAAACTAAGAAATAATCAAATAAATTACTTTACACTTTATGATGAAAAAGAGCAGAGATATAGATATGTCTTTGATATTCATGCATCAATGCTAACAGATTCACAAAGCTTAAACAAACAAGATATAGATAGAATTAAAATAGCTCAATATAACTCAAACACACTAAGATTAGTTATAGAAGATAGTAAAAAAGTTCGAATAAGTTTTAAAAAAGATAACGATGAGCTTGTCGTTCATCTAATAGCTACTGCTAAAGAAAAAAATGTAATAAGCATAAAAAAAGCCATACCTAAACCAGAAAAGTCTAATTTCCCAAAAAGAGCAGATAGAGATAAGGTAATAGTTATAGATGCAGGTCATGGTGGAAAAGATCCTGGAGCAGTGGGCTATAAAAACTATAGAGAAAAAGTTGTAGTTTATCAGATATCTAAAGAATTAAAGAACATTTTAAAATCTCGTGGATATACGGTTTATATGACAAGAGATAGCGATAAGTATTTAAAATTAAGTGAGAGAACTGCTTTTGCAAACAAGAAGAAGGCTGATGTTTTTGTAAGTATACATGCTAATGCAGTTGATAAAAAAAATGCACATAAGGCTGAGGGAATAGAGTGTTATTTCTTGTCTCCATCAAGGTCTAAAAGAGCTGAAAAAGTAGCTGCAAAAGAAAACTCAGCAGATCTGAGTGAGATGAACAAATATGGCAAAGATACATTTTTAAATTTTTTAAACTCTCATAAGATTGTCGCGTCTAATAAGCTAGCAATTGATTTGCAAAGAGGAATGTTAGGTGAGTTAAACAAAAGCTATAAGGTAAAGGATGGAGGAGTAAGAGAAGGTCCTTTTTGGGTTTTAGTAGGGGCTCAAATGCCAGCTGTTTTAGTTGAAGTGGGATTTATATCACATCCAACAGAGGCTCAAAGACTAGTAGATTCTACATATCGCAATAGACTAGCTCTGGGATTGGCAAATGGAATTGAGAGATATTTCGACAAAAACTAATACTCTTTAATACAAGGAACACCGAATTAATTCGGTGCTTTTAGGCTTCACGGTAGCACTAGCCTCGAACAAGTTCGAGGTTCCAAAATAACAGTGGCTTTTAGGCTTCACGGTAGCACTAGCTGCAGATGAGTTCCAGTTTCTAGACTAATCCTCTTTTTTATACTCTAAGTCGCCTGCTACAGATTCTTTATCATTTATGATTTTCTCGATTTGCATTTTAACTTTATCGTAGCGATATTGTTCTTTAAAGCCTATGATTCTCCCACCTGCAGCATTAGGATGCCCGCCTCCATTTGCCCACTCTTTTGAGATTAAAGAGACACTTACATTGTTGTTGGCTCTAAGGCTCATTGTTCCTCTATAGCTTACATCTACTATAAAATCATACTCTGGATATGCTAATAAAAAACCATTGCCGATGATGGAAGTATTCCCAACTCCATAGCTTAAATAGCCTCTATAGCCTTTGTAGTAAATAGTTTTCTCATCTTTTACGCTACCTAAAAGTTCAACTATGTGCTTAGTAGCTAAGTTGTCAAGCGTGTCATTCTTCTCATGCATAAAAAAATCTTTTTTTAGTTGATGAATCTTTTCATCCAAGAGTATTGGAGCATTTAGTTCATCTAAATACTTAGTAGATTCTAGCAGCAGAGAGAGTTTATAGTTGTTGTCGTCATCTGCAAACATAACTCTATTTAACTCTCTACTCTCAGTAACAAGGCGCATGCAGACTTTACCAAACTCAAAATTTTCAATTTCTTCTTGTTTCCATAAATCAACAGCATTTACAGTATTTACAAACTTGTTCATCCAGAGAGGTTCATTAAATTCAAAATTTTCTTGTACATAGTCATAAGTTATTTTAGTAGCACATCTCGAAGTATCAAGAAAGTACCACTCATATTTGTTTGCACTATCTTCTCCACTTCCGTGATGGTCAAGTAAGACAAGTTTTATATCATTTTTATCATCATTCATTTTTTTTACTTCATTGTTAAGCCATCTTGACTCATCAAATGTTAAGTTAAGGTCAGTGATGAGTATCATCGCAGGAGCCTTTTCTTTGGAAATATTTTCTAAGATAAGCTCTAGTTTTTGTCTAACTTCTGCCCCATAATTTGCATTGTAATTAAAGATTTTATATGGAGTAAACTTCATGACTAGCTGGCAGCTATAGCCGTCTAGGTCTATATGTGAGAGATGGTGGATTGTTTTATTGTTCATTATTTTCCTTGGGATTTATTATAACACTATTTTTCTATACTTGGATTGATATGGAACCCATAACCTCAAAAGTAGCACTTGAATCTATCTCAGCATGAGAGAGAGTTACTACATCTAAAGAGAACCTCTCAAATATCTCTGCAATTCCGCGACGAAGCTGTGGGTCTACTATGATTACAACAGGGGAGATACCCTTTTGTAGGAGTTCATGTGCTTTTGCACTGGTTGCTTGAATGAGCTGGTTTATCTCTCCAACACTTAGCATTAAGTTTCTAATCCCATCTTTTTCTTGAGATTTTTCCAGCATCATTTGCTCGGAATTTGTGTCAAATGTAAGCAGTCTTATAACTCCATCATCACCTGAATACATCTGCGTTATGACGCGAGAGAGTTTTGAGCGTACTTGTTCAGTTATAAGTTCAACATTCTTTGTGTATTCTGCGATATCAGCAATAGTTTCTAATATGCTAAGCATATCTTTTAGAGGAATTTTTTCATGTAAAAGCGCTTTTAAAACTCTTTGAATAAGCCCAATAGAAGCAACTTTTAAAACATCATCAATGATAACTGGAAAATCAACTTTTATCTTATCTATAAGCGTTTGAACCTCTTGGCGGGTCAGCATATCTTGTGCATTTTTCTTCACAAGCTCACTCATATGAGTAGATATTACAGTAGCAGGATCTACAACCGTGTAGCCATTTATGATGGCATCTTCTTTTTGATCAGGATTTATCCAAAGTGCATCAAGACCAAAAGCTGGTTCTTTTGTAGCTTCGCCAGCTATCTCACCTGTTGCCATTCCGCTATCCATCGCAAGAAATTTATCAGGCTTTATAAAACCACTTCCAATAGCGATACCTTTTAATAGGATTTGATACTCTTCTGGCTGTAGATGTAAGTTATCGCGGATACGAACTTGTGGCATTAAAAACCCAAAATCTGCAGCTATCTTTCTTCTCATAGAGCGAATTCTCTCCAATAAATCTCCACCCTGAGAACTATCTGCTAATCTTATGAGCTGATAGCCTAATGTGAGTTCTAACATCTCAACTTTTAGTATATCTTCAAGTGCTGCCTCTTCTTCTTTTGCTATCTCCTCATTTGTTTTTCTAGGTTTAGCTTCACCCGCTTTTTTGGCTTGTTCCTCTTGTGCTTTTGGAGATAGAATTTTCTCAACATCAAGAATACTTAGCTCACCTTTTTCATACTTATAGATTGACCAGCCTAGAAGGGCAAACAAAATGCCTACTAAGCCCATAGAAGCAGTAGGAAGACCAGGAACTAATGCAAAGAGTATCATGATAAAACCAACTATCATAAGAATCTTTGAGTTACCCATCATCTGGTTTATGGTTCCCTCTGCAAAGTTATCTCCATCACCAGAAGAACGCGTTATCATGATACCTGTTGCAGTAGAGATGATAAGAGCTGGGATCTGTCCAACTAAACCATCACCAATGGTAAGAAGTGTAAAAGTTGAAGCACTATCTGAGACACTCATGTTGTGTTGAAAAACACCTATAAGAAACCCACCGATAATGTTGATTAGAGTGATGACAATACCAGCTACAGCGTCACCTTTAACAAACTTAGACGAACCATCCATTGCTCCATAAAAGTTTGCATCTTGTAGAATTCCTGCACGACGTGCTTTAGCTTCAGCATCATCAATAAGCCCAGCATTTAAGTCTGCATCTACTGCCATCTGTTTACCTGGCATCGAATCAAGTGTAAAACGAGCTGCAACCTCTGCAACTCTGGTAGAACCTTTTGTTATAACCATAAAGTTAATAAGCACTAAAATAGAAAAAACTATGATACCAATAACATAATTCCCACCTACAACAAAGTCTCCAAAACTTGTTATTATGCTACTTACTTCATCAGGTCCTTGATGTCCGTGGCTTAAAATCATCCTAGTCGTAGCGATGTTTAGTGAGAGCCTAAAGAGAGTAAGGATGAGTATAAGTGTTGGAAATGTTGTTAAGTCAGTTGGTTTTGGAACATATAGTGAGATTAGTAAAATTAAAACAGCTAATGCCATTGAGATAGTAAGCAACACATCTAGTAAGGCTGATGGAAGTGGCACAATGATGATGGCTAAAATAGCCATCACGAAAACAACTACACTTAAATCTCTTTGGCCGATTAGAAAGTTTAGTGTAGTTCCAATCTGCTCTTTTGTGCTAAGTTTTCTTGCCAAAATACTACTCTAAAATATCATCAAGAGATAAGTCAGCTAAAAAGGTGTCAATCTTGCCTTGTAGTTTGTTTAAAAAAGGCCAAATGGAGCAAAGCTGAGCTTTGTCACTTGGACAATCTTGTATAGATGGTGAGCAATCAAAAACAGTTGGAGCTTTACCTTCGACTGCGCTCATTATTTCTAACATGCTTATATCTTTAGCATCCTTATTTAGCATAAAGCCACCATTAACGCCTTTGTAAGACTTTAAAATACCTTTTTTTGCCAGTGCTTGTAAGATTTTTGCTAAAAAACTCTTAGGGATAGATAGCTTTTTTGAAAGAGTCTCGCTATCTACAGCAGACGTAGCTTTTGACAAAACGATTAGAGAGAGTATTGCGTATTCGCTTGCACGAGTTATTAACATTTATTTTGCTTTATGAATTAAGATAATATTGAAAGAGATTATATCTAAAAAAGTTGAATATAATTTAAGTTTTAAAAATTTAAAAGTCAGTATAATGTCCGCATGTCTTTTAAAATAATATCAAAAAAATTAATAATAATCGTACCTATTATCTTTTTAGTTATAGCACTTGCTAGAGTGACTGTAAACTATTTTGAAAACAAAGCTAGTGTTGAAGAGTTTATCTCACAACAGGCAAAGCTTGTAAACTCACTATATTTAACTCACAGAGATTACTATCAAAACTTATATCAAAAAGATATTATCCATTTGGATGAAAAAACACTTTTTGGACTGCCTGCATATTCAGCGGTTGAAATTTCAAATAAATTTTCTAAAAATAATAAACTTTATATTGAAATGAAAACAGTTAGTGATAGAGCAAGAAATCCTAAAAATCAAGCAGACGATTATGAATTAAAAGCAATCGAATATTTTAAGAAAAATCCAAAAGAAGATGAGTATTTTGAGCGTGAAGATAAATTTTACCAATATGCAACACCTTTAAGAATTGAGCAAAAATGTTTAGGTTGCCATGGCGAAAAATCAAAAGCCCCTAAATTTATCTCAGATGTTTATGATAAGGCTTACGACTATAAACTTGGCGAAATAAGAGGGGTAATAAGTGTAAAAGTACCTACAGTACACGTTGAGAAGATTATAAATAAGCAGTTTTTAGGCTCACTTCTTTATGATTTGCTGCTTGTTATAATAATCTCTATTATAGCTTTTTACTTTATACGGTATTTTTCAGGCTTACAAACAGAATTGGAAAAAGAGCTAAAAGAGAGAACTAAAGAGCTTAAAAACTCACTATCATTTTTAGAGAGCTACAAAGATGCTATTGACACTAACTTGATAGTCTCAAAAACTGATTTAAAAGGAAAGATAAGCTATCTAAATGAAAATTTTTGCAACATTAGTGGATATATGGCTGATGAAATAGTTGGGCAAAATCACAATGTTCTAAGAGATAGAGTAATCTCAGAAGCTATGCACAAAAGATTGTGGAAAGCTACAATAAGAAAAGGGACATGGCATGGTAGGCTTAAAAACATTAAAAAAGATGGTTCTTCTTTCTGGGTTGATGCTACTATAGCACCAATTAGAGATTCAAATGGCGAGATTACGGAATATATCTCGATAAGACACGACGTAACAGAGCTAGTAGAGCAAAAAAATGAGCTAAAACTCTTGGCAAATACAGATACACTTACAAAGTTAGGCAATAGAAATGCACTTAGAGAAGATAGTGCAGATGCTAAAAAACCATCTTTGATCTTAATAAATATAGATAGTTTTTCTCAGATAAACGATTTTTATGGACATGAGCTTGGAGATGATATCTTGGTTGAGTTTGCTAAAAAATTACAAGAGATATGTGAGTCAAATGAAAATTTAAAAATATTTAGAGTTAGTGGCGATGAGTTTGCAATACTAGCTATCAATATGCAAGTGCACTCAGTTGTTCAAAAAGCTCAAAATATAGTTAAGTTTATAAACTCACACATCTATGAAGTCCAAGGAGAAACCATAGAACTTAGTGCAACTCTTAGCATATCTTTTGAAGAAAAAGATAAGTTACATGTTACAGCAGATATGGCTC
>CAYWVG010000097.1:0-6814 GCA_964461645.1 uncultured Sulfurimonas sp. | reverse complement strand
ATATTTTATATGCGCCGTGGAGAGATGATTATATTACTGGTAAAAAGATAGAGGGTTGTGTTTTTTGCCACATAAGCACTAATAAAAAAGAGGATAAGAAGTCGCATGTTCTCTATAGAGATGAGCATTGTTTTATGGTTATGAATATATATCCATATACTCCAGGACATTTTATGATAATACCTCACAAACATACTGACAAGTTAGAAGAATTGGATGAGACAACATGGTTACATATGAGTCTTTTGGCTCAAAAGGGTGTTAGACTTCTAAAAGAGGGTTTGGGTGCAAAGGGTGTAAATATCGGTATGAATCTAGGTAAAGATGCAGGAGCTGGAATAGCTGAGCATATTCATATGCATCTAGTGCCAAGATGGAGTAGAGATACAAACTTTATAACAGCTATAGCAAGTACGAGAATTTACTCAACGGACTTTGATAAGATATATAAAAAGATAAAAAAATTAACTGACAAATATATAAAATCTTAGTCTTTTTTCTTACTCTTTAGAACAAAGAAAAAAATTGCAAGTATAACTACAAGAACCAGAGATCTAACTACTATGGTTACTCCATCGAGTTCTTCCATGTTTTGCCTTTAAATAGGGAATGTAATAAATTCTGTGTAAACACCTAATTTCTCTTAGGATTGTATCATAATCCTAAAGCGGGTTTTGAACTACTGCGTGTAATGTTTGCCACTGCTGCAAACCATAAGTTCTAAAATCTCTCGTGAAGTGTTTGGGTGTGTTGCAATAGCCTCCAATATAGCAATACCATCATACTTCAAAAGATAGACTAAAGTTTTGAGCTGACATTTGGATGTCTTTAGATAAAGAGCTTATTCTCTTCATCATTTTCCTTGTCTCTTGCAAGTATGTCTAAAACTTCAGTCGAAGTGGAGGGCCCTTTTACTAAGTCTAGTAGCTCATCTTGTGTATATTTTTGATATATTTTTCTCTTATCTTGACGTTTGAATTTTTAAAGTTTAGTTTGATGGTTTAGAAGGAGACTTCTGGCAAGGAATCTCTTGCATTTGTAAAAAAAATAAAACACTCTTTGCAAACTTCACTGGTGCTTGATTGATTAAAGAGTGACCTGCATTTTTAAACTGAAGCATCCATGCATTTGGTATCGTAGTAGCCATAGTTTTTGTAGGTATAGTCCCCACAACAAGATCAGATGTCCCGACTATAAACATAACATGATTCTCAACAAGAGAGAGTTTCTCTAGAGGTGTTTTCCACTCTTTTGATGCCTCAAACTGTCTTTTTACTATGGGATGATTTGGCAATCTGCCTTCTAAGTTTTTTGTAACCTCAAGGCCATCTGTGGAAGATGCGTAAATAATGGCTTTTTTAAATCTTTCTGAACTACTTAAAAGAAGTTCTTGTGTTATAACACTCCCCATAGAGTAACCTAAAACATGAGCTTTTTTTATCTCTAGTTTATCCATCAAAGCAAGTACATCCTCAGCAAACAGAGTGTAAGTAAATTTTGTCTCATTTGCAGTTGAGTGCCCCATGCCTCTGTTGTCAAAAAGAATTAACTGATACTCTTTAGATAACAAATCAGTAAGTTCTTGTGGCCATGCATCCATAGTAGCACCAAGCCCCATAATCATAACAAGAGGTTCTCCAGAACCTAGAAGTTTATAAGCTATTTTAACTCCATTTATATCTGCTTGATAAATAGCATTAGATTGCTTATCAGCTGCAATTTTTTTGCCTACAGCTTGAATATCATCAGCATATACGCCAGACAATCCAAAAGCTAAAATAATTAATAAATGAGTAAAGAAGTGAGTTGTTTTTTTCATCTAGTGAAACCTTTTTAATGGAGATAATATTATAGGAATTTTCTATTAATAATAAAAAATATATTGTATCATTTTCTAGTGCTTTTATACTTCTTTGATAGTTGGAGTATTTTAAATTTCCTTATTTATTGAGTTTTTCTCTGTAGATATACTTATTATAGAAACAAATAGAACAAGCCAAGAACATACTAAAACTCTTGAAGTAGTTGAAAATTCTTTTTTAATGTGAAGAAAGAAAAAATATAAGGAATAAAAACAATCCCACAAATGAGAAAAAATAAATATGTCCAAAGAGAAACTTGATGAAACACTATTTTATATTATGGATACAGAAGAGACTCCAAAACTTACTATTGATAATATTGTGAAGACTTCAAAAGAGATATTTGATAGAGGTTTAGGTTATAAGACTGTGGCTAAATATTTGAAAGAAATAAAGGGTGATTTAGGTGTCAAATAGAGTAGATTTATATGTTTTATTTAATACAGTGTTTTTGTTACTGTAAGTCATATTGTCAGTAAAAGTCATATAAAATCAACTGACAGTTATTAAGTCAATCTCGGAAGTGTATCTTTATGTGGGTTTTAACCATAGGTGGATGGGGTAGAGGGATTCGAACCCCCGGATAGTGGCACCAAAAGCCACGGCCTTACCGCTTGGCGATACCCCAGTAAAATAATGGCAAAATTTTATCATACGAAACTTAGGATTGTCTAAAAGTGTAGGGTAGCTTTAGAGTTTTTTGATATTTTGATTTTATCAAGATTTATAAGAGTTTTTTAGGAGTTTTTTAGGAGTGTACTTTTGAAAGACTTTGTAAATTCCTACATTTATCTAGTATAATACCGTCCATAATTTTAAAAATACATAAGGAATAAAACTATGCCAACAGTAAGCTTAAGTAAGCAGATAAGTATAGGATTTGGAATAATCTTAGCAGCGATGATAATCATGGGGATTATTGCCATCAGTGCTATGTCTCAAGCTACTTCAAATTCTCAAAAATTAGATAATGAATATATTGCTGAAGTAGACGTTGTCACATCCGTAGAGAGGAACTTTGCAAAAACACGTATTGAAATTGTTAAGTTTTTATACTCAGAAAACTTAGAGTTCAAAAAAACTTCACAAGAACATTCAAATGTTATGAATGAGAGATTAACTAGCCTTAAGGAGATTTCTAAAAAATATCCAAATTTAAAAATTTTAGCAAAAGATCTCCCAATGCTTGAAACAAAAATCAATGACTATCTGTTACTTACAGAAGAGGCAACAACGCTATTTTTAAAGAAAAAAGAACTCCAAAGACAACTTGATGAGAAGGCAATGGTTTTTACTGCTCGTGCAAGTTCAGTGCTTCAAAGTCAACAAAAACAGATGAGAAATGCAGCACAAACAAAAGCAGAAATTCCACTTCGAACAGAAAGACTTTTTATATCTTATGATGCGCTTATTCGTGGACTAGAGCTTCGTTTAGAGAGTTTTAGATCAAGTGCTAGAGGCGATGTGAATATTTTACAAGAGGCGCTTAAAGATTTTGATAAGGTTTTAGCTCCAATTAAAAGTCTTCGCAAAGATGCAAGAAATGAGAAAAATATAGAGTCATTTAAGATATTTGAAGAAGCTACTATCGCTTATAAAAATAACCTTGAAGCAATTATAGAAATCAATCTTCAAGTTGAAGCTATAAAAGCAAAAACTATAGAAGCTGCTTTTAGTGCTCTTGCTATCGTAGAAGAAGTAAACCGAGCAGGGCTTAATGGCACAAAAAATATGTCAAAAGAATCTATTGATGATCTAAATAGTTCACAAACTATAATGACTGTTATATTACTTCTAGCTATTTTTATTGGTTTGAGTGTTGCATGGTATATTATTACAAGAGGAATCAACAAGCCACTTACAAAGTTTAAAGATACAATGCTAAAAATTGCAAATGAGCATAATCTAGGTATAAAAGTTGATACAAACGCACCAGTTGAGATTAGCCAAATCGCATATAGCTTTAATAACCTTACAAGCCAGCTTTTTGACCTTATTGACAATACGAAACGCTCATCAAATGAGAATGCATCTATAGCTCATGAACTATCAACTACAGCCTTAGGTGTTGGAAACAATGTTGAAAAATCAGTTGTTGTAACTCAAGAGGCAAACCAAAGAGCAATTCAGATAAAAGATGAGATAAAATCTTCCATAGCAGATGCACAAGAGAGCAAAAAAGAGATTATCAGAGCAAATGAAAATCTAAATGCAGCTCGAAAAGAGATGAGAGCTATGAATGAAAAAGTTCAAGAAACAGCTCACACTGAAGTAGAACTTTCTCACAAGATGACAACTCTTTCACATGATGCAAATGAAGTCAAATCAATTTTAGAAGTTATAGGTGATATTGCAGACCAAACAAACCTTCTAGCTCTAAATGCAGCTATTGAGGCAGCTCGTGCTGGTGAGCATGGACGAGGATTTGCAGTTGTAGCAGATGAAGTTCGTAAACTTGCAGAGCGTACTCAAAAATCTCTTGTAGAGATAAATGCAACTATAAATGTAATCGTTCAGTCCATCATGGATGCAAGTACACAAATGAGTGATAACTCAGAAGATATACAAGCGTTAGCAACTACAGCTACAAATGTAGAATCAAAAATAAATGTGAGTGTATCTATCGTAAATCTAGCGGTTACAGCAAATGACAAAATGGTTCGTGACTTTGAAGTTACAGGTAAAAATGTTGAAGATATAGCACAAAAAGTATCTGCCATCAATGATATTTCTGCTACAAACGCAAGAAATGTTGAAGAGATAGCAGCAGCAGCTGAACATCTTAACTCAATGACAGAAGAGTTAAATAGTAAACTTGAAATCTTTAGAACCTAAAAAACTAATCCTCATAGGATCTTCTACTGGAGGTCCTGCACACTTAGAAAAAATTTTAGCTGCACTAGATGAAGATTTCGGTGCGGCTATTGTAATAGCGCAACACATGGGAAGTGAGTTTATCCCAAGTTTTGTAAAAAGACTCAATGAAAGAAGTAAACTAGATGTGGCCCAAGGCCATCAGGATGCAACTCTTGCAAATGGTAAAGTATTTATAGTCTCGCAACATTCTGAGCTTCAAACTAGCAATAATCAAATCTATATAAGCATATCAAAAAATGAGTACGCACATTTCAATCCTGATATAAATGCACTTTTTTTCTCTGCTGCTAAACTTACAGTCAAGTGTGAGATTTTAGCGATTATCCTTACTGGAATCGGTGAAGATGGAGCTGATGGATGCAGCATACTTGGAGAAAAAGGTGCATACTGTATAGCTGAGAGCCCAAAGACTGCCGTTGTGTATGGAATGCCAGCACGTGCAAAAGAGAGGACCAAAAATATTCATACAAAAGATCTTTATGAGATTATAGAAATTATTAAACAATTTGGAGCGTTTTAAAGTTTAAGAAGTTAGCGGATATTTGAGATATAAAAAGAGTAGGGCAATTTGAATTATTACAACCAAACTAAACTTTATGATAAAGGAAGGTTTTTTTATCTTATGTCTAAACAAAAGCATTGCTAAAAGTGAACCGAATGTTCCACCAAGTAGAGCAGTAAGTAAAAGTTTATTCTCAGATACTCTAGAAATATTTTTTATATGGATAAGTGACTTTAGCTTGTCATAGCCGTAAAGCATGAAAGTAAGTATATTTATCACTATAAGATATATTTGTAAATAACTAAGCATAAAGTTTATGTGAATCATGTTGTTATTTTACCTTAAATAGCCTTTTAAAATGTAAATTGAAGTATAAGATAAAAACGTTGTATAATCTTAAAACTCCTAAACACTCGATGGAGACTTCTTAATAAATTGATGATTTTGGTTAAAGTTTAAAGTAATCGACTCCAATTTGTTATTCCAAGTTAAGTTGAATTTTTAAAATATAACCAAAATTTGATATGTTTTCAAACTCGATATGAGGGATCTTTTTCTTTAGTCTTGAGAAAGTGTCTCGTACTGTTGAGTCTGAAATGTCTTTAGTTGCCCAGATTTTTTCTTTTAGATATGCGTAAGATATATTTTGATTTATATTGTGACAAAAAATATCTAAAAGATCTAACTCTTTTTTTGTCAAAACAACAGGCGTATTGTAAAATGTAAGAGTTTTTGTCACGAAGTCATAAGTACAATGTTTACTAAGACTTAGTTTTTTTGTAAGCTTGTCATTTTGTTTATTTAAGATTGACAACTCTTTGTTTTGTTTTATCATACGAAAAGCTACATTTACACAAGCCTTATAATGGCCTGAATATTTAAGACAGAAATTCAGCGAAGTTAATTTCTAAAGTAGTTAAAATATTACAGAATTAATGGAGATGAATATGAGTCGAAAAAAAGGCCAAACTTATAGTGCAGAACAAAAAACTAAAATAGTGCTTGAGTTACTAAAAGAAGAAGAGACTATTGCTCAGATAGCCACAAAATATAAAATCACTGCTCAGTCCATCACGAAATGGAAAAAGCAGTTTCTTGAGAATGCTTCATTGGCATTTGAACCAGCTAAAGCGGTACAAGAGTTTAAAAATGAAACAAAGACCAAAGATGAAGAGATAGCTGAATTACAGAAACAACTAGGTAAATCAGTTGTTGAAAAGGAATGGCTTGCAAAAAAGCTAGAGAGCTCGGTCTCATATAAAGAGAGAAAAACTCTCATAGAGAACGGGCTTGAACTTACTAAATCAGCACAATGCAAATTATTAGGCATCAGTCGTGCAACGCACTACTATAAACCAGTGCCAATGAATGAACACAGCTTCAAAATTATGAATACCATAGATGAGATAGCTACAGACAATTCAGAGTATGGATACAGATTTATTCATCAACAACTGCTTGAAGACGGCTACAGCATCGGAAAAGATAGAGTGCTCAAATATATGCAGTTTATGGGTATGAGATTAAAAAATTTACTGCTTTTGTCGATGCTATTACTCACTAAATATCTAGG
>CAYWVG010000096.1:0-6919 GCA_964461645.1 uncultured Sulfurimonas sp. | reverse complement strand
TAAAAACTGCGAAAGAAAAAACCAAAAGTGTCTATGACAGTTACAACTTTACTCATTTAGTTTTTCTCTTTTTTTGCATAATCATATCAAGAAGCCTTTTTTAGATTTATTATATCAGCTTTTATGAAACACTACGCGATTTTTGCCCATCTTCTTTGCTTCATACATAGCACGGTCTGCACATTTTAAAACATCTTCTAATCTATCACCATCTCTAGGAATTATTGCTACCCCTATGCTAGCTCTTACTTGATGTTTATACTCTTTTACAATAATTGGCTCATTTATCTCTTTTAAGATTCTCTCTATAAGTGCGTCAAAATGAGCAAAATTATCTTGCTCTACATCTTCTCCTCTTACTAAGACAACAAACTCGTCTCCGCCAATCCGCCCAGCTGTATCAAAGCTTCTGATAGATTCTAAGAGTCTATTAGCCACACTCTTTAAAACTTCATCCCCATGGTCATGGCCTTGTGTATCATTTATTATTTTAAAGTCATCTAAGTCAACAAAAAGAAGTGCTGAGAGTGTATTGTTTCTTTTTGCATAGTTAATCTCTTGTGAGATTTTTTCATTGATGTTTTGGCGGTTTGCAAGGCCTGTTAGAGCGTCATAAAAAGCTAGATACTCTATCTCTTGGAGTTTTATCTTCATAAGAGTTATATCTCTATCTATACCTCTATATCCTAACAAACCTCCTCTATCATCAAGAAATGGAGAGCCTCTAGTTAGTATATGCACCTTATGCCCATCTCTGTGTAAAAGGGTATGTTCAAGGTTTACTATATTCTCTCTTTTGCTTGAGAGCTCAAAAAATTCTTTAGAAACTCTCTTAGCTTCCTCTTCATCCATAAAATCAAAAGGTTTTTTACCTAGAATTTCACTAGGCTCAAAATCTATAATCTTTTTAGATTGTGGGCTAACATATGTGTAAATCGCCTGTGCATCTATCTCCCACACAAAATCATCACTACTCTCTACGAGTTGCTGAAATCTTTTCTCACTTTGCTCTATAAGTTTCGTTTTTTTTACTTCATATCTCTTTAAAATAAAATATAAAAAGGTGACGAAGGAGGCTATTGCAAAAGCACTCATTATACTAGTCTGATAGAGTGGTTTTATATGAACACTGTATGGCTGCTCAACTACAAGCCCCCAATTTGTTCCTTTTATAGGAGTATAAGATGCTAGAACTTTTTTGCCAAGATAACTATTTTCAATACTAACTCCACTCTTTTGCTCTAAAGCATTTCTCATAGGAATTGCAATATTTAGGTTTTTCATCTCTACATCTAAAACTTCTTCTTTTGAGTGGGCTAAAAATCTTATATATTCGCCATCTCTAACTCCAAGGAGGTACTCTAATTCAAGATCTACTTGAATTATAGAGCTAAAAGTTTTTTGTACTTGAAAAATGGTTGCATTTGATGCCAGGTTATCAAAATCAAGGTTGATTGAGTATTTTTCATCAAAGGCGGCTACGCTTGATATCATACTTGCCATAGAGTATGTTTTTTCTAAAAGAAACTTTTTTTTATCTTCCATAAGTCTATCAAAAAGATAGAAGCTAAATAGCAACACGAGCAGTAAAATAGGAGTGACAATAACAAGTAGGATTTTTAAAAAATCTCTATTAAATTTCTCATTCATAACATGCTCCTTAAGCAAATGCTACTCTCATTTAAATATGCTAAAACTTAATTTTAAAATATATATTTTTTCTTACGATCTAAGTGTGACACTCAGTAAGAGACTTCTTTGGATTTGCTATATAATCATACCCATTATAAATAGTATATGCGCCGTATAAAATAACTGCTATAGATGCAAGGCTCATCATCATATTTCTAAAGCTTGTTGCACTTGTGAGCGTAGCTAAAAAACCAAGCCCAAACATCGCGGGAATAGTACTTAGTCCAAAGATAGCCATAACTAAAGCACCATAGAATGGACTAGCAGTGCTTGCTGCTGTGATGGCAAAGAAGTAAACAAAACCACAAGGCAAAAGTCCGTTTAACATCCCAAGAACAAAAAAACTAAGGTTTGATTTTGAATTTAAGACCTTTTTAAAAGCTTTTTTATAGACAGATGATGAGGAAAAAGAGTGCTCTATAAGGGTTAAAAACTTGATTTTACCCATTAAAGATAGTCCTGCTAGAACCATAGCAATTCCAGCAAAAATCAGCAAAGCTCCATTTGCATTGTTTGAAAAAGTCACAACTCCACCGAGTGCTCCAAACATTGCACCTAAGATAGAGTAAGTAAAAACTCTACCAAAAGAGTAAAGAAGATGTGCAAAACTTTGTGAAACTTTAGAACTTTTTGGCTCTATCTTTATAGTAGAGTATGCTAGGACTATTCCCCCACACATTCCGATGCAGTGTCCAAAAGAACCTAGAAATGCTATGCTTATAATGGTTAAAATATTTACAGT
Source organism: uncultured Sulfurimonas sp. (assembly GCA_964461645.1). Taxonomy (GTDB): domain Bacteria; phylum Campylobacterota; class Campylobacteria; order Campylobacterales; family Sulfurimonadaceae; genus Sulfurimonas. The sequence continues at coordinate 4,485 of CAYWVG010000096.1, read as the reverse complement.
TTCCATAATTTTAAATTATTTTCCTAAGAGTTTTTTTCTAATGTGTGGATTGTTAAGTGTCTCTCCTCTTAACATTCTTAGCCGCATTGTATCAAAATCTACACTACCATTTACTTTTTGCTCATAAGCTCCAAAACCATAGCCCATCGGTGTCTCATCAGTTAGTGAGTAAAAAGCTGCCTTTGCATCTATATACTGTTTTGTATCCCTACTCATAACCCAGATAACAGCCTCATCTCTAAATGTCTTATCTTCAAGCCACTTAATAAATCCACCATGGTCATGAAAAAACCAAGTTTTTCCGCTAGGCGAGACAACTTGCGAGACATCTCTTAAATCATCTATAACCATTCCACAATCACTATCTTGATACTTGTTTAAAACAAGCTCATAAGGTAGCTTTTTTAAGTTGTGCTCTTTTATAACTATCATCTGTTTTTTAGATGCAAGCATAAGAAAAACACTAACAATAAGCGCTACAAGAGCAACAACAACTATAAGAGGAATAAATTTTTTTATCATATATATAAAACTCCAAAATCTCATAAATCAAACAAATTACTAAAATTCTTTGAAAAACCAAATATTCAAATAAGAAATATCTAAATAAAAACTATGCAAAACATCTTTTTTATGCTAAAAAAAAGAGTTTGAAATTATATCTACTATGATATGAGATAGATATTAAAACAACTCTATGCTAATGGATGACAAACTTCTACTGTATTTTTCAAGTCTTGCTTTTGTATATGTGTATATATCTGAGTAGTTAAAAGTGATGAGTGGCCAAGCAGTTCTTGTACAACTCTTAAGTCTGCTCCGCCACTTATAAGTGCAGTTGCATATGAGTGCCTTAAAACATGGGGTGAGATTCCTAGATATTTTTGAGTTATCTTATATGCAGAGATTCTACTAAGCGGCTCTGATTTGTAGTTTACCCAGACTTTTTGAGTATCTTTTGGTTTTTCTTTGATGTACTCATTTATAGCTCTTAGAGCTACTTTTGCGATAGGGACTATGCGTTCTTTTTCCCCTTTTGCATGTCTAATGCGCAACCAACCCTCTTCTAAGTCTTGAAGCTCAAGCGCTAAACATTCACTGATGCGAGCACCAGATGCATATAAAAACATCAAAAGAGCGTAGTCTCTTAAACCTAACCATGAGCTTTTGTCTATGAGTTTTAATGAGCTTTGTATCTCTTGGTATGAGAGAAATTTTGGTAGTAGTTTTGGGATTTTAGCAAATTTTTGTTTTGTCTTTTGCTCAGAAAAATGACTCTTATAACAAAAATCAAAAAAAGCATTTATAGAAGAGAGTTTGCGGTTTAGTGTTCTTTTGTTTGTGTATCTTGTTAAAAAAGAGAGTATGTTTTTAGTATCTAAGCTTATGAGTGGTTTTTTTAACTCTTCTTCTATGGAGATCAAATCACTCATATAAGCTTCAACACTCTTTTGGCTTAGTGCCTTTGTGACACTAATGTACTCCAAAAAAGCTTCTAGCTCGTTACTCAAGTGAGATGTATTCATCTTTTACATAAAATAGCTTATCTGCTTCGTAAACAAAACCATCACCAACATTTACTTCATATATAGTATGAGTTTGCAAGTCTTTTGAGACTTCTATAAGATAGCCTTGCTTTTCAAGTATATATAACTTTTCATTGTGAACTATAAGTCCCAAAAAGTGAGCAAATGGAAACTTTATCTTTGAAATGAGTTGTAAATCTGGTGTCAAAGATACAACTTCACCCTCTTTTGTAGTGATGAAAATTTCTTTTTCAAAGCTTACAATATCACGTATCTCATAACTTACTCTAATCTCTTTATCTGCCATAGAGAGGATTTTTGTTGATGTTGCTGCTATTAGTTTGTTATCAACTACATTAAAATAGATAACATTATTAAAATTATCATCAGTTGAGACTATAGTTGTTCTTAGTTTCTTTTTTGACTGTGAGTTTACAATAACAATCTTGCCATCTAGAGTTAAGAACAAAACTAAGTCGTTCATAAAGTATGGGCTTGCAATTCTATCATCTACTACTATTGCAGGTGTACCTTGAACTTGAACTAAAAGAGAATTTTGTGAGATAGAGTACAGAGCCATATCATTGTTTGCAAACAAAACAGCCAAAATATCATCTTGTATGCTAGCTGCTGCTATGGTTTTTTTAAGATTAAACTTCTTTGTTAGCATCTTATCCGCTATAAAATCAATCTTTAGTTGTCCATCAATAGTTGAACTTAAAACCCAACCATCACTACTTCCTAAAAGTTTATATGACTCATCTATCTTAATATCTAAGAGTCTATCTTGTACAAGGACTTCTCTTGTCTCAAGCATAGCTGTATTAGACGTTACATTAATAATTTTGCTCTTTGCATTTCCATAGTAAGCCCAGTCTTCTTTTACATCTTTTGGTTCAAAAACTTTTTTAGAGCTACAACCTAAAAAAACAAATGCAATAACAACACTAAGAAGTAATAGTGACTTTTTCAAAGTTCTACTTCACGCCATAGTGCATAAGAGCGGTAGCTACATTTTTCAAAGATGAATCAGAAGAAATTTTAGCCAATCTCTCATGAGCCTTTTGTATCTCTGAGTTACTCATATAAATAATAGCACTTTGAACTAGAGCTAGGTCCTTATAAACTGCATCTTTTCTTGAGGCGTAATCATCAAGAAGTTTAACATCTTTAGCATCTTGTGCAACTTCATAACTAGCTAAATCAGCTACCATCATAGATGACGATTTTGTTAGGTTTTTCAGGCTTAACATATCTTTTTGTACAATTGCAGTTGAGTAAATCCAAGCATCATGCAAATCTGGAGAGATGCTTTTGATAACTTGTAATGCCTCAGAGTTTTTAACATCTTCATCTAATATAGCTAAAGCTTTATTAACCTCTTTTATATCAGACTTTTTATTTATTTCATAAGCTATATTTGCAATAACTACAACTACTATAGCCACAAGAGTACCGATAAGAAATTTTTTATATTTTTTAACGAACTTTTCCGTCATTACTGCTTTTTCAAAAAACTTCTCTTCAGAGTTTAACTCTTCTCTTACCATTTTAATATCGTTTTTAAGACTCAAAAATATTCCTTTATTGCAACATAATTTTATAAGCTTGAAATAATATCGCATTGTTTGTTAAAGTTTCATCAAACACATAGATATTTTTTGTTACAATCTTGTAAAATTATATAATTAAGGCTAAAAATGCAAGTAGATGACGCACTATTAAGTAAACTAGAAAAATTATCTTTTTTAAAGATTTCAGAGGACAAGCGTGGAGAAGTTGTATCTCAGTTATCTGAGATTGTTAGTTTTGTAGACAACTTAAGCGAGTTAAACACTGATGGTATAGAAGGCAGTTTTGCCATGAGTGATAAAGGCACTTATACAAGAGAGGATATCCCTTTTTGTGATAAAAAAATAAACGAAGACATACTAAAACATGCACCACAAAGTGAAGATAACTTTTTTATAGTTCCAAAAATAATAGAGTAAAAACAAGGAAACAAAGATGACTCAAGAAGTAAAAAAAGTAGTAGATATAAAAAAATTGCTAAAGAGTGTTTTAGCTTATGGCTCTAGTGATTTACATCTTGTTGTCGGAAGTGAACCACAAATCAGGATAGATAAAGAGCTACGCCCTTTAAATTTAGCAGTATTAAATTCAAAAGATATAGAAGAGATGGCTTATTCACTTATAGAAGACAAGCAGAAAAAAGTTTTTGAAGATACTAATGAACTAGACTTTTCCTTTGAACTAGAAGGCGTAGGCCGTTTTCGTGCAAACTACTACCGAACTATAGGTGGGATAGCTTGTGCCTTTCGTATGATTCCCATAGATATTCCTACACTTGATGAGTATGGGAATCCTCCTATTTTTAAAGAACTTATAAAAAAAGAAAAAGGTCTTATCTTAGTAACAGGTCCTACTGGTAGTGGTAAATCTACTACATTAGCATCTATGCTCCATCAGATAAATCTTACAGAGAGAAGACATATCATAACCATAGAAGACCCTGTTGAGTTTGTTCATAAAAATATAAAATCACTTTTTTCTCAAAGAGATGTAGGAAATGACACTGCATCTTTTGCTACAGCTCTAAAATACTCTCTAAGACAAGATCCAGATGTTATCCTAATCGGAGAGATGAGAGATGCAGAGACTATAGGAGCCGCTCTAACTGCCGCAGAGACTGGTCACTTAGTCTTTGGAACCCTACACACAAACTCAGCACCTGGGACTATAAACCGTATTATAGATGTATTTGATGGAGAAGAACAAGCTCAAGTAAGAGCACAACTATCTTCTTCACTTGTCGCAGTAATCTCGCAAACTCTTATACCAAGAGTGGGTGGTGGAAAAGTTGCAACTCAAGAGATTCTTATAACAAATCCAGCTGTACAAAATCTCATAAGAGAAGATAAAGTGCATCAACTCTACTCACAAATGCAACTAAATCAAA
>CAYWVG010000095.1:0-7009 GCA_964461645.1 uncultured Sulfurimonas sp. | reverse complement strand
TAAAAAGTGCCTCTGAATTTATTTTAGTATCAAATGTTGGTAGGACTGCTATATCTCCAGCGATTTTATTGTCACTTACGATATTTACAATAATTTCACCATTAGAGTTTTTGACACGAACACTCTGCCCCTCTTTTAATTCTGAGTTAGCTAAAAACTCTTCACTAAGATACAAACCAGATACTTCATCAAGATTTGTAGTCTTATGTGTAAACTCTGTAAATTGTCTTACAGGGTTTGCAAGATAGATAATCATCTCAGCATCTCTTAGCAGCTTTTCATCACTAAAAGGCTCCACATTTTGGTTTGTACTTTTTTTAACTTTTATATCCTCAAGTAGATAACCTCTATGCTCACTTCCATCATTTTCATAATGATTTGGTAAGTCATCAAAGTTTACACTTTTAAACCCTGCTTTTGCAGCAAGAGATGGCGTATAGTCTATCGTTTGCTCTGATACTAGCCCTAACTCATTCGCTATGTCATTTAGCACATAGCCATGGTAAGGTAGTGCTGCATTTGTTGGGTTTACTCTCTTGTTTATAGAAGTTAGAGTCCCCTCTTGTTGGTTCATCGCAGGCATATCTAAATCACCATCACCTAAAGCAGATATGGTAAAGTCAGCTTTTGTGTTATACCCAACTGTAAATGAGCCTCTCTCATCATCAAGATCACATATAAGAGCAACACCTAAAGAGTTAGTTAGTGGTGGAATTATAGTTAGTTTAATATCGCTACACTTCTCAACAAGACCCACTAATCTTGCTATGTTTTTAGAGTTTGGATGATTGTACATATCCTCTCCAACTATCATAGCAAAGCTATCTTTTTTGTTAAGGTTTTTCTCTAAAGTTTCCATAAAACTATCATCAAGTCCTAAGATTTCTAAAAGAGCGTTATCATCAACTTCTACCTCTTTAGATACTTTTTTAGGCACCATTTTTTTCTTTTCTACCTCTATCTCTTCTTCTACACCTGTTTCTTCATTAAGCTTCATCTCTTTAACGATTTCAACTATCTCTTCTTTTATAGTCTCTTCAACAGTTATCATCTTTTTAGAGTGAAAACCAGCTAAATATTCAAGCACATTTACAGGAAGTTTTTCTTTGTCTGCAAATAGATCTAAGATAAGATAGAGCGCTACTTCTTCTTGAAGCGGAGCGTGCTGGACTGTCATGATGCTTTTGCCTAGTCCCTCTATAATAGGGTCTTTTACAGGATGAAAGTAAAGTCCTGCACCTTTGTTTACAGTCATTGAGTTGTTAAGAGCGTATCTAGCATTTGGATTATCACTCTTAAGTGCTGCTCCAATTGAGATAACAAAATTACAGTTGTGAGTAAGTTTTAAATCTCCGCTATAAAGTATGCTTCCACTTACCTCACTATAGTTTTTCAAAAAAGTAGCAAATGATTTTGCTTCTTTGTTGATGAGTTTGTAACCATACTTCTCTTTTAGACTTTGCAAGATAAAAGCCTCTTCATTTGTGATGGTAGAAGTAAACTCTATAGTATCAGCCTTTTTAAAAGCCTCTATAGCAGACGCGAAAGCTTTTTCATCTTTAGATGCAACTCTGTTTTCATAGTCAAAGCCGTATCTTCCAGCTCCACAAAGCGAGACATAGTTCCACTCATTCATAACTCTGTAAATCTTTTTCGTATCATCTGAGACACTTGTATGTTTTACATCATAGTAGATTTGACACCCTGCAGAACAGTGCCCACAAGTAGCAGGTACTTGAGTTAACTCCCATGCATTTGATTTGTACATAAAGTGAGTATCTACTAGTGCTCCAACAGGACAAACCGCCGCACACTCTCCACAACTTGTACAATCAAGAACGTCAGTTCCATTTGTAAGTCCAATAAGAGATTTGTTTAGTTTGTTCCACATTGAGTAAGCATCTTTTGGCATACTCTCTTTATACTCAGCTTCAAGTGCATCTCCGCCGCGAGGAACAGTCTTTAGAGAGTTATCACCTATCATATCTTTACATACAGTTACACATCTCTCACAAACTATACAAAGACCTGGATCGTAGTGGATATGTCCCCAATCATGAGAACTTCTATCCACATCCTTTACTGCATAGCTTTGAGAATCAACTCCCATCTCTAGAGTATAATTTTGTAGTTCGCATTCGCCTGACTGATCACACACACCGCATTGAAGTGGATGATTTACATCATAAACTTCCATAATTGCACGATGTTCTTTAGCAATTGTTTCTGTCTTTGTTGTAATGTTCATGCCATCTTTGCTTTTTGCATTACAAGCATAAACTTGTTTGCCATCGGCTTCAACAAGGCAGATGCGACACGCTAGCGTCGGACTACATCTTGTTAGGTAGCAGATAGCTGGGATAAAGATATCATTAGCACGAGCAGCATTTAAAATATACTCGCCCTCCTGTGTCTCTATCTCTTTACCATCTATATTTATAGTAATTTTACTCATTATACTACTCTCACTATTTTGGTTTTTTCAAATCTATATCTACTTGCATCAAGAGCATCATCAAAAGTAGGATTTAGTGCAATTGTGCCCTTTAACTCGCTATCGAGTTTAAACTCTCTTTGCAAGACTCTAGAGTTAAAAGTCATCTCTATTTTATCTCCATCAGAGATTTTTGCAGCTGCAGCAAACTGAGCTGAACCTCTTAAAGTTGTGTCGCGCTCTAGCTGTTTTGTTTTGTTTGTGAATGCATTAAACTGTAAGACTGGATTTGAATGATATATAATTGTACCATTGAATTCTGGTAAATCTTCTATATCTTCTAGCTCACCACAAGGCTCACAGATAACTTCGTCTAGTATATAACCTCTGTTATCATCTCCATCTTTGGATAAAAAATTTTGCAACTTATCAAATTCAACTGCTTTAAATCCAACTTTTTTATCTAATTCATCTGTATAATCAACTGTATTTCTTGCCATAACTCCACAAGCAGATGCCAAATCATTTAGAGTATATCCATCATAACTAAGGGCAACATTTGTAGGAAGAACTCTCTTATCTATACTTACAAAAGTTCCTTCTTGCTGGTTTAGTGCTCCTACATAAAAGTCTGCATCTCCAACTGAAGAGATAGTAAAATCTCCCTTTGCGTTATAGCCTACAACTGAGTCTATATTTTCATCAATATCTAGTTCACAAATCAGAGAAACACCAAGAGTATTTACATCATTTGGGATAACAACTAGAGAAAATGTACTATATTTTTCTATCATAGCTGCAAGTTTTGCTATGTTTTTTGAACGCTTATGCGAGATTATATCATCTCCAATAATTAAAACACGATTTTGTGCTCTACTAAATGACTTCATCATAAACTCACACTCTTCTTCACCAATGTTACTCTCAGCACCCAAATAACCAAGATCTAAGTCATCAAAAAATGCTCTTTCACTCTCACTCATATCTGCATCTGCGAGTATTGCATTTGCTAAAAGAGCCATCACACCCTCTTCGGTTCCAACTTCATACTTCATAAGCTGAGTGATAGTGTTTTGCATAAGTGCATCTTCTATAGGATGAGCATAAACTATCTTTGCGCCATTATGTTTTGCTGCTGTTGTTAGTGCGTATCTTACAGCTGGATTGTCAGTTGCTACTTTGCTTCCTATGATGATGGCAGCATCTGCTTGTTTTATAGCTTCAAGTGAACCACTATAATGAAGTTTTGAGCTTACTCCACTATATGAGTGCATAAACTCTTGATATTTTCTAGCATCTTCATTAAAGAGCTTTAGCCCTAGTTTTTGTTTTAAAAGATTTAAGATATGAGCCTCTTCGTTTGTTATCATAGACGAAAATCGAATCGCTTTAGCACTCATGAGAGCCTCTTTTGCTCTTAAAAATGCTACTTCATCGCTAACTTTTTTGTTATCAAAATCAAAACCAAATCTTCCTGCACCACATAGTGATGTATATTCAAAATTATTTTTTACTCTATAGATAGAATCATCTCCATTTATCGATGTGTGTCTTGTTTCATATTCTAGTGGACAGCCACCAGAACAATGTGCGCAAGTTGCTGGAACACTACTAAGTTCCCATGCATTTGCACTATATTTAAAATTGGTGCTCACCAATGCTCCTACTGGGCAAACTGCTATACACTCTCCACAGAAAGTACAATCAAGAACATCAGAATTTTTAGGGATAATTCTTGAACTATACCCACCAAACTCAATATCAATAGCATCATCACCTATAACTTCATTACAAACATGGACACATTTTTCACACAAAATACAAAGAGACTCATCGTAACTTATTAGCCCCCAGTTTTTCACTTCTTTTAACTGGTCACGAGCTGAAAAATTTTGTCTATTTATATTGAACTCTAGTGTTTTATTTTGTAAGTCACACTCACCTGATTTATCACAAACACCACACTCTAGCGGATGATTTACATCATAGAGCTTCATAATATTTACTCTCTCAAGCTCCAGTGCTGGAGTGTTTGTTGTTATCTCAATACCCTCAGTTGGAGGAGTATTACATGAAAGAACAAAGCCATCAACTCCTCCAGCCTCAACCACACACATACGACAAGACGCACATGGCGTTGTCTTAGATATATAACACATAGTTGGGATGTAGATACCGTTTTTGCGAGCTACATTTAAAATAGTCTCGCCTCTCTTTGCTTCTACAGAGATACCGTCAATTTTAAAGTTAATCAAATTACTCATATATCCCTCCACTTAAGTTGCTATCATTGCTATGTAGTAGCAACGCATACAGCGATCAGCTTCATCCATCGCTTCTTCTTGAGTAAATCCAAGATTTACCTCTTTGTTGTTCGTTATACGAACATCAACTGCTAATTTTTGACTATTTTGTCTTGGAAGACCTGGAAGCCAACCCGTGACTTTCTCTTTTTTATCATAGACTCTGAGTTTGCGAAGATGATCTTCCATAATCTCATCATCACTTAGTGTAATCTCTCCAGTTTGCAAATACCTAGTCATTACAGATGCAGCTCGTTTTGCTTGACCTACTGCATTTACAATAGTCATAGGTCCATACTCACAATCCCCAGATGCAAAGATACCTTTTTTTGAGGTCATGTAGTCTTTACCATTAGTCTTGATAGTCCCCCATGAAGTCATCTCAAGCTCCCACTCTTTTGGAAGCATCTCTAAATCAGCCGATTGAGAAACTGCTGGGATGATATAATCAGTCTCAATGCTATAAGATGCACCCTCAACTTTTAATAACTGAGCGCGGCCACCATCGGGGTCTGGGACTAACTCAAACTTATCTATAAGAAGTGATTTTAAAACATTGTCTTCATCAACCATAGTATTTACCGCAGAGTGAAATAAAAACTCAACGCCCTCTTCTACTGCTTCATGGTACTCTTCATAAGTAGTATTTTTTATGATTGTTTCCTCATCACGGCGATAAATCATATATACTTTTTTAGCATTAGCTCGAATAGCACAGCGAACAACGTCCATAGATGTAAATCCACCACCTACACAAACAACTGTTTTACCGCTTAAATCAACTTTTTTGCCTATCTCATACTTATCCCAAAGGTTAATCTGGTCAAGCATCTCGATTGCTGACCAGTAACCCTCTATCTCAGGTCTCTCGTTATCACAACGGATCTCTTTTGATATTCTAGTTCCAGTTGCAACCATAACAGCATCGTACTCTTTCTCAAAGCGTCTCATATCGTCTGCATTTATTTTTTTGTTAGTTATGAAGTTTACGCCCATATCTCTAATGCACTCAATGTCTTGATTGTACTTATCAATTGGCATCCTATACTCTGGAACACCAACTGCAACCTCTCCGCCTAAAACAGGAAGTTCTTCGTAAACATCAATCTCAACACCATCAGCTGCAAGGTAGTAAGCATTTGTAAGCCCAGCAGGACCAGCCCCAATAACTGCTACTCTTTTGCCATTTTTAGGCTTTTTCTCTATTGAATGAAAAAAACCAAAACCATGGTCTGTCTCATAATCAGCTCCAAGGCGTTTTAGCTCCATAATGGAGATAGGCTCATCAAGGTTTGTTCTTCTACAAGCATCTTCACATGGATGAGGACAAACACGACCACAAACGTGTGCTAGTGGCATAGTCTGCCTTGTAGCCTTAAGTGAATCATCAAATCTTAAATCTCTAACGCCCTCTATATAAGCTGGGATATCAACATGAGATGGGCACATATCAGTACATGGTGCAGTTATTTTTGCAATATAACTAACATCATCACCATAGTGCTTTGATGGCTTTTGGTTATTTATACAATCCATAAAAACATCTTCAAAGTGAGTCATCAAATCAATGATAGGATTTGGAACAGTTTTTCCAATCTCACATTTTGAAGTGATTTGCATACTCTTACCAATCTCTTTTAGATGATCCATGTCGCTGATGGAACCTTCTCCACGAGCAATCTTATCTAGTTGATCATAGAGAATTCTGCCACCCCATCTTCCAGGTGCACATCTTCCACAAGCTTCAGAATATACTTGATACTGTGCAGCGTATTCCATAGCAAGGCGGATAACATCAACATCCTCGTTAAAAAGAGAGACTCCATCCCAACCTATAAAAGCTTTAGACTCACGATGATCATCATAAGTCGCAGGCAGGTTATAAGCCGACTCTTCCCACTCTTCTTGTGGTTTGCCGACATTATTTACCAGTTCACCATTCCAAGTGGAAAAATATACTTTACTCAAAATAAATCCCTAAACTTTTTTAGCTACGATAGTCCAATCGACTTCGTTAAACTTTAAAGAGTTCATTAACTCATATCCACTTTTCTTTACCAAATCAGCTGATTTTTGAATAGGCGAGAAATCACCTATCTCAAATAAAAAGATTGCAACTTCTCCTGCACTATGAGTAGCTAAAATCTCTTCCATTCTAGGCTCAAAATCTGACTTTAAGTGTCTTAGGTCATATCTTTTCATTAGCGGTCAACCTCCCCAAATACAATGTTCGTTGTTCCAATAATAGAGACAACATCTGGAATATAGTGAC
>CAYWVG010000094.1:0-7103 GCA_964461645.1 uncultured Sulfurimonas sp. | reverse complement strand
TAGTCCAAATGTGGCATATAATCCACCAAAAATTCAAGGAGCATAAGGTGAAAAAAGTTTTACAAAAAATATTGATAAGTCTGTTTATAGTTGGAACACTCACTGCTTTAGTTGCGAAGGATACTTTTATCTTTCAAACTGCAAAAGTAAAGATAGATGATAAAGAAGGGAGTCTATATATTGGGACTCCTGTAAAAGTTCTAAAAAGTGTAGATGAGAAAAATGTTTTAGTAGAGTTCTCTGGTATGGCTTTTGGAGATAAACTCTATACAAACAGAGCACAATCTCTTTTAGTAGCAACAAAAGAGGGTAGTTTTGGAGATAAAGAGCAGGTAGTGAAAGTTCAAGCTATCATGGAAAAAGGTTATCTCTCAGAAGTTCCAGAAGAGATTTGGGAAGAGCATGAAGAGTTTTTCTATGAGATGTGTACACAGTGTCATGGAGCTTACAAACCACAAGCTCACACTATGATGGAGTGGGATGCAATCCTTCAAACTATGAGTGGTTTTGCTCAACTCTATCCAGATGAAAATGAGTACTTGCTGAGATTTTTAAAAGCAAACTCAAGTGATGGCTTTTACCCAGAGATAAAATAGAACTAAAAAGTAAAAAGGAGTAGGTGATGTATAAGGAACTTTTAGCAAAATTACAAGGCCTGACTATCCTATATGCAGAAGATGAAGAGGGTATCAGAAAAAACATTGCTGACTCTCTTCGCTACTATGTTAAAGAAGTTTATGAAGCCTCTGATGGCGAAGAGGCTTATCTTTTGTATGAGCAAAAAAAGCCTGACATCATCTTTAGCGATATTCATATGCCAAAGATGGATGGCATAGAGTTTATAAAAAAAGTAAGAGAGCGTGATGCAAAGACGGCGGTTATCATGATAACTGCGCACACAGATAAAGAGTATTTACTAGATGCTGTAGAGCTTCATATGGAGAAGTACTTTGTAAAACCCATCAACCTAGAGCAACTCTTAGAAGGACTGCAAAGGTGTGTTTTGCATCTTGAGAAAAACAAGATAGTAGTCTTGGATGTTGATGATGCTTATGTCTATGACTTTGACAACAAAGAGTTAAAGTACAAAGATAAAGTTTTGACGCTTAACAAAAAAGAGATGCTTTTTTTTGAGACTCTTATAAAAAACCAAAACCGCATCACTAACTATGAAGAGCTTCAAGGTAGTGTTTGGGTAGATGATGTTATGACTGATAGCGCTTTGCGATCACTAGTTCGAAACTTGAGAAAAAAACTGCCAACAGACATCATCTACAATCTCTCAGGAGTTGGATATAAGTTTGTTTAAATCTTTTTTACTACTTTTTACTCTCATAACTATCTTAGATGCTCAGAGCCATCTTGTGCAAAAAATTCACTTTAGAGATGATGATGCACATACAAGAGCAGCTGCATCTTTGCATCCCGACTCACATATAAAAGTCTTTATACCAAATATCCCGTACGACTATCTTGCTAGATGCACTAACTCTGGGCTTATCCGCTCTTGCGACAATGAGAGAGGCTGGGAGTACGCTTTAGCAAAGAGCCACAAAAGAGTTGATGAGTTAACTTATGAGTTTGAGCTAAGAGAGGGTTTGAAGTTTCAAGATGCAAGTGAGTTTGACACTGATGATGTGGTTTTAAACTTTGAGTATTTTAAACGTTCACCCACCTTATACACAAACATAGATAAAATTGATTTTGATGTTATAAAGATAGACAAGTACAAGTTTAAAATAGTGCTAAAGCAAAAATACGAGATGTTTTTAACAGAACTACCCCGCATCTACTTCTACACAAGAGAGTATCTTAAAAAGTATGGATTTGAGGGCACTGTAACAGGCTCAGCTATTCAAGTCGCTGGTGCTTATGGGATGGGGCCATACATCTTAAGGGAGGGCTATGCCCTAGGCTCAAAGCAGACCCCAATTATAGAGCTAGAAGCAAACCCATACTACTTTGATAAAGAGTACCCAAAGATAAAAAGAGTCACAGCCTACACAGAGCTAAATGCAAAAGATGCACTAAGGATGATAACAAAAGAAGAGGGTGAGCTTGACTTCGCGCCTATTGATTTTAACAAAAAGATAGAAGTCTTAACATCAAAATATGCAAAACTAAATATAGCTAAATCAACAAATAATTTTATCATTTTTTTTAACCTCATAAATGCAAATAAGAGACTAAGAGACAAAGAGACAAGAGTAGCACTAAACCAAGCACTAAACCAAGAAAATCTTATAAAGTTCGTATATAAAGGTGAGGGACATATCTCGCCATTTGCAAGTTCCATAAACTATAAAGTAGTACAAAAAATCTTAAAAAAAGAAGCTCCAAAACCAAAAGAAATCTACTCAAAAGCTAAGATGCATGAACTCTTAAATGGCTTGCATCTAAAGGTCTTTACACAAGATAGTTTTATGTTTTTGTTTAAGGGCATTGAGTACCAACTAAAAGAGTATGGTGTAAAGCTTGACTATACCATCACAAGTAGTGAAAAAGATATATTTAAACAACTCCTAAGCACTCACAAATCACAAAACACGCAAGAGTGGGACTTGCTTATCTGGGGTGATGATGACTGGTACTACGCAAATCCGTGGAGTGTTTTTTTCATCTATGAAGATGATAGCGCGTGGTCAACCATAGGAAAAGACAAGATAATGAAGGGCTACATAGATGAGTTTTTTATAACAAAAATAGACTCAAAAGAGTATGAAGAGATAGTATCTAAAATCCTCTACAGAGCAAAAGAGATGGCATACACGCTAAGGGTTCCATCACCTAACAAGGTTGTAGCACTTAACAAAGAGCTTATCTATAAACCCTACAAAGGTGCAGTTTTGCCCATCTGGGAGATGCAGATTACAAAGGATCACTACTCACTAAGAAAGGGTAAAAAGTATCCTACTTACCTAGAGCAGCCCATAAAACCAAAAAGAGATGAAGATGAATAAAATAAACATAAAAACAAAACTGCGAATCCTCTTTTTCATACTACTAATAGCCGTCTCAACCATAGGATATAAGTCCATCTCTATAAGCCAAGACAACAAAGACAGGCTTGAAGTAGTTCATAGCAAATCACAAATATTACTAAGACTTCAAGATGAGATCATAACCCCACTCTATGGGCTAAGAGAGCTTAGTCAAGCTCTAGTTATGGCACCAAACAAAAAGATAAGAGAGACGATTTTGCAAAACTTAAGTGTGGCTATAAAAGGGTTAGATAGTGCATTTTACGACTACTCAAAAGAGAACAAAAAGATTTATGAGATGTGGCTTAACTATAAGTCTCTTATAGGCGTTACAAAGGGATATTTGGATTTGGAGTTTGAAGAGGGTGCTTATGTAAATATCACCACAGCAGGAAGAGAGCAGTTTCATCTCTTAGTAAAAGAGCTTCTTATCATCCAGAGTGATCTCTTAAGTAAGTCAGCACTGGCTTATGATGATGCAGTAAAAGATGCTAAAAACATAAAGATAGAGATACTAATCTCTTTGTTTTTTATACTACTTTTTTCTCTTATGGCGGCTTCATTTATATCTAACAACATCATCGCATCTATATATAAAGTACAAAACGGGTTAAGAGAATTTTTTGAGTATCTAAACCACAAAAGAGAAAAAGTAAATAAGATAGAGCTTGTCTCAAATGATGAGTTTAGAGATATAGCAAACATGATAAATGAAAATGTAAGAACCATACAAAACAACATAGAAAAAGATGAGGCACTTATAAAAAATGCTACAAAAGTACTACAAAGCATAAAGAGCGGAAACTTAAAAGATAGGCTTACAACAAACAGCGACAACATCACTTTAAGTGAGCTAAAAGAGATGATAAATGACATGATAGACAACCTAGAAGAGCAGATACAACAAGAGATACAAAAAAGACTTCAAAACGAGCAGATGCTACTGCAACAGTCAAAGCTTGCATCTATGGGTGAGATGATAGGAAACATCGCACATCAGTGGAGACAACCACTAGCTCAAATCATAGCTATCTTTATGAATATGAAAGTGACTTATGACTTTGATAAGTTTACTCAAGCCTATCTAAATGAGAAGATAGATGAGGCAAATAAACTAACAGAGTATATGTCAAACACCATAGATGACTTTCAAAACTTTTTCAATCCTCACAGTAAAAAAGAGGTCTTTAGAGTTGAGAAGGCCTGCAGAGATGCACTCTTTATAGTTGAGTCATCACTTAGTTTTCATCATGTAAAAGTGGAGTTTAATGTCTTAGATGATTTAGAAATACTAGGACATAAAAACGAATACTCTCAAGTCATACTAAACATACTAAACAACGCAAAAAATATCCTCTTAGAAAAGAGAGTGAAAAATCCACTTATAAACATAGAGATAAAAGAGGGCGATAACTTCGCCATAGTAAAGATAAGCGACAATGGCGGAGGAATCCCAGAGGAGTTTTTAGATAAGATCTTTGAGCCATACTTTACCACAAGACACAAAACCCAAGGTACAGGCATCGGGCTTTATATGTCAAAAAATATCATAGAAAAAAATATGCAAGGCTACTTAAATGTCAAAAATGTTGATGATGGAGCTTGTTTTACCATTAAGGTGAAAAAGCACTAAAGCTCACTTGCCCACTTTAGAGCATCTAGCCCATACTTCTCTCTAAGTTTATGCGTTTCATCGCTTAGTATTTTCATCTTTTGATCATCCTCAAAGCCTATAAGAGAGAGCTCTTTTTTTGAGTCTCTTGTAAAGCTTGAGCAGTTGATGCTAAGCCTGATGGCGTGGAGCCTTTTTTGTGTGTCGGCTTCGTTAAAGAGGCTCATACAAAGAGAGTCAAACTTTTTTTCTGTAAATATCTCAGCGAGTGAGATGTTCTTGTGTGAGCTTAGTCGCATCTCATAAGAGATGCTAAGATGAAAAACAGTCGGGATAACATCAAGTTTTAAGATAGCAAAACTTAAATGCCTTGCTAAGATATGAACTCTTCTTCTTAACTCTCCTCTATCAAAAATGGGATCAAATGTTCTTGAGATGCCAATGGACTTTCGTTTGTGAGTTGTTTTAATGCTCTCATCTGAGAGACCACAAACCCTTTTATAAAGCTCTTTTGCATAAGGTCCCCAGGACTCAATAGTTCCGCGCCTTTGTTGTAACTCTCCTAGTGTGCGAATCTGGACAGAGTTTAATCTCTCTTGCATACTTTTACCGATGCCAGCAAACTCTTTGACGGGGATGTTTTTTATAAAAGAGTCAACGCCATTGGCATAGATAGTTTTGCATCCAAAAGGTTTTGCGCTTGAAGTTGCCAGCTTTGCGATGAAGCGAGTATTTGCCGCACCTATGGAGACTGGAAGTTTTAGCTCTCTTTTTATCTCATGTCTTAGGTTATCTATAAACTGCTCAACTTCATCATCTTCTACCCAACCTGACAAATCACCATAAAACTCATCGATGCTAGCTTGCTCTATAAGTGGAATTTTTGATTGTAAAAACTCATGAAGTTCGTGTGAGAGTTTTTGATACAAAGACATATTTGGTGCTTTTATGATGAGATGCGGACAGAGCATCAGAGCTTCTCTAATAGTCATGGCGGTCTTTATACCGAATGAACGAGCCTCGTAAGATGAAGTAGTAAGAATCCCACGAATCCTCCCATCCGCATCTACAAATGCATCTATATCATCACTCTTCTCATAAGTTTTGTAAAAAGTGCTAACAAAAGAACCAGAGTTTTGCAAGTTAACACTCTGCTTCTTTGCCTCTTTTGTAAAAATCTGAGCATCACTTCTCCCACCAATAGCCACAGGTTTACCCTCCAATAAAGGCTCAACTATACGAGCAGCACTAACAAAAAAAGAGTCTATGTCTATGTGTATTTTCATGTTTTCATTGTTTTATTTTAAACTATCTTTTGATTTGATAAAAGAGTATCAAAATTTTATACAAATATATAAAAATTTTGCAAATTGAAATGTCAAAAATTTTTTTAGAGTTAGATTTAGGGCAGTTTTATATTGGTGGTATAAAATAATCTACATATTTCTATGACATATTGACATGTTTTTTTCAATATTTATAAACTTTGATATACTTTTGTTAGATTTTATTATTAGGAAAAACTATTATGGATTTATATGAATATGCAAATTGCGGCAACTTTAATGACAAGATAGTAAGATTAAAAGAGATGGCAATGCCTGAAAATTGGGGAAGTACAAGTGATACAAAAGATCACCCAGTTTTGCATAACTATATAGTGCATTACTTTAAAAAAGTACATACTGAAAATTTAATAAGTTACTCAACTTCTTCAGATGGTAAGGAGATAGCATGTTTTAATACAGGGCTTTTAACTTCACATTTTGATGATATTTATGCATATTTTGAAAAAAATGAAAGCGGAAGACAAGAGTGGTTTTTGGCTGCATTCTTAAATTCTAGTTCATATAAATTATCTACATTTGACACACTTCCAGACATCGTAAAGTTTTTTAACTCAATAGATGATCTGTTTTATGATACAGAATTGGAGTTAAGGATAAATGCTGAACATATAGTAAGAGATAACTTCACACGCTTTCCTGAACAACTAAAAGAATTTTCAGAACCAATCCTTATAAACATGATAGAGGGTGCATTAAAATCTACTAACAAGAGAATTAGAAGAAACTACAAAACAGCAGTACCACAGTATTTTAAAAATCAAATACAATTTTTAATCCCTTTATCTTTAACAGATACAGTAAAACCTGATATTGTAATAACTGTTTATAAGCGAGAAAATCATTACTATGGAGCTACTTGTTTAACTATGGAGATGGCTTATAATAATGCAAGACTATTAGTTAAGCCTGAGAGTGATTGGTTGAAGTTAGAGTAATAAACAAAATGTTAATTTTTTTTAAGAATTATATGGTAAACTTTCTGCACTGATTTATTAAAGAGAGATTCTACATTTTACACAGAGTTTAGAAAACTCTATATCTGACAAACAGAGTATAGATTTTCTAAACATACTAACTAAATCCTTTCACTTACAAAATTCAATATCCTTACTTTCGTAATAATATGCTATTATCACTCATAATTACAATATTTTAGAGGTC
>CAYWVG010000093.1:0-7153 GCA_964461645.1 uncultured Sulfurimonas sp. | reverse complement strand
AAGATAAAGTGCATCAACTCTACTCACAAATGCAACTAAATCAAAAAGAGACTCACATGACTACACAAACTCAACAGCTCTTAGAACTACTGCAAAAAAAGACTATCTCAAAAGAAAATGCTATCAAAAATTCAAATAGACCTGAAGAGCTAATGAAGATGCTAGATATTTTATAATTCTAGCTCTCCTTTCATTTTTCATCCTATTTTTACTCCAATTAATGGCTAAATAATAATTTTTCCATAAATTTCTCTTAACAAATAAACTTAACACACAATTAACACTTTGATATTATACTTCACCTAAATTATTTAAACTATAAGGAAGGATAATGAAGAAAAGTATATCTATCTCCCTTGCTTCTATATTGGTTGCTAGTCTTAGTGCATCTGATTTGGGAACTATACAAGTTGAATCATCTACCATTGATGATAAGTTTGCAAATAAATTAACAGAAGTGTCTAGCACTTCAACTATAAATGGGGAAACTGTTGATGAAGCACATGCAGAGAATATTCAACAGCTCTTACAATCAATTCCTGGACTAACAACAGAAGTATCAACAGGAGATAGCGTAAAAATCCACTTAAGAGGTGTAGAAAACCAGATGTATATGGGCGAAAAGCCTGGTGTTGCTATTGTTATTGATGGCGTACCTGTATTTGAGAGAACTGGTAAGGTTAATATTGACCTTGATAATATAGAAAGCATTAAAGTTATAAAAGGTGGAGCTTCTTACCTTTTTGGTGATGATGCACTCTCTGGTGCTGTAATTATTACAACTAAAAAGGGAGCTAAGTATAGTAACAATTTTGGGCTTGTTGAATTTGGAAGTTATAACTATCGTAAACTACTAGCAAGAAGTGGCTATGCAAATGAGAACTTAAGCTTTCACCTTCAAGCTAGTGAAAAAAAGTCTGATGGATACCATGAAAACTCAAATTATAATACTAAATACATAAACGGTAAATTACAATACTATATAGATGACTCATCTGATATAACATTTGGCCTTGAGTATTCAGACAGAGAAAAAGACTCACATGGTACAGTCGGTGGTGAAACAGAAGCGAAAAACAATCCTAAATCTATTTATAATGGCAATCAAGAAAGTAGAGATTACACAAGAGGCTATCAAGTTGATTTGTTAAAACTTTTTTTAACTTACTCTAAAGATTTTAGCAATAAATCAAACCTGCTAGTAAATGCTTATGTATATACGGATACAACAGATTATATGTCTAGTCCACAAAAAAAAGATGGTAGTAACGTTGCACAAGCTTATTATAATGACAATGACTATCTTTATGATGATCACTATGAACAGATACAAAGAGGTCTAAAAAGTGAATATAGAACGACATCTAAATCATTCGCGACACTGCTTGGTTTAGATTTAAGAGCAAATGAATATAAAAATAAATCAACATATAGAGCCAATCAAGCACTTGTTGTATATCCTGCTTTTGGACCACCAACAGTAACACCTAACTATTTTAAAGCAGGTGACTTTAAAAGTAATGATAAAACTGATGAAAATGTATATGCTCTTTATGGTGAATATAAGCAAGGAATCACAAAAGATCTTACTGCTACTGCCAATCTTAGATATGACCTTATCAAACTTGATTATGAAGATTATAAAAACAATAGTTATAAAGAAGAGTTTAAAGTTTATTCTTACAGAATCGGTGCAAATTACCAACTTAGCAATGACTCAACTATATATGTAAACTACTCTACAGGCTTTAGAGCACCAACTGTGACACAATTATATGCAGGTAGTACTAGCGCATGGGGAAATACACTCAATAATCCTGATTTAAAGCCTGAGCAATCACTAAATTATGAGGTAGGTTTTAGAACTAAACATAGTGATATTTTTTATGATCTCTCTGTTTTTCAGCTTGATAGAAAAGACTTTATCATGAAAACATCTGGTAACTATGGGGATACATCTACTACTGATATGTGGGATAATATTGGTGGAGCAAGACATAGGGGAGTAGAGCTTTCAGCAAAAGGTGCTTTAACAAAAACACTATCATTTAACTTAGCTTACACATATTTAGATGCAAAATATACTGATTATGCTAATTATGGCATGAAATTAGGTAGTGGATTTGGTGCTACAGTTTACACTTATGATGTAACAGGCAATGATATCCCAAGAACATCAAAGCATCAAGTAAATGCGGTGGTTAATTATCAAGCAATGAAAAGCTTAAGGCTCACAGCAGAAGTAAATTCCAAATCAAGTTATTATGCAGATGATTTAAATAAGTTACCAATTAAGGGCACCACTACACTAAACTTAGCGACTGATTATAAAGTGAAAGTTAGTGACTATGAACTTAGTATTTTTGCAAGAGTAGATAATGTATTTGATGAGCAATTCTACAACACAGCTAGAGCAAGTAGTGATAGAAATGAAGATGGCGTATTTAATTATGAGGATTTATCCATAACAGTAAATCCTGGAATAATATATACAGCTGGATTATCACTTAAATTTTAACTACAACATAGAGGTGAAGAGTAATGAATATAGAACTATTAAAAGATATTGTTGATTATGGAATCATTGGACTTTTAGGAGTTATGAGTTTTATGACTTTTTGGTTTTGGATCGAGAGACTCTTTTTTTATAGACAGATCAATATAGATGATTTTCAAACAAAAGAAGAGCTTGAAATCGTACTAACAAACAATGTAAATATCATCTCAACCTTTGGGTCAAATGCTCCATATATTGGGCTACTTGGAACTGTATTTGGGATTATTATAACTTTTTATGCAATGGGTCAAAGTGATGCACTAGATGTAAAGATGATAATGACCTCATTAGCACTTGCTCTAAAAGCAACTGCTATGGGCTTAGTTGTGGCTATCCCCGCTATTGTATTTTATAACCACTTAGCTAGAAAAATAGAGATTGTTTTAGCAAGATGGGATATAAAAGAGAAGGCAAAAGATGCAAATTAAAAAATTTGACTCTATAAATGTAGTTCCTTTCATTGACATTATGCTTGTTCTTCTCGTCATTGTCTTAACTACAGCTACATTTGTTGCTAAAGGAATCATTCCAGTTGATCTTCCAACTTCAAAAACTGCGACTCCTCAAGATGATAAGAAAAATCTCACTATAACTATAAAAGAAAATGGTGAAATTTTATTTGACAAGCTAGTAGTTCAAGAAAACAATATTGCACAAGAGCTCTCTAAGTATGAGGTGCAGACGCCTATACATATCAACTGCGACAAAGAAGCAAAGTTTGATCTGTTTGTCTCACTTTTAGACACCTTAGAAGAAAAAGAGTTTAAAAATCTTGGAATTATTACCAAAAAGAGCAAGTAAGATTATGGAATATACAGCTTTTTTTTCAATCTTTATCATAGGTCTCTCTTACGGAGCTACAGCATGTATGTTTTCTTGTATGCCGTTTTTAAGCCCCTTGCTTATTGGTAACTCTAACAACACAAGACAAGCACTTGGTGTTATTTTACCTTTTAGTCTAGGTAGGATTTTTAGTTATACGCTTATAGCAATTGTGGCATATCTTAGCTCTGTATGGGTAAAGATTATGTTAAATGACAACCATATATTTAGCATCATCTTAGGTTTTAGCACTATCTCTATGGGCATATATCTGATGTATAAGAGCTTTAGTTTGGCGAACTCTTGCGCTCACTCTGCACCGTTAATCAAAAAGCCAAAGTTAAACAAATTTGGCTTTTTTACTATTGGTGCAACTATGTCTATAAATCCTTGTGCTCCGATTATGGCGCTCTTGGCAGTAGCGGCAAATAGTAGCAGCATCTACAACTCTATAGGGCTTGGCCTGTTCTTTGGTCTTGGTGCTGTTATTTTTTCAATTATATTTTACGGTTTTATCCTCTCAACTGTAGTCAAAGGGATGATGGTGCAGTTTTCCTCTTACAAACTTTTTATAGAGAGAGTTGCAGCACTTCTTCTTGTCATAGTAGGCGTGTTAGTTTTAAACGGTGTATTAGTACTTTAACAAAGGCAAATTATGGTAGATTTTATTAAGCGTGACAAAGATGATATTTACGCTAAACCAATTATAGGTTTTTTATTTAAAAATCAGAAATTTCTTATGACATTAAAAATAGCAGTTTTAGCTCTGTTTTTATATGCTTTGTATTTTGGCTTTGCTCATACTGGCGAAGATAACCTCTTTACTTGGGCAGTGTTTTGGGGAGTTTTCTGGGCTCTGTTTATGGTGGTTACACTTCCTACGCTCGGGCGTGTTTTTTGTGGCATCTGTCCTCATGGTTTTATGGGAAAATACATAACAAAATATGGACTCAAAAAAACTATGCCAAAATGGATGCAAAATCCTTTTATTGGTGTTTTTCTTGTTGTTATAGGCTGGTGGGGCATCTACTATATGTTTCCTGACATCTATAGAACTCCACTTGGGACTGCTACTCTTTTTACAGTTATGACCCTGCTCTCTTTTGTGGTTTATTTTTTATACAAAGATATGAGTTACTGTAAATATATCTGCCCTATTGGAACACTTACTCGTGCTTATTCTAAACTCTCTTTTACATGGCTTGGAACTTATAAAAGTGCTTGTGATGAGTGTAAAACCTTTGAGTGTGCGACAGCTTGTCCTTATAACTTAAAACCTTTTACCTTTGATAAGCGAAATTCTATGACTGACTGTACACTTTGTATGGACTGTTCTGCTGCTTGTGAGGCAGTTAGTTTTAAGATTAAAAAACCATCTTTTTCACTATTTTCAAAGTTTCAAACTTCTAAAGCTGAAGTGTGGGCGTTTATCCTTATCCTTGCATCTATCTCTATAACTATGTCTTTTCATCATGGCATCGGTAGAAGTAACGCTGCGCCAGATATGATTTGGTCAAAAACAGCTGAGTATTTTAAAGGCTTTGTAAATTTTGGCCCAGTAGATGCAGTAGGTTTATTTGCCTTTCTTTACGCTCTACTCTTTACAGTTTTAGCAGCTCTTATAGGTATGTTTATAGCATCTAAAATTTTACAAAAGGATTTTTCTAAGGTGTTTTACACTCTTGGATATTCCTACGCTCCTCTCTTTATCTTAGGTTCTATCGCTCACTCTCTTGAGACATTTTTCATCAAAGGCTATGAGAAAACTGTAGAAGGTTTTGCTCAAGGCTTTGGTTTATCTGTAGATGTTGCATCTTTAGCAAATAGAGGAGATGGTTGGTTACATATATTTGGCTTGCTAAAATGGGTAGCTATTGTTTGGGCTTTAATCATACTTTATAAAAGAATAAAACTCATAGATGCTTCAAAGATAAGAAAAATTATTGCCTTTCCTTTTACAGCCTCTCTAATCATCTTCTTTTTTAGTGTAAATATCTATGTAGGATATATTTTTAGTACATATGGAGCAGCATCTGGCGGTCATGGTAACCACGGTGGAGGTGCTAAAGTATTTCAAAAAGACAGGGCTTTAGGTGATTTAAAAAACAGACCTGCTAGTAGTTATAAGAAACCAAACATATCTAGTAGTATATATTTTTCAGAAACTAATCCAGCAGCTAGAAGAGGAAATCCTTACGCTGCGCACAATCACGGTGGTGGAAGAAACTGGGTACCCTCTCAAAAAGTATGGCCTATCTTTGAAGATGAAAAAGGAGAGATAAACTGCATAAACAGTATAGATGCAGAGCTTTATCTTCTAGATGCTAACTTACAAACATCAAAGCTAGCTCCATCAAAAGAAGATGGCTGTAAATCAGTTACTTATAAGATGCCAGATAATGGCTATTACAATCTCTTTTATATAGATAGAACAGTCCAAGATAACACTCTATATATCAAAACTGCAAAGTTTGAAAACATGAGATTTAACCATAGTAACGATGCTATCTATGACGAAGAGAAAATGTCCGCTCATAGTATAAAAGAAGTTCCTTTTGACATCTTAAGATTAAGAGAAGATGGGGAGACTTTTTATCATCGTCTATATTCTGGCGATAAGATAAGACTTAAAGTTTTACTAAATTCAGAGCCTATTGAAGGTGTAACGCTAACGCTATCAACAATGACAGGTTGGTCAAAAACTCTCAAAACTGACAAAAACGGTATAGCACTCTTCACGCTTATAAAAGATTATTTTCCCGAGTGGAATGAGTTTGATAGAAGACATAAAAACAAGTTTGTTCTAGTTGCAAACTATAAAGAAGATGCCAACACTTCGCTTGATGGGTATGGCTCCATAAACTATGAAGCGACATACTCATCTCTTTACTACCCAGAAGCAAGTGGTTATACATCTTATGCTTATGGCTTAATGGCCGCAACATTAGCTGCCATAATATCTGGCTTTATTATCTACTTCTTTAGAAGAGGAAGAAAAAAACCATTTAAAGAGGTGCGCTTTGATGAAAAAGATTAGAGATTTTATAAACAAGGCAGATATCAAAAGATTTCGTTTTTGGTTACAGATTTTTTTCTTTGTTATCTTTATATATGGTGGCTACTTTGCAATCAACTTAGGCACTAGCATCCCTGTTTTTTCATGTGGTTTTGATCAGGAAGTTGGAGGGATGTGTTATTTTTTACCTCTGCAGCATCAACTAGCTCGCCCTTTAGATGTACTCTTTAGTGTAGCTAGCATCTCTGTTCTTATAGGCTTTGTAACATTTTTACTCTGGTTTATAGTTTTTAACAAAGCATGGTGTGGTTACGCTTGTCCACTTGGCACTATGCAAGATTGGCTAACTGGTTTAAGAAAAAGACTAGGCATCAGATATAGCACCTATACTCAACCGCAATTTAACAAACTCAAAAAGATAAAGTACATAATGCTAGCACTTGTAATTTTATCCCCTATGGCTGTTGGGATGGGACTACTTGAGCGTGAATGGGTAACTGCTTTTTGTAGCATCTGCCCTGGAAGAATGGTAACGCCTCTGTTTGTAGGTGACACTTCTCAATGGAGCTTAGATTTTTCCTCTAAGAGTGCGATGATTCTAACTGCTTTAGGTTTAGTGTTTACTGGTCTGTTTGTGGTTGGCTCATTTGTTAAAAAAAGGTTTTTCTGTTTTTTTTGTCCTATGAGTGCGATGCACTATATTTTTAGTGATGCGGCACTTTTAAAACTTAAAAAAGATGGTGATAAGTGTACAAAAT
>CAYWVG010000092.1:0-7186 GCA_964461645.1 uncultured Sulfurimonas sp. | reverse complement strand
CAGTCACACATCCTGATATCACAAGATACTTTATGCTTATTCCAGAAGCCTGTGAATTAGTGCTTCAAGCTGGGGCTATTGGAAGTGGTGGAGAGATATTTATACTCGATATGGGTGAGCCTATAAAGATAGTAGATTTAGCTAAGAAGATGATAGAGCTAAGTGGTAAGAAAGATATAGAGATAGAGTTTAGTGGACTTCGTCCTGGTGAAAAACTATATGAAGAGTTACTTATAGATGATACCGATTGTCAAACGGAGTATGAGTCAATAACTGTGGCTCGGCCTACTATTTATGATATAGATAAGCTAAATAGAGATATAAAAGAGCTTTTAGGTAGTACCGACAAACTAAAAAAACTAAAAGAGATAGTCCCAGAATTTGACCATCAGCTAAACTAATAGTAACAAATAGTAATCTTTTGCAAATATATTTAAATATTAATAAGTAGATTTTGATGAGATAAATTATTATTATATACTAAAATAAATCAGAAAAAAGGAGTTAAAATGAAGATTTTAGCTATGGTTATTTTAGGATTTAGTATGTTGTTTGCAGCAGTAGATATCAATACAGCTAGTAAAGATGAACTCAGCACTCTTAGTGGTATTGGTGCAAGTAAAGCTGAGACGATTATAAAACATAGAGAGGCAAAATGTTTTAAAAGCGTTGATGAACTTGCAGAAGTTAAGGGAATTGGCAAAAAAACAGTAGAGAAAAATAGAAAAAATCTAACTGCTAGTAAGTGTAAAAAGTAGTTATTAAAAAGGTAAAACTTGTAGGTAAGCGAGAAGAGTATTCTCGCTTATGCTATAACATGCCCTACAAATTTACTCATATTGTCCATTATTTCAGAGCCTTTTCTAAAGCTAAGTCCACATGACTCATACGCAAAAAAGAGACCAGCCTGATATTTTGCCCCAGCTTTATCTGCATTAAACTCAACATACTCTTGATATATTTTTTTATAATTACCATACTCTCCATCAGTTTGCTCTAGAATTTTACCATTAGCATCTATGATTTTAGTGTTAGCTCCCTCTCTTCCAAAAACAGTTTTTTCAACTTGTTTGATGCCATCAAGTGGTTCAAATGATGTCTGAAGTAGGTATGGGCTATCAGCAAATAGGTCATACATAATCTTCATAATGCCCTTTGATTGGAACATAAGTGTATATGCTGGGTTTAAGATGATAGCTTGTTGGTTTTGCATAATGCTGTTTAGTGTGGTTGCAAGTTCTGGCTCACCACTTCCTATATCTTCCCAAGGAAAGAGTTTAAACCAGTACTCATATTGGTTCTCATTTGCATCAAAGATTCCCTCTTCATCAAATCTAACATTGTGCAGATACTCAAAACCTGTGTTAAATCCTGCATCTGTGGCCATCTGCTGAAGTAGCCTTGTTGTAGCTTCTTCTTCATCATTTCCTTCTACGCTTGAGAAGAGTATCTTCCAGCCATCATATCTCTCATCAAAAAGTTCTGTATCGTCATTTAAAGTTATAAGTCTTTTAAAATTCTCTTTAATTGCATCGTAAACATTGTTAAATTGCTTATCTTCATTCATATTGTTTTCTTTTAACAAAGCCCATTGAAGTAGGGCAGTCTCAAAGAGTGATGTAGGGGTATCGGCATTAAACTCTATGAGTTTTATAGGTTTACCATTAGTCCCACCAGCTAAATCAAAACGACCATAAATATGCCAGTGAACATCACTCTCCCAGCTCTTTTTTATCATCTCAATAAGGTTAAATGGGATGCCAAGTTCAAAGAAAAGGTTGTTTTCTATCACATGCTCAGCAGCAGCAACAAACATCTCATATATCTCATTTCCTGCCTCATAAAAAGCCTCAGCTTCAGCTTGAGTTATAACTACTAGCTCGTTGTTTATATATTTAGTTGCATCACTATCCGTATGCCAAGTAAAACCCAACTCTTCTAGAGTAGCATCACTTAAACTATCTATCTTTTGTAAATTTATCATCCGCCATAACTCCTGCTGCCTTGGGTTGAACTTTTGGTATTTGTTCCGCCAAAAAAACTCTTTTTAGAAGATGAACTCTTAGATGCACTAGGAGATGCTGAGCGGCTATAGGCACTTTTGTTTGCACCTGCTGAATTTTTTGCAAAGTTTTTGTTGTTCATAAGAGCGTTACCTATCATATTTCCTAAAAGTGAACCAGCTGCAACTGCTAAAATAGTTCCAGCCAAGCCCATTCCAGCACTACTATCTCCGCCTTTTACAGTTTCAGAAGTTCCATCTTGGACTTTTTTATACTCTTGTTCGGCTAACGCTTTCATCTCCTCTTCGCTCATAAAACGCTCAACTGTGTCTCCGTTAGCATCTTTTTCACGGATGATAGCTCTGTTTGGCCCATCAGTTGGCATCTCTTCAGCTACTATGTATTTGCCATTTGCTTGTTGCTCAATTACCAAAAAGCGATTTTGCTGTTGCTGCTCTTGTTGTTGAGCCTCACAACCACTCAAAACACTCATCATAATTACTCCCGCACTCCCCAGTGCTACGCCACTTGCCAAACTTGAAATATGTTTCATCTAATTAAATCCTTTTTCTTTAGTAGTATGGTTTTTTTAAGATCATAATCATAAAAGGTGATTATCTCTCTTCCCTCATAGTAGATATCTCCAACAAATATATTTTTACTGTTTTTAAGAGTTACATTTTTTTGCATAAACATCTTCTCTCCTAGGGCATATCCAATAGCAGGATAGAGTGTTGAGAGTGAAACAACAAAGAGAATAGAGATAAAAAGGGCTGAAATTTTTAGGTTTTTTATATAGATAATTGCAAAGCCTGTTAGAGCAGAAAAGAGCATAAATAAGAAGATATTTTGATGATCTACAAACAAGATATTGTAATAAACCTTAACTTCATAAAAATTTATATAGTGCTTTTGCAGACCTAAAAATATGAAAAAATCTAAAATAAATGTGACAAACATACCAGTAAGTAGCGCTTGAAGAGCTTTTATCATCTTAGTTTTCTCCTTTTTTGATTGTTTATAATATATAAAGATGAAGAACTTCTTTGATGAAGTCCATCTCTATTTTGTACTATTATATCAGCTTTATCTGCACAAAAGAGCATATCAAAATCACGTCCCGATTCATTAGCAGAAGTAGAGTAGTGCCACGCTAAGTCTCTTAAGAGTTGAGAATGGAGCGAACTCTTGCTCACTCTAAAAGCTAAGTTTTTAACTATAAAGGTGGTTTTTTTAGCTCTTCGTACACTATTTTTAAACATATTTGGGATTCTGGTTTTTGATGATTTTAGAGCTTTGAAATCTCTATAGATTTTGATAAAGGGCTTAGTCTGGCTCCTTTTTTTTATCTCTTTTAGCCTCTTTGCATCTTGAGATAAAAAACCGACAGTGGTGTCAGTTTGAGCCAGAATAACTTTCACGCTTAAGCGAGAAAGTCTTGTATTGCTTTTGAATCTAGCCATGAGCCATCACCCATCTCATCAAGAGCTAAGATAAGTGCTCTTGCAGCACTGAGAGTTGTAAAGTATGGGATATTTTTCTTTAAAACTTCTTGGCGAATAACTATTGCATCTTTTTTTGAAGTGTTGTTATCAGATGTATTTAGTGCCATAGCAATCTCATCATTTTTCATACTATCTTCAATATTTGGACGGCCCTCAGAGATCTTTAAAACCACTTCACAAGGGATGCCAGCACTCTCAATTACCGCTTGAGTGCCTTTAGTTGCTACTAGTTTAAAGCCATGTTTATGAAGCCCAGATGCTATCTCGCAAGCGTGAACTTTATCTGTATCTACAAAAGATAAGAAACATGTTCCACTCTTTGGAATTTTATTTCCAGCTGAGAGTTGAGCTTTTGCAAAACTAACTCCAAAGTTTGAGCTTATTCCCATAACTTCGCCAGTTGATTTCATCTCAGGAGAAAGAACTAAGTCAGCTCCGTAGAGTTTATGAAAAGGAAAAACTGCCTCTTTTACAGAGATATGACCCTTTAGTTTTGGCTTTAAGAGACCATTTACTTCTTGGACTATATTGTATTTGTCATAGTATTTTAGAGAGTCTCTTAGTGTCTCTCCAACCATAACACGAGTTGCGACTTTTGCAAGTGGCATCCCTGTAGCTTTAGAGACAAAAGGAACAGTTCTTGAAGCTCGTGGATTTACCTCTATAAGATATATCTCATCTTTATAAATAGCGTACTGAACATTCATAAGTCCAATGACTCCAAGCCCTAGCGCTATTGTTTGGGTCTGCTCTTCTACTCTTTGTATCAACTCTTTTGAGAGGTTTACAGGAGGGAGTGAACAAGCACTATCTCCTGAGTGAATACCAGCTTCTTCGATATGTTCCATAACAGAGCCGATATATACATCTTTGCCATCACTAATAGCATCAACATCAAGCTCTATAGCTTGGTCTAAAAACTTATCTATAAGAACAGGAGCTTCGTTTGATACTGAGATAGCTAAGTCCATGTATTGTTTAAGTTCATCTTCTGTGTAGACAATTCTCATGCCACGGCCACCAAGAACAAAAGATGGACGAACTAAAACAGGAAAGCCTAGCTTCTGGGCTATAATGTAAGACTCTTCTTTGGTTCTAGCTAGCCCGTTCTCAGGTTGCTTTAGGTTGAATTTTTTTACAAAGTTAGAAAACTGCTCTCTATCTTCTGCAAGGTCAATAACCGCTGATGGAGTTCCTGCAATCTTTGCTCCTATCTTAGTTAAGGCATCAGCTAATTTTAGTGGAGTTTGCCCACCAAAGTGAACAATGATGCCATCAGGCTGTTCATTTTCTATAACTTCTCTAACATGTTCTAAGTCAATAGGCTCAAAATACAAAACATCAGAAGTATCATAGTCAGTTGAGA
Organism: uncultured Sulfurimonas sp.; assembly: GCA_964461645.1. GTDB lineage: Bacteria > Campylobacterota > Campylobacteria > Campylobacterales > Sulfurimonadaceae > Sulfurimonas. The sequence goes on along the minus strand of CAYWVG010000092.1, from coordinate 2,312 downwards.
CCGTCTCAGGATTACAGTTGTACATGATAGTCTCTATATCCATCTCTTTTAGTGCAAAAGCAGCATGAACACAACAGTAGTCAAACTCAATTCCTTGACCGATTCTGTTTGGTCCACCACCAAGGATAAGGACTTTTTTCTTATCGCTAACTCTATTTTTAGCATCAGGAGAGGCAGCAATATTTGTAGTTGAGTAGAGGTAAGGAGTAAGAGCTTCAAACTCTCCTGCACAAGTGTCAACTTCGTTGTACTCTAGTGAGATGCCAAGTTTTTTCCTAGCATCATAGACTTGCATCTCTGTTGTTTTTTGCTCTTTGCTTATAAGCTGGGCGATTCTTTTATCTGAAAAACCATCAGCTTTGATGCTTCTCATAAGAGCTGCATCTTGGAGTATCTCTTTTGTGATTGTCTTCTCAGACTCAACTATCTCTTGGAGTTGATATAAAAACCATGGGTCAATCGCACAAGTATCAAACATCTCTTCTATGCTCATACCACGACGAAATCCCTCAGCCACATAGAGTGCGCGATCTGCATTTGGACGGCGGATCTCATGCTTTATAAACTCATCATCACCTTGCATTGGTTCAAAACCGCAGATGCCAGTCTCAAGAGAGCAGAGTGCTTTTTGCATAGACTCTTTAAAAGTTCTACCTATTGCCATAACTTCGCCAACTGACTTCATGCTTGTACTTAGTGTATTTACAGCCTCTGGAAATTTCTCAAATGTAAAGCGAGGAACTTTTGTTACTATATAGTCAACTGATGGTTCAAAAGCTGCTGGAGTTCCTGTGATATCGTTTGTGATTTCATCTAAAGTGTAACCAATAGCAAGAAGAGTTGCAACTTTTGCAATAGGATAACCTGTAGCCTTAGATGCAAGAGCAGAAGAGCGAGAAACACGGGGGTTCATCTCTATTACTATCATTCTGCCAGTTTTTGGATCTATGGCAAACTGGACATTTGATCCACCATTATCAACACCAACTTCTCTTAAAATTGCAAAAGATGCGTCACGCATTCTTTGGTACTCTTTATCTGTTAGAGTAAGAGCAGGTGCAACCGTGATGCTATCTCCAGTGTGAACACCCATAGGATCAAAGTTTTCAATGGAGCAGACGATGATGCAGTTATCAGCTTTATCACGGATAACTTCCATCTCAAACTCTTTCCAACCTAGCATAGACTCCATGATTTCTATCTCGCTAACAGGAGAAGCTGAGATGCCCTCTTGTGCTAGTTTTTTAAACTCTTCCATATTGTAAGCTACGCCTGAACCACCACCAGCGAGTGTAAAAGAGGCTCTTGAAATTACAGGAAAACCGAGTTCTTTTGCTACTTCAATAGCTTCATCAACGCTATAAGCATTGCGACTTATTGGCAAATCCATGCCTATCTTTGTCATAGCTTCATTAAAAGCAGAACGGTCTTCACCTTTATGAATAGCCTCTGGAGATGCACCTAAAAACTCCACACCCTCTAACATACCTTTTGCAAACATGCTTGTAGCAACATTAAGTGCTGTTTGTCCGCCCATAGTTGGAAGAACTGCATCTACTTTTTCTTTTTTGATGATGCGAGCTATTACATCTTCAGTGATTGGCTCTATATAGGTTCTATCTGCAAACTCAGGGTCCGTCATTATAGTTGCTGGATTTGAGTTGATAAGAATAACTCTAAAACCTTGTTCTTTTAAAGTCTTTACAGCTTGTGTCCCTGAGTAATCAAACTCACAACCTTGACCAATGATAATAGGACCAGAACCTATAAGTAAAATCGTGTGTATGTCGGTGCGTTTTGGCATTTTTTCCCTTTGCACAAAGTCCTCTAACAAGAGGTGCTTTTGTGTATTTAAGCTAGTGTAATAAATTTTTTTATTATAGGTAAAAAGCACTTAATTTTTGATGAGATGCAGTTGTTATTTTTACTATATTAGAGAGTAAATCTAAAAGATAGAGCCTTTTGTAGCAAAACAAACAGCCAAGAGTTAGTCTTACTAACAAGCTAGATGAGAAATTGATATTTAGCAACTAGCTTCAGTTAATAAACATCTACTAGCTAGTTTGTTGGCTCTTATGAGACTGTGAAATAACTATAATTTTCCTTTGGAAGAGAGACTTTGAGGAGTCCTATCCAAGGGTACTCTTCACGTGAGGGACGCGTGTCATCCTGAACTTGATTTAGGATCTAACTTAATAATTGTTCAGAACACTCAATTAAAACTAAAGCATCTCTTATCTAAGTTCTTTTATCATGTAAAAATAATTTGGGTCATTCGACTCATAGTAAGGTTGGATTTGTGCATTTTGATA
>CAYWVG010000091.1:0-7223 GCA_964461645.1 uncultured Sulfurimonas sp. | reverse complement strand
AGCGATGATGCTGGAGGGTTGTAGCTAAATACAAAAACAGTCCCTTTATCTTCTATAGGAACAAGTCCAGTTTTTAGACTTGTAAAGAGGTCAAATGTTATATATAGTAGCCCGCCAAAAAGCAGCATGCTTAAAAAAGCGTAGCGGATAGTTAGCTTTAGGGCATTTGAGTAACCTCTTGTTGCAGCTTCAAAAAAGTTGTTAAACCATTTGAAAAAGTATTTTGGTTCTTTATGTGTTGGCTTTAAGAGTAGAGCACACATCGCAGGTGTGAGAGTAAGTGCCACAAGTCCTGAGATAGCTAGAGAGATAACGATAGTCACGGCAAACTGTCTATACATCTCCCCACTAAGTCCACCTAAAAAAGCAACAGGAAGAAAAACAGCTGAGAGCACTAAAACTATGGCGATTAAAGCACCAGATACCTCTTGCATAGCTTTTATAGAAGCATCTTTTGGACTTAGCCCCTCTTTTATATGCCTCTCAACATTTTCTATAACAATAATCGCATCATCAACAACTATCCCGATGGCCAAAACAAGCCCAAAAAGCGTAAGTAAGTTTATACTAAAGCCCAACACATACATCCCAGCAAAAGCACCGATGATGGATACAGGAACGGCTAAAAGAGGGATAAGTGTAGCTCTAATGTTTTGCAAAAACAGAAATATAATTAGTGCAACTAAGATGATAGCCTCTATAAAGGTTTTAATAACCTCATTTATAGATATCTCAACGAAGTCAGTAATATCATAAGGAATGGTATAGGTAACATCTTCAACAAAGTCTTTACTTATAGAGTCTATAGCTTTGCGAACCTCTCTTGCTGTCTCTATAGCATTTGCACCACTTTGCAAAAATATCGCAACAGGCACTGCAGGAGAACCATTGATCTTGTTTTCTCTATCGTAGTTCTGAGAGCCTAGCTCTATTGTCGCTACATCTTTAAGTTTTAGCGAGCTTCCATCTTCATTGGCTTTTACGATAATCTCTGAAAATTGTGATGGCTCATTGAATCTTTGTGGCGTCTCTATGGTGTATGTAAACATCTCTTTATTTGAAACTGGGTCTGAGGAGAGTTTTCCAGCAGCGTATTGCTCGTTTTGCTCTCGAATGGATTTTACTAAGTCGCTAACAGTCAGAGAGTATTTTTTAAGTTTTGAGGGATCTATCCAGACTCTCATAGAGTAGTCTTTAGCACCATAGATAACTACATCACCTATCCCCTTAACCCTTTTTAAGTCATCTACTATATTTAAAAGAGCATAGTTTGATAAAAAGCTAACATCTCGAGTCTGTTTTGGGGAGCTTAGGATGATAACTTGAAGCATATCAGGTGATCGTTCATAAACTCTAACACCTTGTCTTTTGACTTGCTCAGGCAGTCTTGAGAGAGCCGCTTGGACGCGGTTGTTCACATCTATCTTTGCATCATCAGGATCTGTTCCAACTTCAAAAAATATACTGATGGTTAGTGAGCCATTATCTGCAGCAATAGAGCTCATGTAGATCATATCTTTAGCGCCATTTATCTGCTCTTCAAGAGGAGCCGCCACTGTCTTTGAGATAGTCTCCGCACTTGCTCCTTGATAAGACGCACTAACTACAATTTGTGGAGGGATAACTCTAGGATACTCTCCAATAGGCAAAGAGCGCATTGCAATAACCCCAGCCAAGACGATAAGTATCGAGATAACAGATGCAAAAACAGGTCTCTTTATAAAAAAATTAGAAAACATCTAGTTACCCTTTTCGATAGTAACTTTTGAGTTTGGTCTTAGTTTTGCAATATTGTTTATAATAATTTTCTCACCTTCGCTAACCCCATCTTCTACATAAGCTATACCATCGTGAACCTGCACGGTACTGATTGGTTTCATAGATGCAACTCCATCTTTTACAACATAAACAACTGTAGCATCTTGAGTTTTGATAAGAGCCTTTTGAGGGATTTTAGCAACACGCTCATAGCTTAGACCAGCAATCTCTATCTCCGCATAAGAGCCGACTATTAGTTCATTGTTTTTGTTTTGAAACTTTGCTCTAAGTTTAAGAGTATCTGTCTGTGCATCTATCTTAGGCGAGATAAAATCTATCTCTCCTGTATATTTTTTTGTACCAATACTGAGTATAACTTTTGAAGTATTTTTGATTTGAGAGAGATACTTAGAGACATCACTGCTAGGAAGTGAAAAATGAGCATATACTGGATCTTGTGCGGTAATTGTAACTAGTAAAGCACTCTCTTTACCGACTTCTATGTAAGAACCAATATCATTAGTTCTCATCCCAATTATGCCACTGATGGGTGCTTTTATAGTTGTGTAGTCAAACTTGATTTTAGCATTTTGAAGTACCGCTTTTGCCCTAGTTAGCTCTGCTTTAGCATCTTCAAAAGTGTAGAAAAGATCATCACGCATAACCGCTGAAATCGCATTGTTTTTAAAAAGGTACTCGTTACGTTCCCACTCTTTTTGAGCTTTGTTGAAATTTGCCTCTGCTTTTAAAAGAGATGCTTTTGCTTCATTTAGAGTTGCCGCATACTCATCTTTTTGTATCTCATAGAGGATATCACCCTTTTTTACATAAGCACCCTCATCAAAATTTTTACTCATTAGCACCCCACTTACTCGTGCAACTATATCAACCTCATTAAAAGGTTTAAGTAGTGTTGAGTAGCTATTTGTTACAGGAGCTTTTTCAAACTTTACACTATAGACTTCTACCGATAAAGGTGGCATTGTAGCCGCTTTTGGAGCTTCTTCGGCACTTTTTTTATCATCACTACAACCAATTAAAAACAGAGATAAAACTACTGTTATAAATACTAAATTTTTCATTTATAAAAACTCCTTAATGTCTTTTCCACTAAAATAAATTAACTCTGCTTTTTTTATCTCAAGCTCATAAACTGCTCTTTTACTATCTCTTTGTGCATTGAACTTTTCACTAAGTGCGAGAAGGTAAGCTACGTTATCGATAGTTTTGTTCTCATACTTAAACTTTATAAGTTCATAAGCCAAAGAAGCAGCTTCGGCAACTGCTTGTGTTGACTTTACCTTTTCTTGTGCAATCAAGAGTGATTTTTTTGCTAAACGATACTCAATACTTGCCTTGTCTTTTTCATACTCAATGAGTGATTTTTTACTCAAATACTCTTGGAACTTAGACTCATAAGCTTTAGTTTTAGCGCCAAAATCAAAAATATTCCAAGTAATATTTACCATAGCAATGTTTTGATCTTCTATTAAAAAACCGCTCTTTGCCGAATCATCATCAAAAAAGTAATCACTGTGAGTGAAAGTGTCATCAAGGTAAACTAATGGTCTATTTTGGCTTTTTTGAATATTTGCTTCATGCATTACAGCTGCTGCTTCATACTCAAGAGCTTTTATGTCTGCTCTTAAAACTTCATCTTCGTCTGCAGGTAACTTTATTGTTGTTTTTGCATCAAGAGACTCAACTCTTTTAGAAGTATAGTACTCTAGGGTGTGTATCACTTTGAGGCTCTTTAGTTCTATCTCTTGAAGTAAGACAAGAGTGTTTTTTACTCTTGAGTCAATTTTGGCAACTTCATCTTTAGTGATAGTTCCAGCTTCATAGAAAAACTCAACTCGCTTAAGTTCCTCTTTTAACTGCTCTACTGCTTGCGTGGTCGCTTCTTTGTCAGCTTCAAGCCCAAGATACTCAAAATATAGCCTTGCAACTTCAAGTGAAATGGTGTTTTTAGTAGCTTCAAGGGTGCTTTTACTAGAATCAATTGATGACTCAAGTTGTCTATATAAGTTGTCTTTTTTATTTCCATCATATAAAGTATATTTTACGGATGCTTGAAGTCTAAGTGTATTTTGTGCAACTGTAGGCGTCTCTTTAGAAGCATTTTGATAGTTAGCTCCTACATCTATAGTAGGAAGATATGAATCTTTGGAACTCTCATAAAGTAGTTCTTTAGAAGCCAAGTTATGCTCTGCTGACTTTACAACTTTGTTGCCATGAGAAAGCTCTAACAACTCATCAAGCGTATAAGAATAAAGGAAAAGAGGTAGGCAAAGTAAGGGTAGAAAAAATTTCATCTGTTCTTCTTTTTTAATAATTTTAGGAGATTTTATCGCAAAAACTCTTAATTGTGTCTTCCTAGAAAGGTAAGACATTAATATAATCATGTGGTGTTAATTTAACTCTTCTTTGTTATGATTGAATGATATTGAGCGTTATTTAAACTTGTAAGGGGTTAAAATATGAGTCGTTTACTTTTTTTATTTTTATTAACTATTTTGCCGCTTTTTGCAAATAGCTTACATTTAGTTAGCTCAGTCAGCGCAGAAAAGCCTGATGGCAAAAGTCTTGTTCTTTCAAGCAAAAATACTAAGCAGAGTATTGAACGAAGTCAAGAGGGCCAACCGTACTTACAATCCCAACTCTCGGTTGCACTTATTTTGTTTGGTCTTGCGTTTATGATTGCTGAGATTTTTGTTCCAGGTTTTGGGATTTTGGGCATAGGCGGAGTTGTCTCTTTTACGTTTGGTTCATTGTTGCTTATCGATGCTGATACGATAGGACGAAGTTTCTTTATCGCTCTAATTATCACATTTAGTCTCTCTAGCCTCGCTTTTTTTGTTTTGGTAATGAGAGTGTTTTTTAAGTCTAAATCTGCCAAAGTGATTTCAGGAGCTGATATGATGGTGGGAACTTGCGCAGAAGTTATAGGTGTTAAAGAGAAGGGATATTTGGTGCGTTGCCATGGAGAGACATGGAGTGCGACGAGTGAGGATGAACTTTTCATAGGGCAGAGTGTTAAAGTTGTTGAGCTTTTAGGGCTCATCTTAAGAGTTAAACTAACAAAGGAGTAAAAAATGTTTTTTGATATAAATATAGTTATATTGTATATGGTGATTTTTTTAATCATCTTTTTATCTGCGTCGATTCGTATCTTGAGAGAGTATCAAAGAGCGGTAGTTTTTACGCTTGGAAGATATACAGGAACAAAAGGACCGGGGCTTATTATTTTGATACCTTTTATACAGCAGATGGTAAGAGTTGACCTTCGTACAATCGTTCTTGATGTACCAACGCAAGATGTTATCTCTAGAGATAATGTTTCTGTGCATGTAAATGCAGTCGTCTATTTTCGCGTGATAGAACCAGAAAAGGCTATTATTCAAGTTGAAGATTTTCATGATGCTACAAGTCAGCTTGCACAAACAACCCTGCGTTCAGTTTTGGGTGAGCATGAACTAGATGAGATGCTTGCTGAGAGAGAGCGTTTAAACTTCGATATACAAGAGATTTTGGATAAACAGACGGATGCGTGGGGAATTAAAATTTCAAATGTAGAGATTAAACACATTGATCTTGATGAGAGCATGGTAAGAGCCATCGCAAAACAGGCTGAAGCTGAGCGTGAGCGTAGAGCAAAAGTTATCAATGCAAAAGGAGAGGTCGAAGCGAGCGAAAACTTGCTTTTAGCGGCACAAATGCTAAGTCAAAATGATTTGGGTATCCAGTTGCGTTATCTTCAAACCATGAGCGATATCTCAAGTGATAAGACAAATACAATTGTTTTTCCATTTCCAACAGATTTTAGTAAATTTTTTAAGGGCGCGATGAAAGAGTAAGCTTCATCATGAATAATATTTAAAAGGTATAAAATGAAAAAAATAAGAGAATTTTTCCAAAGGCAAGATAGATTTGCAAAGCTTTTAGGCTTTCATATAGAGGAGTTGGAAGAGGGAAGCGCTACTGTGAGTGCTTCCATAAAGGAAGAACATCTAAACGGCGCGGATGTGGTTCATGGCGGTTTTTTGTTCTCTTTAGCTGATTTTGCTTTTGCCATCGCTTCAAACTCAAAAAACAATCTCTCTCTAGGCATCAATGCAAATATAAACTTCCAAAAGGCAAAATCTGGTGGTAAACTTTTTGCCAAAGCAAAAGAGCTAAGTGACGGCAGAAAAATCGCAACCTATGAAGTACGTATAAGTGATGAAGAAGATAGTACAATCGCCACTTTTATAGGTACGGTATATAGAAAAGGGATTGAGATTGTTTAACAAAAACAAGTTCAAGACGCCAAATCATAAAATCTGCAGTTATAAAATATCTACTTAAATTAATGCATTTTACCTCAAGACAAGTAGAGCTAAAAAAACCAAAAAAATATATAAATCAGAAGCTTTTTATTAGATAGTTTGTATATACTTACGCCCCTATTTCAGGAGGGTTAAGCGTGTATATAAACAAAAATAAACAAGTTGTTTTAAACTTTAAAAAATTAATTTTAGTTCTTTTATTTTTGGTGTTTGGTGTTAGTCAATTAGTCGCTCAAAATGAATCTTTTTCAAAGTCAAAAAAAGAACTTCGTAAGATATATAAAAATCATCAAGTAACAATCTACTGTGGATGTAAATATAACTACAAAGATAAAAACAATATGATAGATAGAAAAAGTTGTGGGTATATTCCAAGAAATGAGTACACAAAAAAGGGAAAGAAAAACCAAAGAGCTAGACGTATAGAGTGGGAGCATCTCATCCCTGCCGAGAACTTTGGTCGGCACTTTAGTTGTTGGAGAGAAGGCGATGCTGAGTGTGTTACTTCAAAAGGGAAAACATACAAAGGCAGACAGTGTTGTGAAAAAGTAGAGAAAAAATACCGCATCATGCAAGCAGATATGCACAATCTCTACCCTGCCATAGGAGAACTTAACGCCGATAGAAGTAATTACCGCTTTGACTTTGAACTAGCACAGGCCACTCAATATGGCGAATGTAAATTTGAAGTTGACTTTAAAGCAAAGCGTGCAAAAGTAAGAGAGGAGATAAGAGGCACAATAGCAAGAACCTATCTCTACTTTAACAAGCAGTATGAGATGAAGCTCTCAAAGCAAGAGATACAAAAGTTTGAAGCTTGGCATAAAACATACCCAGCAACAGAGTGGGAGAGAGAGCGAAACAGAAGAATTGCTAAGATCCAAGGCAGTGAAAACTCATTTATAGAGAAATAAACACTCTCAGTTACATTTGGATAAAATGTACTTCATCAGATCCCAACAAGAGGTTTATCTATATGTCAATGTTTCAAAAGTCAGTTCTAAAAAACGAGAAGATGATACTTCTCGTTCCCAAGCTGGAGCTTGGGAACGAGAGAAGAGAGATAATATGTTTTTAAAAATGGAGTTTTAAATGCTTAACCTATATGTAGATGGAGATGCCTTTCCCAATCTTTTA
>CAYWVG010000090.1:0-7282 GCA_964461645.1 uncultured Sulfurimonas sp. | reverse complement strand
TGAAAAATAAAATTATGTTGTCTGATAAATCAAAAATCCAAGATGTTTTAGCATCACAAACTAAAGCAGGGGATATCATACTTTTTGCAAATGATGCACCTAACTTTATATAGGTTTTGATATGAATGAAGCCCAAACGCGAACTAATTTAATAGATGATGAGTTAAACAGATGCGGTTGGGATGTAAAAGACATAACTAAAGTAGTTCAAGAGTTTGAGATAAAACTAGATGAGAACCTACCAGAGTTTTTTGACAGAGCTAAAAGGTATGTAGATTATGCGCTTATAAACAGAGTTGGAGAAGTTATCGCCATAGTTGAAGCTAAAAGAGAGGACAAAACTCTAGGAAGTGCTAAAACACAAGCTCAGTATTATGCTCAGCGTATAAAAAATACTCAAGGTTTTGCTCCTTTTATCTACATAACAAATGGACATGAGATAGAATTTTGGGATAGTGAAAATTACCCCATAAGAGAAGTTTTATCTTACCACTCTTTAGATGATCTTGAGACTTACTCAAGGCGAAATAACAACAACACGAAACTCTCCCCAGAACTTATAAACAAAACAATTGCAGGAAGATACTACCAAGTAGATGCTGTTACAAAAACACTCCAAGAGTTAAACGAAAACAAGCGAAGTGTTTTGTGGGTTATGGCAACAGGAACAGGAAAGACCAGAACAGTTATCTCTTTAGTTGATGTTTTACTTCGAGCTGGAAAAGTTAAGAGAGTTTTGTTTTTAGCAGATAGAAGAGAGTTGGCTCGTCAAGCCTTAGATGACTTTAAAGAGCATATGCCAAACCAATCAAGACAACGCATAGAATCAGACAATTTTGAAAAAGACAAACGCATCTATGTCTCAACTTTTCAAACTATGATGAGTCTCTTAAAAACTACAGATATAAGCCAAGGTTTTTTTGACCTAATTATCGCAGATGAGAGTCACAGAAGCATCTACAACTATTACGGACAACTCTTTTTAAAGTTTGATGCCATAAAGATGGGACTTACTGCAACTCCAGTAGAGTTTGCAGATAGAGATACTTACAAGTTCTTTGGCACAGATGGAGGAAATCCTACTTTTGCATACACTTATGAAGAGGCTATAAAAGATAAGTTTTTATCGCCTTATGATGTTGTAGATGTAAAAACAAACTTCTTAGCTGATGGCATCAAGTTTGAGATGCTTTCATTTGAAGAACAAGAGAGACTTTTAGTTGATGGTTATGATGCAGATGAGATTGACTTTGAGGGAAGTGCAGTTGAGAAGATGGTTAAAAACGATGATACTAACCGTAAAATCTTAACCACACTTATGGAAGATGGATACAAAAATCCTCTGACAAACCTACCTGCAAAGACAATCATCTTCGCCATAAACAAATCTCATGCTAACAGACTTGTAAAACTTTTTGATGAGCTTTACCCTCAGTATAACTCAGAGGTCGCAAAAGTGATAACTTCAGACCTTAACAATACAGATGAGCTGATAAAAGAGTTTAAAGATAAGTATGAAAACAACAACTCTAAGTTTAGTATAGCCATCTCTGTTGGTATGCTTGATACTGGCATCGATGTTCCAAAAATCATGAATCTTGTCTTTGCAAAACCCGTCTTTTCAAAAGCCAAGTTTTGGCAGATGATAGGGCGTGGAACAAGACTTTATGATGGAGACTACAAAAAAGAGAAGTTTGTTATCTTTGACTTTTGGTCTAACTTTGAGTATTTTAACGAAAAACCAAGCGGAGAGGCTCCAAAAGAGCATATAAGTCTTCACAGACAGATTTTTGAGCAAAATCTAGTGCTGTTAAAAAATCTAAGTGGAGATAACTTTGAGACTATAAAAAGAGAAGTTAAACAACAACTAGATGCTATACCTAAAGATGACTACTTTGTTAAAAAACACTCAGCACAACTAGAGCCATTTTTAAAAGACTTTGACAACAACCTCTCGCGTTTGAGTAGCATCTCTAAACTACTTGATAGAATCACAGTTCAAAACTACTCTGAGTTAAGGTTTAGGCTACAAACTAAAAAGCTACAAACCTACAAGATAATCCAAGACGATGAAAAACTGCAAAAAAGCATTGAGAAAATAGTAACCGATGTTTTAAGACTTCAAAAAACCATCTCAGCAGTACAGATGCAAGAAGAACTAATAGATGAGGCAGAAGAGGGTACTTTTTGGTTAGAGCTTGATTTTGTGGAGTCAAATGCTACTACAAACATCTTAGCACCGCTTATGGTTTACAAGTCTAAAAGAGTAGATGCAAAAGAGTACCACTTTGACTTAGCAGATGCCATAAAGAGTAAAACAAACATAGAGATAAACCACCTAAGTGTAAACCTAGAAGTTTATGAAGAGCATATCTTAAAGGTCATACAAAAGCTTACAAACGAAAGTCCAACCCTACAAAAACTCTTTTTAGGTCTGCATCTTAGCGTTGAAGATATAGAAGCACTAAAAGATGAGATGCTAAGAGATGAGATAGATGCTAAGGTTTTAGGAGAGATGTTTGAGTGTAAGTCTGATGATTTGGTAGAGATATTTCAAAGCATCATAAACAAAAAAGAGTACAAACTCCCGCATCTACTTGATGAGTTTTTAAAAAACCACTCACTAAGCTCTACACAAATAGAGTTCATAAAAGCCATAAAACACTTCGTAAAAGAAAAGCATGACATTTCAAGAAAAGACCTAGTACAAAACCCATTTACAAAGTTCCACAAGATGGGAATACAAGGAGTCTTCCAAGGCTCACTTATGCATGAACTTGTAGAGATAATAGATGATAAAGAAGATAGTAAATGATAGAGAAATTGCCTGATGGGTGGAAAGTTGAGAAGTTGGGAGATTTGTGTAAATTTATGAATGGTTATGCCTTTAGTTCAAAAGATTATGTAGAGTATTCAAATGTTGTAAATATTAGAATGAGTAATATTCGTCCTAATGCTAGTTTCAATTATTTACATAATGTAAAATATTTACCAGAAGAATATGCTGAAAAATATAAGCAATTTCAATTAAATAATAATGATGTGATTTTAGCTATGACTGACATGGGGAAGTCTATGAATATTTTAGGTGTTCCAACAGAAGTTAAAAAGCCTGATAGGTTAATATTTTTACTTAATCAACGAGTAGGTAAGTTATTTGACTTTGATTTAAATAAAATATCAACTTCATATATAAAAAAAGTATTATCAACTGAATATATTCATAATTTTTATAAGCAGTTAGGTGGTGGTGGATTACAGATAAATCTATCAAAAAAAGATATACTATTAGCAGAAATTCCAATCCCACCACTTCCACAACAAGAAAAAATAGTAAAAGTTCTTGATATTAGCTCGGCTTTGATAGAGAAGCAAAAAAAGCTTATAAAAAACTATGACCTATTTTTAAAATCAAAGTTCATAGAGATGTTCGGCGACCCTATAAAAAATCCTTTTGCGTGGGAAGTTGAAAAGCTTGGAGATGTTTGTAAAAATAAAGGAGAATATGGTTCGGGAGCAAGTGCTGTTGAATATGACAAGAGTAAACCAAGATATTTACGGATTACAGATATTCTAGAAAGTGGTTATTTAATCAAAAATAAAAAATCTCCAAGTATTATTGAAGAAAAATATTATATGAATAAAGGAGATATTGTATTTGCTCGTTCTGGTGCAACAGTAGGTAAAACTTATCTTCATAGAAATGATGATAATCTTTTGTTTGCTGGATACTTAATAAGATTTATTCCAAATCATGCAAAATTGAATCCAACTTTTCTATTTCATTTTACAAAAACAAGTTTTTATAATAGTTGGATTTTATCAAAACAAAAAGTAGTGGCACAACCAAATATTAATGCAAAAGAATATTCAGCATTAAACATATATTTACCCCCAATAACCCTACAAAACAAATTCTCATCCATAGTAGAAAAAATAGAACTCATAAAAGAAAAAGAGAACAAAAAATTAAAATCATTACAGACTCTACACGATAGCCTAATGCAAAAAGCTTTTAAGGGAGAGATAGGATGAAAGAAGTATCAAATTTTGTATTTTTTAAGATAGATAATTCAAAAGTAAATATAGATGTGTTTTTTGAAAATGAGACCATTTGGCTCACTCAAAAGAAAATAGCAGAACTTTTTGAAGTAAATGTTCCTGCTATATCTAAGCATCTAAAAAATATATTTGATACTAAAGAACTGGAAGAGGACTCAGTTGTTTCCATTATGGAAACAACTGCTAATGATGGTAAAAATTATCAAACAAAACATTATAATTTAAAAGCTATAACGGCAATAGGTTACCGTGTAAATTCACATCGTGCAACTGAGTTTAGAAAATGGGCTATAAATGTCTTAGAAGAGTACATCATCAAGGGTTTTGTTATGGATGATGAGAGACTTAAAAGTGTAAAACATTTCGGTAAAGATTATTTTGATGAGATGCTAGAACGCATTCGTGAAATTCGTGTGAGCGAGCGAAGATTTTACCAAAAAATTACAGATATTTATACACTTAGTGCTGATTATGATGTCAATGATGCAATAACACAAGATTTTTTTGCAAAAGTGCAAAACAAAATGCACTGGGCTATCAGTGGTAAAACAGCGGCAGAAATCATCTACAGTGAAGCAGATGCAACTAAAATATTTATGGGATTAAAAAGTTGGAAAAAATCGCCTGAGGGTAAAATACTAAAATCAGATGTGAGTATCGCAAAAAACTATCTTAATGAAGAACATTTGAATCAATTACAAAGAATAGTATCTTCATATTTGGATTTAGCAGAAAATAGAGCGGTGCGTGGAATTGTTATGAATATGAAAGATTGGATTGAGTTTTTGGATAAGTTTTTAGTACTAAACGACTATCCTATACTTAAACATAATGGAAAAATAACCGCATTGCAAGCAAAGCTAAAAGCCGAAACAGAGTATGAAAAATATAGAATTGAACAAGATAAAAATTATTTATCAGATTTTGATAAGTTACTTTTAGAGGGAAAATAATGTTCGTAAGAAGTGAAGTAAAAAGTAAGATAGACAGCATCTGGAACAAGTTTTGGAGTGGTGGCATCGCAAATCCTCTTAACGCCATAGAACAGATAAGCGCACTCATCTTTTTAAAGATGCTAAGTGAGAGAGATAACCAAAAGAAACTCCAAGCATCGTTTACAGGCGAGAAGTATGAGTCTATCTTTAAAGATGACAAGATGGCTTCGTGGGATGAGTTTCGTGAGCTTGATAGTGAGTCGATGATACAGACCGTTCGTGACAAAGCATTTCCTTTCATAAAAAACTACAACGAGGGGAGTGAGTTTAACAAGTCTCTTAAAGATTTGGCTTTTATCATCACTAAACCCTCTTTGCTTAGTGAGACTGTGGAGAGCATCCAAGAGATATTTAACATCTTAGAAAAAGATGAAAAAGGTTTTATGGATAGTTTGGGAGATATGTATGAGTATCTACTAAGTGAGATAAGCTCAAGCGGAAAAAACGGACAGTTTCGTACACCTAGACATATCATAAAGATGATGACTGAGCTTGTAAACCCACAAATAGGCGAGAGAGTTTTTGACCCGAGTGTGGGAACAGCAGGATTTTTAGTAAGTGCTTATACTCATATGCTAGCTCCATATACCGAGAAAGATGGAACTTTAGGGGCAAATCTATCAGATAAAGCATCGTGGGATAAACTCTCAGATGATACTTTTTATGGAAATGATAGCGACATAAGTATGATACGAATCTCTATGATGAATATGATGCTTCACGATATACAAAATCCACATATAAAACAGATAGATACACTCTCTAAAAACTACAATGAAAAAGAGAAGTACGAAGTAGTTTTAGCAAACCCTCCATTTAAAGGAAGCATCGACAAAGATGATAAAAATGAGGGCTTTAGCATCTCCTCTACAAAAACAGAACTTTTGTTTGTTGATCTGATAGTAAGAGTTTTAGATGTTGGTGGAAGATGTGGAGTTATCATCCCTGATGGTGTTTTGTTTGGAAGCTCAAATGCACATAAGATGCTAAGACAAAACTTACTAGAGAAAAACGAGCTAAAAGCTGTAATCTCGATGCCAAGTGGAGTGTTTAAACCTTATGCTGGAGTTTCAACTGCTGTTCTTATCTTTGTAAAAGGTGGCTCAACTAAAAAAGTCTGGTTTTATGACATGCAAGCAGATGGTTACACTTTGGATGATAAAAGAAATGTTACAGAGATAAACGACATACCAGATATCATAAAAAACTATGCTCTTAAAGATAAAGCCGACTACAAAGAGAGTAAAAAGCACTTTTTTATAGATGCACAGCAAATAAAAGAAAATGATTATGACCTATCAATCAACCGCTATAAAACCATAGAATACGAAGAGATAGAGTATGCATCTACAGATATGATTTTAAGTGAGATTGAGAAACTCTCTATTAGTATAGATAGTGATTTGGTAGAGCTTAAAGAGTTGTTGTGATGATAGATAAAGGCATAAAATATTTAGGTTATTTTACGGCTTTTGCTTTGGTTGTTTTAGTTTTGTTGGTTGTTTACGATGCTACTGCTCGCTACTTGTTCTCAGGTGGATCTGTGGCACTTCAAGAGTTGGAGTGGCATCTTTTTGATGTAGTTATTCTCTTTGGGATCTCTTATACTTTAAAAGAGAATGCTCATGTAAGAGTAGATATATTTTACGCTTCATATTCAAAGAAGAAAAAAACCATTATAAACATTATCTCTTCACTCTTTTTTGTACTTCCTTTTTCTTGTATGATAGTCTATATTGGTGTTGATTTTGTAGCTCTTAGTTTTGCTCAAAATGAGGCTTCTTCAAATCCTGGTGGTTTAGAATATAGATTTTTAGTAAAGTCACTTCTTCCGCTCTCGTTTGCTTTTTTAGGACTTGTGGCTATTAACGATGCGTATAAAAACATAAAAAGCTTAAAAGAAGAAGATGGGGTTATAAAGTTATGATGGCTATTTTTATATTTTTAGTTGTTTTAGCACTCTTACTTGTAGGTATCCCTGTAGCCTTTGTTTTTGGAAGTGTGGCTATAGTTTTTGCTTTTTTCATACCAGATCTAGGTTTTGGGATCTTTGATATTTTGGCTCTTCGGATCTATGGGATCATGTCAAATTCAACTCTTATGGCAGTTCCACTTTTTATTGCGATGGGGCTTATTTTAGAGAAATCAAAAATGGCTGAGAGGCTTTTAATCTCCATGAGTGCTTTGTTTCGTGATGTTCGTGGGGGTTTGGCTGTTAGTGTAGT
>CAYWVG010000089.1:0-7381 GCA_964461645.1 uncultured Sulfurimonas sp. | reverse complement strand
CCAAAAGCGTCAAGTAGCATCAAGTCTCCGCTCTTTAACTTTCCTTGCTCATAGATATCATTTATAGCCATAGGAATAGATGCGCCTGAAGTGTTTCCATACTTCTCAACTGTCATAACAACCTGCTCATCTTTTAACTTTAGTGCGTCACCTACTGCTTTTATGATGCGGTAGTTAGCTTGATGTGGTACAAAGTGAGTTATATCTTCGCTTTGTATCTTGTTTTGCTCTAGTATATCTATAACGTCTTTTGTAAGGGTTCTAACTGCTACTTTAAAAGTCTCGTTTCCCTTCATCTGCATAAAACAGCTGTTTGCTTCTTGATCAAGTGAGTCGTGAATCGAGCCACTTCCACCATTTGGAGTCATAAGCAAATCTGCGTAAGTTCCATCAGCTGCCGTGTGAATATCTATAATAGCTTCACTTTTATCTTTAGTTGCACTAATAATAGCAGCACCAGCTCCATCACCAAAAAGGATGCAAGTACCTCTGTCGCTATAGTCAGTTATAGCAGATAATTTTTCAGCGCCGATGATAAGGATATTTTTCTTCATGCCAGACTCTATAAAAGCTTTAGCAATGGATAGAACATAGACAAAACCTGTACAAGCCGCTGAGATATCAAAAGCTGTAACATTTCCAAGTCCGAGTTTTTTTGAAATGATTGTTGCAGTTGATGGCATACAGAAGTAGTCAGGTGAGATAGTAGCACAAATCACCATGTCTATATCTTCTTTAGCTATACCACTTCTTTGTATAGCCAAAGCTGCAGCTTCAACTCCCATATCACTAGTAGTTTGATTTTTTGCTGCGATGCGACGCTCTTTGATACCTGTTCTTTTAGTAATCCATTCATCGGTGGTGTCAACCATACGAGAAAGATCTTCATTAGTTAGTATATCAGTAGGAGCGTAAGCCCCAATAGATCTAAATGCAGCATAAACCATTAAACTTCCTTATTCTTTAACTCTTTTAGTCTTGAGATTATATGCTCATTTACACCTGTATCTACATAGTTTATAGCTTGGTAAATAGCATTTTCAATAGCTTTTGAGTTACTTTTTCCGTGACTAACAATAGCACAACCTTTTATGCCGATAAGCGGAGCTCCACCAATCTCAGCATAGTCAATCTGCTTTTTGAGAAGTTTAAAAACTTTTCTCATTAAAAGTGCGCCAGTAATAGCCACAGGAGACTTTCTTATGTAATCTTTTATGAGTTGGCTAATTGTAGCGGCGACACCTTCACTAGCTTTTAAGACTAAGTTACCGATAAAGCCATCACATGCGATTACATCACAAGTTCCATTAAATATATCTGTGCCTTCTACATTTCCCTTAAAGCCCTTGTAACCTTCTAAGATCTTAAAAGCCTCTTTTGTAATCTCATTACCTTTAGATGGCTCTTCTCCATTTGCTAGTATGCCTATGCTAGGGTTTGGGATTTTTAGCAAATCCTCAGCATAACATCCACCCATAACAGCAAACTGAGCTATATGAATCGCTTTAGAATCAACATTAGCACCAGCATCTAGTAAAATAGAACGACGCCCTGATTTAGTTGGCATAAGTGTTGCAAGCGCAGGACGAGCAACCCCTTCCAAGCGGCCTAGTCTAAGCGTTGCAAGAGTCATGGTAGCGCCACTATGTCCAGCTGAGACTACACCATCAGCTTCACCTGTTCTTACTAACTCGATGGCTTTGTATATACTACTTTCTTTTCTCTTTACGGCATCAGTTGCAGCATCACTCATTGATATAACATCACTTGCTTCAACTATAGAAATTTTAGCTCTATAACGCTTTGGTAACAGAGCTAAAATTTCATCTTTATTGCCAACAAATATTGGTACAAAGAGTTTTCTCTTAAGTGCCAACACAGCACCTTTAACAATTGGTTCGGGACCGAAGTCCCCTCCCATTGCATCAATTGCAATCTTAATCATTGATTATTTGTACTCACCAGTAGTTGGGTTGATATGGTGAGGAAGCTTGTAAGTTCCATCTTTATCTTTAACTGGACGAGCTAAAGTAATTTTGTAGTGTGTTCTTCTTTTTGCTGAACGAGAGTGTGACACTCTTCTCTTAGGTACTGCCATATTATTTTCCTTTAATTTAATTTATTTCATAAAAGGAACAAGTCCCTTTTACTTTATTTTTATTACTCTGCTTTACAGTTGTCGCAAATGTGGTAGTCGCTTTTGATAAGCTCGATTTCTGAGTTTAAAAGCTCATCCAAGTTTGCCATAGAGTCAAAAGACTCGACAACATCTAAGTCAATATTTGTATCTGAATCAAAAACTCCATCACTGATGAAAAATTTAACTTCTTCATCTACTTCGAGCTTAAAATCTTCGCCACATCGACTGCATTGGCATAAAGCAGTTCCATTTAGATTTGCCTTTAGCAAAACCAATTTGCCAGAATCATACTCTAAATAACCTTTAAAAGTTATTTCATCAGATTGAACCTCAAAGTCTATAGGAGTCTTCCCTATTTTAGCAAGCTTAATCTGCATTATGAACTTCTTTTTTGCAAACTTATGAGATTTCTCTTTCTGAGAAAAAGAATGCGATTTCTACAGCTGCATTTTCAACAGAGTCACTTCCGTGAACTGCGTTTGCATCTATATTTTCAGCAAAATCTGCACGAATTGTGCCAGCTTCAGCTTCTTTAGGGTTAGTAGCACCCATCAAATCACGGTTCTTTTGCATTGCATTTTCACCTTCTAAAACAGTTACAACAACTGGACCGCTAATCATGAAATCAACTAAGTCATTGAAAAAAGGTCTCTCTGAGTGAACAGCATAAAAAGCTTCAGCATCAGCGCGTGAGAGTTGTATCTTTCTTGTTGCTGCAATCTTAAGTCCATTGCTCTCAAAACGATCTAAAATCTTACCAATTACGCCTTTAGCAACCGCATCTGGTTTTATTATTGATAGTGTACGCTCCATCAAATCTCCTCTATATACATAAAATTAGAGTGGAATTATATCTAAAAAATAGCTAGTTGTAGTTTAAATTGTAAGATTTGCAAAAAGTAGGGAGTTTACAAAGTGTAATTTTTTCACTTTGTAAACTCTTTTAAGTAGAGAATTAATCTACGATATTCTCGTGGTTAGAACGTTGTTCTTCTGTGATGTCTTCACGGTGTGATGGACTCTCACCTATAGCATCCCAAGTAATACAGCCCTCAGTTGGACAAGCAGTAGCACAAGCTGGTTCATCATGGTGAGAAACACACTCTACACATTTGTTACCATAAACATAATAAATCTCTTCACCTGTTGGATTATCATCTTCATCAACGATAGCTTCTACTGGACATTCATCTATACAAGCACCACAGTTGATACAAGTGTCATTAATTATAACTGCCATAAAATTCTCCTAATTTAATTTTCGAGGTAAGTTTATCACAAGATTTTTAAAGATAGCTAAAACTTATCTCTAAATATCTAAATAGCTTTTAATCTCATCTACTCTGTTTGTTAGCTCCCATGTAAAGCCCTCTTCTTCTCTTCCAAAGTGACCATATGAGGCGGTTTTTCTATATATTGGACGAAGCAGATCTAAAGACTCTATGATGGCTTTTGGAGAGAGATCAAAGAGTTCTTTTACACAACTCTCTATCTTATCCTCATCAACCACACCAGTTGAGTGCGTATCTACAAGTATTGAAGTAGGTTTAGCTATGCCAATTGCATAAGATATCTGTATAGTTGCTCTTGTGCAAGCTCCTGAAGCCACTAAGTTTTTAGCCACCCATCTAGCTGCATAAGCTGCACTTCTATCTACTTTAGTAGGATCTTTTCCACTAAATGCTCCGCCGCCATGAGGACAACTTCCACCGTAAGTATCTACTATGATTTTTCGCCCTGTAAGCCCTGCATCTCCTTGTGGTCCACCTATTACAAACTTTCCTGTAGGATTTATATGTATTTTAGTAGCTTCGCTCATCATCTCTTTTGGTATGACAAATTTTATAACTTCATCTATCATATCTTTTCTAATCTGCTCTTGAGTTACATCTGGAGCATGTTGAGTTGAGATAACTATCGTATCTATAAAAACAGGCTTATCCCCTATATATTTCACACTTATCTGAGCCTTTCCATCAGGACGAAGATATGGAACTATGCACTCTTTTCTCACTTCTGCGAGTCTTTGAGTGATTTTATGTGCTAGATATATAGGAAGAGGCATTAAAACTGGCGTCTCACTACAAGCATAGCCAAACATTAAACCTTGATCTCCAGCTCCTATCTCACCATCAGCCTGATCAACACCTTGGTTAATATCTGGGGATTGTTCGCCTATGGTGTTTAAAACTGCAGCTGAACGGTAGTCAAACCCATAAGTCGCATCTGTATAACCAATCTCTTGGATAACCTTCCTAGCAATCTCTTGCATCGGCGCATAAGCCGTCGTTTTTAGTTCGCCTGCGATTACACAAAAACCATTAGATACTAGTGTTTCACACGCTACTCGTGCGGAAGTATCCTGCTCAATAATATAATCCAAAATTGCATCACTAATCTGATCTGCCATCTTATCAGGGTGCCCTTCTGTTACAGACTCTGAGGTAAATATATACTCTTTTGTCATCGATTTTCCTTATTGAAATATAGGCTCTTGTCCTATAAATCGATAGAAGTATATCTAAGTATCTTTAATTTAAAAAGCACACATGACCTAGATTTTTAATTTAAATATCTTTGCCATTGGGTTTAAAATAACTGGCTCATAGAGAGATTTGTCATGATTTTCTAGCACAAAAAGTTGTATATATGTTGAGTTGAACATGTTTTTATCTAAGACCAAAAACTGATTATAATTTTTCATAAATATAACACTTACGGGACTATTTTCGTCTATAACCTGAACGTTTTTTCTAAGCACTCCATTATTATCATACTCAGTAACTATAAAACTGTTCATCACTAAAGTATCTTTTCCTATCATAACTTGTCCAGTTTTTTTCATGATACGAACACCACCGCCTAGTTCAACACTATCTTGCGTTTCTTGTGCACTACCTGAGATATAAAAAAATGGTGGTTGTTTTTTCTCTCCACTCATCAGATCTAAGTTTGAAAACTGCGTTATGGTCGGAATTATGCCCATCATTCTATTTGGTAAGTAGAGATAAATATCTCTAGTTTTAGCAGGAAGTTTGATATCTTTGCTTAAATTATCTAAAAAGACATTAGTGTTGTTATATTCATAATCAAGCGTCATCTGTTCTATATTACTACTTGCAAACTCTACATAGTTCGTATGGTTTTCATCTAAGCCCTTGTTCGCTTCATTTACACGAAATCTTTTCTCCGTGTACTCAACATCAAGCCGCGCCATCTTAGCTGCTGCATCTTGTGGAGAATTTAGTATAAAGCTTACAGGGAAGTTCACAGCTCCACTATGTTTTCCTCCATCTATGAGAGTCTTTACATCACTATAGTAGCGAATAGGATAACCATAATCCCACCAAGCCACAACATAGTCTTCTCTATCTGCTATGTTGTGGAGTCTATCTAGCAGTTTTACCTCATCTTGAGTAAAAACTGTTGGAACTTTATAGTCTATGATGTGAGCTATATTTGGGTAGAGTGCTCCAACGCTAAAGAGCACCATAAAAACATACTTAGAGATAAAAATCACTCTATCATTTATAAACTTTTGTGAAAGCCATCCAGAGAGTTCATAGATGATAAAACCCAAACCCAGAGCCATAACAGGAACCGCATAGATAGTAAAGCGAAGTCCACCACCGCTTACAAACCCAGGCAAACCATACGCTAAAAACCCAAGTCCAACCATAGGAAGAGCTAGAAGCATCACAGGATGTCTGTAAGTAAACCAAACATAACCAACTATAGATGCTATAAGAGTTACGGTGTGACCACTAATGCGATTTGCAAACATCTCAAAAGGAATCTCCCCTGCCTCTCTTACTGTTTGCATGACTGAGAAAAAGTGAAGGCCTAAACCTTTAGCATCACTCTCTATGAGATCTCTAAAGACGTAACCCTTTAATTGACCCCAGATAGGATCAAATCCACCAGTTATAAAAAACAGAACTACTGCAAAAGCAAACACATAGTAGATGTACTTAAAAACCAGCTCTCTTTTACTCTTAAGAAGCATATAAAAAGCCACAACCATGGCAAGTCTAATAAGTCCATCAAGATTTACCATAGCAAAAAGCATAAAAGAGATAAGAAGTAAGTTTGTTTTAAAATCTTGTTTTTTCACTATCTGGTATACTACATAGATGCCTACAAGAGCTATAAAAGCAAACTCTAAAGAGTAACTTTGCGGATACCACCATCTATAAGCTATCGCATCAAGAGCTGCTATGAGAAGGTATTTGTCCTTACCAGTATCTACCGCCCAGATGAGCGACCAGAGCAAGATAGTAGGAAATACAATGGTTAAAAAGTCAGTATCATAGTAACCAACCATAGTACGGTTGTAGTAACTCCACGCGATGCTAGCCACAAGTGCAGCGATAAAACCCACTTCAAGCCTATGAAACTCTCTTGCTATTAAGATAACGGGGATGACTATGAGTGATGCAAAAAAAACAGGCATATAAAGAATAATAGTCTCAAATGAAAATGGCAAAACTTTAGCTATATAAGCCGTTAAAACACTCGTAGCACTTGTAAATGGGGACAAATCATTTGTATTTTCACTAACACCAGCTAAAATATCTCTAGCACCCTCAGCATAATAATATCCATCATTTGTATTAATCATAAACTCGCCGTTAAACTTAAACTGCTCTTCACCACTAAACTGCTCCACCCAGATAAGCCGTACCACTATACTAAAAGCAAATGCTATAAGTATCAGTACTAAAGTTTTTTTATTTTCCGTAAGTATCATTTTGTCTCTTTTTTATTGCTAGTTTTAAATCTGTAAAATGTTAATATTTATTTTAAATAGATGGCATTTTATCATATGTAGTATAAAAAGCTGATTGACAATTATTCAAACTTCTTTCTCGCATCTATAAACTTCATAGCTCCGTACAAAAGGGCTAAGCTAAGTAGAAAACTTATAGCTATGTTTGGTATGAAAAAAACTAGCAAAAAGATTATGACATTTAATCCTATAGAGTAGTTTGTAACTTTAAAATGACTCCATCCACTCTGAGTTAATCTTTGATAAGCGTGTTTTTTATGAGCTTGACTTAACTTCTCGCCATTTAACTTTCTTCTTATAAGTGTGAGAGTTGCATCAAACCAAAAGAGAGAAAAAAGCGTTATCCAGATCCACAAGTTTGAACTCTCTACATTTGCATAGTAAAGTGTAAATATAGCAACGCTGTAACCCAAAAGTGTACTTCCAACATCCCCCATGAAAATTTTTGCTCT
>CAYWVG010000088.1:0-7490 GCA_964461645.1 uncultured Sulfurimonas sp. | reverse complement strand
GTCCACGGTTTGTATATCTTTTTGCGATAGATACAACAAGTCTAAGGTTTGACTTAGCCATCTTTGTTTTAGAGATTTCAGAGATATTTTTACCTCTTTTTATCTGCTCTAAGATATCTAGGAGTTTTTCAGGTTCCATATCAAAACTATTTTTTGAAGCTTCTTTTGTCTGAACTAGCTTTTTTATCTCCATATATGTACTAACCATAGTAGCCTCTGGAACCATGCCAGCGATATCTTCTTTTGTTAGATCGCAAATTTTACTTACTAAAACTTTGTGGTTAGCCTTTAGTGTAGCGTTAAACAGAGGTAGTTTATACTCTAATCTCTTAAGCTCTTTATCATAACCATCATCACTTTTAAGTGCAGTCTCCATAGCTTTAACGAGCTCGTTTATTAGTTTAGAAGTTGGCCCTAAATCTAGTAGTTTTTCTTTTAAAACTGATTTTTTAAAGGTAACATTTAAGTAGTACTGAACTATATCAGCTGTTACTTCTCCATCTAAATCATCAGGAACTTTTTCTGCTAGTTTTACCCACTCTTTTTTAGCTTTTTCCAGTGCTTTAAAGCTTATAGTTACTTTTTCAACTCTGCTTTTATCTTTTGCAGTTAGTGTTTTTTCTACATCTTCTTCATCAACTTCAACTACTTCACCATCTTCGTTTTCGTCTTTCTCGTCTTTCTCGTCTTCAAAGCTCTTAAAAAGTTCTTTTACTCGTCTTTCACGATTAATAAGTGGCTCTTTGTAGTCTAAGATAAATCTTATAAGATATGGAACAGAACAAATAGCATCTATAATGATACTCTCTCCACTCTCTATTTTTTTGCTTATTTCAATCTCTTCTTCTTTTGTAAGAAGTGGTATTTGTCCCATTTCACGAAGATACATACGCACAGGAGAATCTGAGCGAGACCACTCTAGAAGTTCATGCTCCTTTAGTATATCAAAACTGTCTGATTCGTTGTTAATGAGCATTTTTCTTTGTGCGTCTCGTCTTGCATCTGCTTCTCTGTCGTTAAGCTTTTTAGCGTGTTCACTTGATGTATATAAGCATCTTTTATGTTTTACCATCAGCTTGTGGATATTTTTAGCTTGTGCGGAAGTTGGTTGTTTGTCAAAAAGGTCTATAAGAGACTCATAAGTTGCACAATCTTTAGATTTGTGGTCTGCAAAGTATGATTCTATGGCTTTATTGAGTTCTTTTGCTGTCATGTTTTAGTAAGCCTTGTTAAGATTTTTCAAAGAGTGGATTATACCCAAATGCTATTAACAGAGGCTTAAACTGGTTTTGGCTTATTTTTGGAACACTGATTGCTTTATCTGGAAAATATATGCAAATAAAGGGACTTTATGCAAAGTGGATATTATAGTTCAGCAGCTGGAATGGTTACTCAGTTTAACCGGCTAGACACTATCGCAAACAATCTTGCAAATGTAAATACTATAGGTTTCAAGGAAGATAACTTAGTAGTGGGCGATTTTTCTCGTCTTTACAAAGAAGCAAGAGATGAGCTACCAAATGCTAATCACACAAAAGAAGGTGCTCAGTTTTTAAACCGAGCCATGACAAAAGCACCTCAAATAGTTGATGCTTATACAGATTTTAGTGTAGGAAGTACACAAAACACTAACAACGATATGGATTTTGCTCTTACAAAAGAGGGACTTTTCTTTTTAGTTAAAACCCCTCAAGGTATTAGATTAACCAGAGATGGCTCTTTTACTAAAGATGACGAGGGGAGATTAGTTACTAAAAGTGGTTACGAAGTGTTACCAAGTGATTATTTTGAATCTGGTCAAAACATAGCTTTCAATGAAGATCAAGATATTGTAAAAGTAGATAAAAATGGGCAGATTTATACAAATATCCCAAACACTGCAAACTTAAATGTAGGCTCACAACTCTTTATAGCTCAACCTGAAAATATGGCTTTTTTAAAAAAAGAGGGCGATAATCTTTACAGATACGAGGGAAACAAAGATCTAAAACACTTAGGAGACACTCAAGCAGTAGCACAAGGTTTTGTTGAAAAAAGTAATGTCAATGCAGTTAAGATGATGACACAGATGATAGAAACTAATCGTTTGGTTGGAATGTATCAAAAAGCAATGGACGCACAGATGAACGATATGAACACTGATGCGATAAACAAACTAGCTAAAAAAGCGTAATAAAAGGATTTGTTCCTTTTACGGACAAATAAGATGAAGAATCCCTTCATCTTATGAAATAAAACTAAGGATTAAGTTATGATGCAATCACTCTATACTGCTTCAACAGGAATGTTGGGGATGCAGACGCAGATAAACACAACAGCAAACAATATTGCCAACGTAAACACTATCGGCTTTAAAAAATCTCGTGCAGAGTTTGCAGACCTTATGTACAACACTATGCAATATGCTGGAACTGCTACAAGTGATGTAACAAAGAGCCCAACAGGTATAGAAGTAGGTCTTGGTGTTCGTCCTACTGCGATAAACAAAATCTTTACAGAAGGAAGCCTTAAGCAGACTGACAACCAGCTTGATGTTGCCATCACAGGTAGAGGCTTTTTTAAGCTTGAACTCCCTGATGGAACTGAAGTCTATAGCAGAAATGGTGCTTTTAAAGTAGATGACAACGGTACAATGGTAAACAGTGATGGCTATACTCTAGTACCTCAAATAGTTGTTCCGCCAGATGCTACAAACATTAGTATTGGTACTGATGGAACTGTAACTGTGGTTCAACCTGGTCAAACTCAAGCTACTCAAGTTGGGCAGATAACTCTTACAAACTTTATAAACCCAGCAGGACTTCACTCAAGAGGAGATAACCTCTATATGGAAACAGATAGTTCAGGTCAACCAGTTGAGGGAACTCCAGGGCTTGATGGGCTTGGTGTACTTAGACAAAACTTCGTTGAGCTTAGTAATGTTGAGCTAGTTGTTGAACTTACAGACCTAATCACTGGCCAAAGAGCCTATGACTCTAACTCAAAAGTCATCACAACAAGTGATGAAATGCTACAAACTACTAACAATCTTAAAAGATAAGTAACCTCTTAAATAATCTACTAGCTTCCTTGTGTAAGCTAGTAATCTAAACTGCAGATCAAATATTAATCTAAAAAATGCTATAATAGAGACATTTGGAAGAACTATTATTTTAGTTTTATCGAATCCTGATAACTAAGAGGAGAATCCCATGTCATTAGATTTAAATAGCTCAAACGTAGAGTATAAAAACAACAAAGTTATTATAAAGAGCATTCCTAAAGATGGAGAGAATTTATCTGTTTTTATGAGACCTGGAGATGAAGTAATCTTTGAGATAAAGGGCTTAAACTTTGAAGAGTTGGAGTATATCTTAGTAGGCGGAGACATCATTATCTCATTTTATGGTGAAGGTGTTCTTACTTTTCCATCTTTAGGTTTGATGGGTTTTAGTAGTAATCCTCCAAAGTTTAACTTTGGCGATAACAAAATATTTTCAGTTGACAATATTTTATCAAAAATTGAAGAGATAAATGAGCTTCCTATTACTTCAGTGGATGCTAGTTTTAAAATAGTTACAGGAAGTGATGAAGTAGGTTCAGCTCCATCAGGAGTTCAAGTTGTAGTGGTTTCTCAAAGTGAAGGTACATCAGAAACAGGCTCTAAAACACAAAGTTTCTCTCAAGAACAACCTGCTGCTAGCTCTAGTATACAATCTCTTAGCATATCTAAAAGCACACCAACAAGTGATTCTTTTATAGAAACCATGCCAAAAAATGATTTTGATGGTTATAAGCAAGATGACAACTTAGTTCCACCGCCTCCTGTTGATCTAGTTCCAGATGCTGGAGGAAGTTCAGATCCAGATGACAATACTGGAGATTATGATGAAGAGGCAACTACACCAGCTTTTGGTTTTAAAGCCACAGCTCATCAAGTGACATATAGCGAGAGTGTTAGCGAAGATGGTACAGCTCTTATTTTAGGTGGTGGAGGTAGTATAGAGGGTTATAAAAATGACTCTCAAACAGACCAGTTTAGCACTGAGCTTATAGATATGTCACATAGAAGTGAAGATATGACTATAAGGTCTGAAAACTCTGCATACTTTGATAATGACCCAACAGGCACCAACTACTTATCAAGAGTTTTAAGGTTTGAACCAAATATGCCCCAAGACTACTTAGTAGGAAGTTTTACCATCTCAGGACTACCTGCAAATGTAAAGATTTTAGATAAAAATGCAAATGAGATAACGGGAAGTAGCATATCTAAAGAAGATATGATTTTTAAAGATGAGTTAGGAAACATTATAGAGATTGGTAGTCCAAACTTTGCAACATCTTTTAAGAGTGTAGAGTTTACCATAAAGTATGATGATAGCATAACAGATCCTTTTGACATATCTATAAGAGCTAACTATGAGCTAGATCCCACAAGCACTAAAGTAGATCTTGCAAGTAGTGTACAAAGTGATGCACAAGAGTACACCATAGCCTTAAAAGACATTACTAAAGCTGACGATTATGTGTACAAAAAAGAGGACTTCATAGATGGCAAAGATGATGGTTTTATACTCTCAAAAGATGCAAACACTAACACTATAAAAGATGGAAGTGGAAATAGTATTATCGTTGGAGGCATCGGTACAGATATCGTTTATGATGGTGCTGGAGATGACACTATTTATCTTAGTGGTGGGAGCGATACTGTTTATGGTGGAGCAGGGCATAACACTATATATGGCGATACTTACTTAAAAGATGATGGCACAACTGAAGTTAATTATGCTGAGGGTAGAGATAAAGTAAGTTATGCAGAGGTTAAGAGTTACACTTTAGCAGAGCTAAAATACTTAAAAGATAATGCTTACATAAATAACCAAGAGTATCAAAAACTAAGCGGTTCTTACCAAGCAGTTGATGATGATGACAATCTTATACCTAACTCTGTAGACATTGAGATGCAAAAGTACTATAAAGGTGTTTATGTTGATTTAGAAGGTTTTACAGATGAAGAGACTATTTGGATAGATTCAAATGGCGATGGCATTGTTAATGAAGATGAAAAGATAAACGCTCTCTCAAAGTTTGCTCTAAAAGATAAGTTCGAGTTTACATACGATGAGGATGGAAATGTTACTGGAGTAGAGAGTACAAACTTACCTCAAGCAGGATTAGAAAATATTCAACAAGAGGGTCAAGATAAGTTTAAAAACATAGACGATATAGATGGTAGTGCCTATAATGATACTATCTACGGAAATAATGAAAAAAATATCATAAATGGTATGGCTGGAAGTGATACTATAGATGGTAGAGCAGGAGAAAACGAGCTTTATGGTGGTTCTGGCAATGATGTTATCTTTAGTGGAAGTGGAAATGACTACATAGATGGTGGAGAAGACACAGATGCAGTAAACTACCAAAACTCTACAAATGTAAATGGGGTTGAAGTTAGACTAGATAAACCAAATGGCGATGAATATGATGACTATGCTACTGGTTATGGAAATGACACTTTAGTAAGCATAGAAGATGTTATAGGTTCAAACTACAATGATGTTATCTATGGCAGTAGCGGTACTAACTATCTTCAAGGCATGGGTGGCGATGACAAGTTTATAAGCGGTAGAGGATATGACTTTATAGATGGTGGAGAGGGAAGTGACTGGATAAGTTACTACAGAGCTGATTATCCAAACAATGCTACTAACCCAGACTATATGGAAGATATACAAGGCATAAGAGTTACTATGGGCAATGACTTTGTTATGGTTAAAGAGACCACAACAGATAGACTAATAGACCTTATAAAAGATATAGAACAAGTTAGAGGAACTAAAGGAAATGACTATATTTGGGGTGATGATAGTGATGAGACATTTTGGGGGCTAGAAGGTGATGATGACCTAAGAGGTTGGAATGGTAACGATAAACTCTATGGAGGAGATGGAGATGACTTTTTACTCCCAGGTAGAGGAGTTGACTTTAGTGATGGTGGAGAAGGAGTTGACTTTTTACATCTTTACTACGATGGATTAAGAAGTAAAAGTGTACAGCAGATTAGACTAAGTGATGAAGCAGGCAAAGTTGGAACTGTTCAGTATTCTACAGATAGTGGCAGTAATTGGAACGATGGGTATCTAACTCCTGAGAGTCATACTACAAATGATTCGTATGACAATACTAAATTCATAGAAGCAAACTTAAGTAAAGCTATAAACATAGAGGGGATCCATGGTTCAAGTGGAGCCGATTATCTCATAGGTAACTCTCAAGATAACCGTTTTGAGGGTCATAATGGAGATGATGTGATTTATGGAATGGGTGGAGATGACTTTATAAGAGGTGGAAATGGAGATGACCTCATATATGGTGGAGATGGAAATGATACCATCTATGGAGATGGTGATAATGACATTATATATGGTGGAGAGGGAGATGACACTGTCTATGGCTACTCTGTTTATGATTGGGAAAAAACAAACCAAGACATAATGGATGGAGGTGCTGGAAACAATACTCTAAACTATAGTTTAGCCAGTCATGGAGGCTTTATTTTAGATATGAGGACTTCTGCATTAGATGATACAGGCACTACTACTAACGGAGTTGATACTGAGGGTTATGCTTCTGTGATTTTTAACGCATCAGGTGGTAGTAACGATAAAACAAATGTCACAAATGCTTATGATGACAAAATCAAAAATTTCCAAACTATTATTGGCTCTAGGGATAACGATACAATAACTGCAAATAACAGCGGAATGACTCTTGATGGCTGGGGTGGAGTAGATAAGCTTTACGGTGGATCTGGAAATGATACTATCATCGCTAGAAATACTGCTGGTGAGATTTTAGATGGTGTAGCTGGGACTGACACTCTAAAACTTGCTACAACTGTTGACTTTAGAGGTAGAATATCAGTTTCTAACTTTGAAGTTTTAGATATTGGTGATTATACTGCCTACTTTAATCTTTCTGATACAGGCACTTATAGACAATGGGAAGCCAACGCATTTAATAAAATAGTTGGTGGAGAAAAAAGTAGTCTTTATATGGCTAGTACAGGTGAGAACAATACATATGATATAAGTAATGTTGACTTCACACAATTTGAAGGCAATTTAAATTTCAATGCAAGTGGCACAGGTGATACTTTAAAAATGGGTGAAAATCAAAGCGTAAAAATGACTGAAAATTACTACAACACTTTTGAGAAGTTTGAAGTTGGAGCTGGCTCAACTCTTGAAGTAAATGCACTTAACAATGGTGGAAGAACATTTAATCTGCATGGAAACAATAGAGACTTTGACGCTGTAATTGGAGATATGAAGTTTGTTGGTGGAAGCGGAAATGATACTTTTAATGCTTATGATAAAAACTTTGATGATATGCCAGGAAAGATAACCTTAGACGGTGGGGCAGGAAATGACACTTTTTTAACCAACTATGAAGCTCTTTTAGCTGGAAAACTCACTATTGATGGTGGTAGTGGCAGTGATACA
>CAYWVG010000087.1:0-7506 GCA_964461645.1 uncultured Sulfurimonas sp. | reverse complement strand
AGCAGAGTGAAGTTTTGGACTATCAAAGTATAGAAGAGGCAAGAGGCTACTGGGAGAAAAACTTTAACAATGTCTATGTGACTCATGGCAAAGACAAGCAAAAGGAAGAGGTTCTTATGGACTTTAGAGAAAAAGGTGACATACTTATAGCCACTACAGTTGTAGAGGTTGGCATCTCTCTTCCAAGACTCACAACAGTCGTTATAGTTGGAGCTGAGAGACTCGGACTCTCTACTCTTCATCAACTAAGAGGAAGAGTTAGCCGTACTGGACTTCAAGGCTACTGCTACCTCTACACAAACCAAAGTAAGTCCGATAGGTTAAAAAGATTTGTAGATACTACTAGCGGTTTTGATATAGCAAACCTTGATTTGAAGTTTAGAAAAGGTGGCGATTTACTCAAAGGTGCGTCTCAAAGTGGAAGTCAGTTTAAGTGGGTTGATTTAGCAGAAGATGAAGAGATAGTCAAAAGTGTGAAAGAAGACTTAGTCCCAACCTTATAAGCTGGAACTACCTTCGGCTATATTGTTATGTAAATAAACTCTGCCTCAAAGAGGCTAGCTTTTGCGGACTATTAATAAAGCCCAAATCTTCCATCGTTTCTTTTGTAAAGAACACGAGTTTTGTCTTCGTTGTCTAAAAAGATTTCAAAGAGTTTTCCTGTCTCTTTTAAGTCGTTAAGTACATCTTCAACTTCACGAGGCTTGTAAAGGTCAAGTTCTACTGGAACTATCTCATCTTCACTAGCCTCAGCTTCAGCTTTTATATCTACATTTTCAGCTTTCATCTCATTTATACCAGTTTGACGATGAGTTACTTCTTTGTCATGGATGCGACGAAGAGCTTTTTGAGCTCTTGAAGTTGCTAAGTCTATAGCAGCATACAAGTCGCTATCGCTTTGCTTGATAACTACAGAGTTTTTATGTGCAAGAACAATAACAAACTCAATAACAGTATGCTCTTTACTCTTCTTAGTTTGCGTAGATGCAACAACATTAACCCCAGTTATGTCCATATTATACTTAGATAGTGTCTCAATAGAAGTAGTTATGTGAGCTTTTATTGGCTCAGTTAGCTCTAATTGTCTTCCTGTCATAGAAATATTCATTAGATAATCCTTTAAATAATTAATTTTGAAATTATAGCATTAAAAGCTTATTATACCTACAGTTTTTGAATGCTTCTTCTGAAATAACGGATAGGTTCGGTAGTTCCATTAGGATTTGCTGTAACTGTTATGTCCATAAGTACTGAGCCGTTTTGTTCATCAGTTTGTAGAGTTGTGAAATAATCATCACCACATTCTAAACCTTTATACACATATCTAACACTAACATTAACATCATATATTCCATCTAAAGTGTATGAAGGAATTGTTGTACAAGAACCGTTTTGAGCTATGCGTAACAAAGCGAGTTCCGCCGCACTCTTAGAGTACAAAACAGCTTGTTCATAAAGATATATGTCAGTTGTTCTTTTAGCAGTTTGTGTAGTTAAAGCTAAAGAGAGAGCCATAATAGTTGAGATGATAACTATTACAATAATGGCCATCATCATAGCAAAACCTGAACGATGCAGTGATTTTTTTCTATCTAAAATATAGTTTTTTCTTTGCATAAAGAATAATCCTCCACTAAGTCAGTGTTTACACAAACTTGTATCTTAACAACAGAACCAACAGCTTTAAATCTAAAAGTATCTACATTTTGCATAAGTAAAAAAGATTTACCATCTGTATAACTCTCACCTTGCCAAGGTTGATAATCAAAATAAAGTGTTAGGTTACCAGAAGTTGTATTGTGTTCAACTGCATAAGCTGTCCATGCTAGTTGGTAGTATTCAAAAACATCAACACCTGCAAAACTATTATCAACTCCATTATCACCACGAACAGGAATAAAAAGATTTTCTTCTCCTGCAACTATACTTCTCCGTATGGGATGCATTACAGAGCTTTGATTTGTAATAGCTCCATTCCATCCATAACCAGTTCTTACATTACTATCAGAGCCTATAAAATATAGTGCTGCATTGTTTATTCCTGTTCCACTACCATGTGACAAAATACCAATAAGTGTATTAAGTGCGTTTGTATTTGTTTCTGGTGAACTTAATCTTGCAGCATTCGAATCAGCTAAATCAATAATTCCACTCCACATAGGCAACCTATTGCCTCTATAACCATCTATGTCACTAGCTACCCACTCTAAAACTGTTGCGTTATCATCAAGAGTAGAACCTGATAGTGCTTGAAAATCCACACCTGGTTGCCTTGCAATAATAGAGTCTTTTATCCTATACTGCAATCTTGAAGCAATAGACTCTACTGTAGCGGCACTTTGAGCTTGCAAGGTATGATTGACATTTGAGAATATAAAGTTATTATAAGCTTGTGCTAAAAACTCAACACCAAACTTAGCTAATATACCCATAATAACTATAACAAAGATGAGTTCTATCATCGTAAAAGCTTTTTTCACTAGAGCGTCCTCTTGTAGTAGTCTATCTCGCCAATATTAGCACTTTGCATTCTTAGTATAGTTACAATGTCTTCATCTGAATCAGTTACGGTTATATTGACATCTTTAATATTTAGATTTGTGGCATTTTGAGCTACGCTAACAAGACTATTGTATTCACTTTTATAACCAGTAGCATCTGTGATATTATCAGTAAACATAGGTTTACTTGCTACATTGTGAGCATTATTCAAGTTTGAAAAAGCATCTGCTTCATTGATTGCCATTATTGCATTGCTTTCAAGACATCTTCTATGAAAAGGTTGAGCTATATGACCTGGTCTTAGTCTGTGCCGAACACTACTACTATTGTTTTCACAAGTAGCTCCAATATCTATAACCCTTGAGAGGTGACTTACAGCATTATCAGCCATGGAGTTTACATCCCAGTACCCAGCAGACGCACCCATAAGTTCAGCAGATGCCGCAAAAATAGCTTCTTGAACCATGCTGTCTTCTATGCCTTTGTTATTTACTTGAATCATCATCGGAAGAGTAACAACTGCAATAGAGATAACAACAATAGCAAAAACTAACTCTATTAGTGTAAAAGCTCTTCTGTTAGTTTGTTTAGCTCTTTTTACCACATACTTCTCCTGTTTGTGTTAGTAGCATCATGGTCATTTGTAGTTGTATCTGTTTCATGTGCACCACTCCAAGCTCCATCTTCTCTATAAAATTCTACAGGAAATTGGTTTGTTGTAGCTACTCCATCATCTTGATTATATATTAGCCAGTCAGAAGCATTGTTCTGCATTGTAGTTTTGTAGGGATAACCTTGGTCTTCATTATAAGTCATATCAACTGTAACTGGGTTTACTCCTGTTTGCCCTGTAGGATTAACTCTTCCTAAAGCATTTTTTTCTACAACATTACCTATAACACCGTGATTAGCATTATGATCTGGATTTATAAACCACCTTAAGTCGTTTGTGCTTCTAGAGTTCAAACCATTTGGAAGTAGTGTTTTATCGCAACTAACACCATTTGCATCTGTACCAAAACAATAGGCTTCAAAGTAAATAAATGCACGACCATTATTATCTTCATATCTTTGTCTTGGTGCGTGAGATCGACCATAGATAAAAGTTGCACTATTTGCTGCCACTTCAGTTCCTATCACATCTTGAACAGCCCCTGTAAATGTAGAAGTGTATTCTGATTCTACATCTAAAGTTATAGATGCTCCATTTACAACAAACGGATTTTGAGCTGTGTCAATTGTTCTAGGAAAGTTAAAGAACAACCGTTTATCAGGGTCTACCTCATTCCATGTAATAGTTTGCTTACCAGCAATAAAACCTAAGTCTTCTGTATCAGCGATTTGATTTTTCAATGCTACTCTAGTCCCCTGATCAGGTACTGTAAATTTGACCTCTAAAGGATTACTAGCAGCACCTTGAGCGAAGTTTAGTGTTGTTGCATCTAAAGCATTTTGTGCGGTTACTGTTGCTTGAATAGATGCAAACATATCTTGATGATTGTTCGACAAATAAGTAAAAACAGAATCATCACTATTATGTATAGTTACTGAAGTTAAATCAAACTTAGCAGGAATAAAAGTGGTCTCCAGCTCTCCACATACAAAAGCACCATTACAATCAGCAGGTGTATCACCATTTGCGATATCTCCAGCTGCCCAAGCCATATCCGTTATTTCTACTTTTACATTTCCAACATCATTAAAATTAATTTTTGCATTAGCTGCTATACCATCTGTAATAGTAAATGGTGTTGGAAAAGAGATACTACCATTTGCACCATTATGTATTGTCCTTTCAATTGTCAAACCTGCACTAGTTGTGCTATAACCGTTACTCGGTGCACCACTTAAACCATATGCTTCTAAAGTAATATCATAGTCTGCAGCTGAAGTTAAAAGTCCTCTATCTTGCACAGTAGAAAATTCAAATTTGTTTGGACGAATTGAAAAATTATCTAAAGAAGTAGCACTTTTACCTGTTCCATAAGTAATTTCAAAAGTAATGTTTTTTTCTGCTCTATCATGCGTAAAAGAAACGATTTTAGAAGATTCACCATTAAAATAAATATCTTGTGTTGTAGATCCAAGAGATACAGTCACCCATCCAGAGTAAGGTTTAAGAGCTGTTCCAGTAGCATTTAGAGATATCACTTTTACATTGAAGGGTTTATTTACAACTTGTGTGCTTAACCATGTTTGAGGGCTTGATGGATTATTAAAATCACCTCCACCACCATCTGCATTTACAACATTAAACTCACCTAATATTCCAACGCCTAAAGATGAGTTGATATCCGTACAGACACCAATATTTATAGGAGATTCATCTCCAAAACGAAGACCTAACTGAGGGTTTTCATAAGATACTTTATATATATTATTAACACTAATATTACCATCTTTTAGTAACTTGGTTTGAAATCTTATAAAGGCTTTGTTATTATCTGAAGCATCAACATTTGGAATCAACTCCCCACCTTCAGACGAACCTGCACCTGTCCCTACTCTCCATTTGCTTGTATTTGTATCAAAGAAAAAATCAACTAAATCATCTCCCTGAGCATCTGTTTTATTTGCAAAATCACTTTCATATACATTTTTCATTCGTGTTGAACCAGCGACATACTCAAGATTTTCACTATCTAACTCAAGCGTTATTTCAACTTTATCAGCAGTTTCTAGATTTGTGTCTGCAGAATCTTTTTTCATGTTTGATATCCAAGTTGCAACCGTAATAATATCACCAACTTCTACCTCCTCTATGACATTACCACTTACATCAAAAAACTCTTGCTTATAACAAACTCTTGGCTCATATAGGTTAGTTGAAAAAATCGCTAAGCTTGGGTAGTATGCGTCTTGTGTTGATGTAAATTTAATTTTAGCACTGCTAGCGCTATTTTGCATCAAACCTAGCCCTTCTGTCCCTACATTATAAGTTTGGATATCAATACCTTGATTGTTGGAATAACTAGGATATCTCTCTATATCACTTGTAATATGTGAGTAAAAGGCATTATTTGTATTTCCTATTTCTGTGTTGTTAAAATAGAGTTTATCCCCAACGATATTTTTATCACCCTCTCCTGCAAAGATAGATACTCTAGATACAACATCTCCACTTGTTGGAGTAATAAAGCCATCTATATTAATACTTACCTCTTTAAAATTAGTTTGATTTTTTACAACTTTATATCCATCAAAAACAGATATATTTTTCAAACTTATACCATCTCCTTCATAGATTATCACCAAAGTCCAAGCACCGAAGTTTCCTAGTCCACTAGATTCTTTACCCTCGTGTGCTTTAACATTAGCTACAGTAACCCAGCCATTTATTTCTGAGCCTTTTTTTCCAACTAACTCGGGAATGTCACTATATGTAGCGTAAGTATATCCCGCATCACTTGTATATAAATCCACCTGTTTTGGGATAGAACTTATTGTCCCAGAGATGCTCGGTACAGTGATTTTCATGGGATCTTTCAGTATAGTTACCGCTTTGTTTTCAGTTTTATTTTTTATAAGAAGATGCCCTTGAGCATATATAGCTGCCCATTTTATTTTAGCAGATGCAGGGATACTTAATTTTGCTTGGGATGAGTTATAGGTGCTCTTATCACTATCTACATCTATAAATTTTAAATCTAAATCGTGATTTGCTGAACCTTTTGTGTGGTCATAACAAGAACCATTTTTTTTAACACACAAGACAGTGTTTCCTATAACTTGATAGTCACCAAGAATATTTCTACTATTGACAGGATTTCTAAGAGTAAAATCGCGAAGATTCCCTTGAGCAAACTCAACGCAAGGGTCCAATTTCTCACTATATTCTTTATTCCCTATCTTATAAGTGGCGAGATATGCTTCTGCTGAAATATCTATAGATAGAAGATTTTTATAATAAACACTATGTGTGGCTCCTTTATTGTAATTGCCTGTTCGATATACAATACCCTTGCCAAATAAGTTCAAATCTACAAGTCCACCGAGTCTTGTCAAATCACTTAATGTGCCACTGACCTCTGCTGAATCCTCATCTTTTTTTGTAGTTTTGGCACTTCCATCTATGCCAATTCCATTGATTAAGCCAACATCTAGTCCATAAAATGCATGTACTATAGTTGCGTCTGTTATTTTTGAATCGCTAATATTTTTAATAGTTGTGGTAGTGGTGCAGCCTATGCTAAGAAGATCTAAACAGATACCTGTTTTTACAGGTTTTTCATAACACATGTTGGCAGCACTGAGGTGATTCGTAGTTAAAAAAAGTATGAAAAGTAGTTTTAA
Organism: uncultured Sulfurimonas sp.; assembly: GCA_964461645.1. Taxonomy (GTDB): domain Bacteria; phylum Campylobacterota; class Campylobacteria; order Campylobacterales; family Sulfurimonadaceae; genus Sulfurimonas. Next base: position 711 of record CAYWVG010000087.1, on the reverse strand, counting down.
CAAAATATTATATAAGGATTTCATGATATTTTCTCCATTGTTCTACAGTGAATAAAACAATATTAGCTAATATTTGTTATAGGAATGCTTAAATAAAGTAAAAAAATAATTTATTATATTAAATAAAATTAGTTATATAATTATGTGAAATATCTTACTTCTTTAAGAAGCTAGATATTTTCTCAGCTATACCGTAGTTAGATGATTCTCCCAAAATAATCTGTGCTGCTTTTTTGTTGTCTGTGTTAAAAACTAGAGGTCCTATGAAGTTTACGACTGAACTCTCTATGGGGTTTTGAAGAAGCACTATATTTAAGATAAGGAGATTTGACTCTTTATTTATCTCAAGTTTTTCTTTAACACTTCTTGGAACTTCAAAGTCATACTCTCTTAAAACAAAAGGATCTATAAGAGTAAAAGAAATTCTCTCATCTTGGCATGAAGTCATCTTCATAAAAACATCATCAATCTTCTTTAACTCAACCTCTTTTATGTTTTCAAAACCCAAAAAAGGCACACATATATTAAATTTCATAAAAAACCCTCTGTAAAATTGTATGTTATTATAGCACTTTAAGCATAAAATGTACCATGACCATAAGAAAGATTTATCGTATGTTATATATCTTTTAGATAGAATATCAACTTATTTATTCACAGGATATTATTTGATGAAACTAAAACATACTTTTCTCTTTATGGCATTTGCCT
>CAYWVG010000086.1:0-7507 GCA_964461645.1 uncultured Sulfurimonas sp. | reverse complement strand
TGGTGTATCTGGTTCTCGCACTTGATGCGAAAATATTTAGCGGTGTTCTTGTTTGCGTTGCCACTCTTTTTATGGCTTTTATATATCTTTTATCAAATGCAACTAGCATCTCATACTCTTCCCCACTACAAGCAACTCGTTTTGGGATTTTTTTAGTAAATCTAAACCCTAACTTGTTTATAGTTGCAAGTTTATCCAAATCACTAAAAAGACCATCTGAGATATCCATACCTGAACTTAAATATCTGCTAGATTTTTGTACAAACTTATCTCTTAATTGTATATTTACAAACTTAGATTTTGTATTTATAGATCCGAGGTTCCTAAGTTTTAAAAAATCTTTTTTGCTCCTTCCAAGTGTTCCTGTATGAGCTAAGAGATAACCTTTTTTAATACCACTTCTAAGTAGTGGTTTTGCTGTTTGTGAGATGATAGTTATAGTAATATCTAGTTTTATATTACTTATAGTATCTCCACCAATTATCTCAATATCAAACTTTTTTGCAGTCTCTCTAAACCCACGAACTAACTCTCTCATCTGCTCCTTAGTTATACTACGAGGCATAGCCACACTAAGAAGTGCATACTTTGGTTTAGCATTCATGGCAATCGCATCTGAGATATTTGCCATCATTGATTTTTGTGCTATTTGGTAGTGATTCATCCACTCCATCTTAAAGTGTACATCTTCAAAAAAAGCATCTTTTGAGTAAACCATAGAGTCGATTAAAGCACCATCATCCCCGATACATTTGCTATGAAACTGGGATATAAAATAATTTTCTAAATTCAAACAAACTTCTTTATATTGTGTTAAAGGACATTTAAAGACTAAAGGTATAAAATGTCTGATATTATATCATTATTAGGAAAAATAGGATGAAACACTCTATAAAGAAAATATTTTCTAATCTTTCTGCGTTTTTTATACTAACAACTTTAGCGATTCTTCTTCTAGCACTTTTAATAATTGAGCAAAAGACTTCTTATGAAAGAATAGATATTTTACAAAATCAGAAAAAAATAATCAGCACTCTTAACAACCTCAAAAAAGATGATATCGAGCTAGCTCTTATACAGTTTAATGGAAAAAGTAATCAGCTTCATCATGAGATAGAAAAACTACAAAATCTAGATAAATATAACTACGTTGGAAAATATTTTTTTAACAACTCTGATGAGTTTTTTAGTGATTTAGACAAACTCTCTGAACTTACTAATGATTTTAATCACTCAGCACATGAATACTATATAAAAAACCTAGTAGATGAAGAGCAAAAAAGTCAAAAATTAAAAAATGCATTTTATTCTATAAACATTTTTTTAGACTCAATGACTGTTAAAAATATCATGTATGCTCAAAAAAAGCATATGCTTATTGAAAAAATAGCAATCATCTCTTTTGTATTTCTTCTAATAGCTAGCTTTTGGTATCGCAGAAGATTAAAATCAATATATAATGATCTCTTATATCTATATGCTATTGACAAGCAGCAAAAAGAGTATGAGATTTTTTCACAAGAAGCAGATGCTATACAACTTAGAATGAACAGAAAACCAGTTGTAGCTGAGGATCCAGCGATGAAAGATCCACTTACTGAGATAAACAACTATAAAGGAATGATGAGTTCTTATAGCAATAAAAAAGGGATGAAAGATAGTAATTTCACATCAATAACAGTTTTAGAAATAGATAATTTCTCAAAAAACAAGAGAACTTTATCGCAATTATTTACTCAAACCATACTTAAAAAGATTGCTTTTACTATCTCACTTCATGAGCAAGCTACAGACGTAATAGCTAGAACTGAGTACAATCAGTTTACTTTAATTCTCTCAAGAGCTTCCAAAGAGGCTTCATTTAAAGATATAGATATTATTCGCCAAAGTATCTCAGAACTTAAATTTAAAGAACCCAATGGAGAATCTTTAGTTGTAACTGTTAGTGGTGGTTTTGTTATTAAACCAAACAACCAACCTTTAGAAGATTCTATAAAAAAAGCAAGAGAAATTCTTCTACATGCTCAGAAAAAAACAAATACAATCTCTCAAATTAGAGACTTAGCTGAAGATCATTTATAACATTTGTTACCCAAGGTAACGGTAAATATTTAAAATACTTATAAATGTGTCAAATAGTAACAAAATTGAACTTCCTTATTCTAAAGCCCTTATTTAACATTTACAAAGGCATCTAACGCTATAATCAAGCTTATTTTTTATATCTTTAAACGAAGGAAAGCTAATGAGTATTCCTATTTATACTTACGATGCAATCGTTGTTGGAGCTGGCCTAGCGGGCTGTGCTGCTGCAAGAGAATTGCAAAATGCGGGAAAAAAAGTTGCTGTTATTACAAAACTACACCCTTTGAGAAGTCACTCTGGTGCAGCTCAAGGTGGAGTTAATGCAGCGTTTAGTAAAGACGACAGTATAGAACTACATGAGTTTGATACAGTTAAGGGATCTGACTACTTAGCAGATCAAGATGCAGTTGAGTTTATGTGTCAAAAAGCACCAGAGACTATTCGCTGGGTTGAGAGAATGGGAGCTGCCTTTAGTAGAACTCCTGATGGAAAAATCGCACAGCGTCCTTTTGGTGGTCAATCTTCTCCCCGTGCATGTTACGCAAAAGACAGAACAGGTTTAACACTTCTTCAAACTATTTACGAACAAGCTCACCGTGTTGGCGTTTCATTTTGGGATGAGTGGTATGCATCTGATATCATTTATAAAGATGGAAAAGTTAGCGGAGTTGTAGCTTTTAACATTCGTGATATGCAACTTGCAATTTTTAATGCAAAATCTGTAATGTTTGCAACTGGCGGTTACGCTCGTGCTTACAAGATAAACTCAAACGCACATGCAAATACAGGTGATGGACTCTCAATAGTTGCTCGTCATGGGCTTCCTTTAGAAGATATGGAATTTGTTCAGTTTCATCCATCTGGACTCTCAGGTAATGGTGTTTTAATCTCAGAAGCTGCTCGTGGCGAGGGTGGAAAACTCTTTAACTCACTCGGTGAGAGATTTATGGACAAGTACGCTCCAAATGCTATGGAACTTGCATCTCGTGATGTTGTTAGCCGTGCTATCTTAAACGAGATAAGAGAAGGTCGTGGTGTTGGTCCTAGAAAAGATGCAGTCTATATAGATGTAACACATTTAGGTAAAGATATAATCATGCAAAGACTTCCAGAACTTCGTGATTTAGCTCTAACATTTTTAGGGCTAGATATGATAAAAGAACCTATCTTAATCTCCGCAACTGCACACTACTCTATGGGCGGAATTCCTGTAAATATTGCAGGAAATGTTCGTAAAAATAATAATGAATTAGTAGAAGGCTTCTACGCCGCTGGTGAGTGTTCTTGTGTATCTGTTCACGGTGCAAATCGACTTGGTGCCAACTCTGTTTTAGAAGCCCTGCTCTTTGGCCGTTTTGTTGGTAAAACAATGGTATCTGAGATAGACAACATTGAACTTCGCGTAGCTACAAAAGAAGATGCCAAAAATGCGCAAGCGGAGATAGACTTTATCCTAAACAACAATGGAGATGAGACTATAACTCTCTTAAGAGATGAACTTCAACAGTGTATGACTGATAATGCTGGTGCATTTAGAACCCATCAAACTCTCGAGATTGCTATTGCAAAAGTAAAAGAACTGCATAAAAGATTTAAAAATATTCGCATTAAAGATAAATCAAAAGTATTTAACACTGAACTTCAAGAAGCTATAGAGTTTGGTCACATGCTTGACTACTCAGCATTTATAGTAGAGAGTGCAATAGCGAGACAGGAGAGTCGTGGTGCTCACTATAGAGAAGATTTTGAATCTCGTGATGATGAAAATTTCTTAAAACACACTATGGCGTATATGGATAAAGATGGCGACATTAGACTTGATTATATGGATGTTAAACTTGGCAAACATGAACTCAAACCAAGAACATACTAAGGAGAACTTATGAGTACACACAATATAACTACACAAAAAGTAAACTTCAAAGTATTTCGTTTTAATGCTGATGTAGATTATCTTCCTTATTATGAAAACTATACAATGGAAGTAACTTCTGAAGAGGTTGTCTTAGACATATTAAATAGAATCAAATGGGATCTAGATGGTAGTTTTTCATATCGTAGAAGTTGTCGTCACGGAATATGTGGCGCTTGTGCTATCAAGTTAAATGGTCGCGCAACTCTTGCATGTAAAGAAAATATGAACGAAATGATCAAGCTTTTTGGTAATGAAATTACACTAGAGCCACTTAGTATAAAAAGAGCGGTTAAAGATATGATTATTGATAAGGCTGATTTTTGGCAAAAGCACGACGCCATAAAGCCTTATCTAATCTCTGATGTTGATGAGCATCCAGAACATGAACACATAGTAACGCCAGAAGAAGCTGAAGAGTTAAATGAAGCTGATTTATGTATCCAATGTGGTGCTTGTCACTATGCTTGTCCTGTTGTTGAGATAAATGATGAATTTTTTGGTCCAGCTGCATTTGCTAAGGCTTATAGATTTGAAGCTGATGTTCGTGATAATGCACGTACAGAAAGATTGATAGAACTGCACGAAGAGGGTCAAGGTCTTTGGGATTGTGTGAAGTGTTTTGAATGTGCGGAAGCTTGTCCTAAAGATGTAAACCCAATTGAAAAGATAACAAAACTTCACCAGATGTTATTTCGTGAGGGAGTTGCAACTTCAAATGTAGCTACAAGACACGCTGTTGGATTTAAAAACTCTATTGCAAAACACGGTATGCTAGATGAAGGTACTTTAGTTCTATATTCTGAGGGTCCATCAATTGTAAAACATATCCCAGTAGCTCTACAAATGTTTAGAAAAGGTAAGATTGTTCTACCTTGGAATATGCCAAAATCTGACAACTTAGATGAAATCAAAAAACTTGTCAAATCATCATCAACTGCAAAGTTCTAGGAGTAAAATATGAAAAAATTAAAATACGCACTTTTTACAGGATGTACAGCAAAACAGAGTACTCCAGAGCAGATGATGTCAACATTAGCAGTAGCAAAAAAACTAAATATAGAACTAATCGAACTCACAGAAGCATCATGCTGTGGAGCTTCACATTTACAAGATTATGATGACTTTTTATCACTTGTACTTAACGCTAGAAATATCGCTTATGCAGAAAAACATGACCTTACAATGGTTACTATCTGTAATACATGTCAACTAAACACTGCAATGACAAAACATCGTCTTGATAACAATGCTAAGCTAAAAGAAAGAGTGAATGAAAAATTAGCAGAAGTTGGACTTGAATACAAAGGCACTTCAAATGTTATTCATTTCTTATATGCCATCATCGATGATATTGGACTAGATAAGATAAAAGAGATGGTTGTTACTCCACTAAGCCAATTTAATATTGCACCATTTTATGGTTGTCACAACATACGCCCATCAGAACTTCAAAATGAGTCTCATAAGAGCAAAGAAAATCCTTACAACCCTACTTCGCTAGATGATCTAATCATCGCTTGTGGTGGTATGAATGTTGATTATGATGAAAAAAACAAATGTTGTGGTTTTCACGTAGAGCTTCAAGCTCCAAAGACAGCCTCTATCCTAACTGGTAATGCAATAGCAGGAGCAATGGATGGCAATGCAGACTGGATGGTTACTCCATGCCCACTATGCCATTTAAAGCTTGACACTCAAACAAAACATGCTTCAGAAGCTATTGGTAGAGAGGTAAAACTTCCAATTTTACATATGCAACAGATGCTAGGATTAGCTCTTGGATGTTCATCAGATGAACTTGGACTTAAACACCATTTATCTAAAGTAGACTTCGTCTAATTTAGTTTAGGAGATAGAAATATTTCCTAAACTAACCTTCCGTTTACTCCTTCAGTAAACTCTCGCACTTAAGTGCTATGAAATAACAACTAAAGTAGATATACATGTCAAATTCAATAGAAATAATATCATGGAATGTTAATGGAATTCGTGCAGTAGCGAACAAAGAAGCTCTTAAATGGATAGATGAGCATCAACCAGATATACTCTGCTTACAAGAGATAAAAGCACTGGAGGAGCAGATTCCACAAGATATGTTTGATTTGGAGTATGAGGAAACCATAGTAAACTCAGCTACAAAAAAAGGCTATAGTGGAACGATGACTTGGAACCGTAAGAAGAGCGATTTTAGCTCTATATGTGAACATGTTGATACTATGAGCGAGGGCAGAATTGTAGAGACTCACTACGAAGATATTGTACTTTTTAATGTTTATTTTCCAAATGGTCAAAAAGATGAGGAGAGATTAGCTTATAAGATGAAGTTTTATGATGACTTTTTGGACTATTGTGAAAAACTAAGAGAAGATGGCAAATCTGTCATAATCTGTGGAGATGTAAACACTGCTCACAAAGAGATTGACCTTAAAAATCCAAAAGCAAACTCTAAGACATCTGGATTTTTACCACTTGAGAGAGCTTGGATAGATAAGCTCATAGCTCATGGCTACATAGATACTTTTAGATATGTAAACGGCGATGAAGTAGATAGATACAGCTGGTGGTCATATCGCTCATCTGCAAGGGTAAAAAATATAGGCTGGAGAATAGACTACTTTTTCATCTCAGAAGATTTAGCTGAAAATCTCGAAGATGCCTACATACTAGACCATATAGAAGGCTCAGATCACTGCCCTGTGGGAATTAGAATTTCTATTTAGTTCATATAAACCCCGAACTTGTTCGGGCTTTTAGGCTATAAGGTATCTCTTCTCTAGAACAAATTCGGGCTATTTAACCTTTGGCCTAAAAGCTTTTATAACTTCTTCGTTAGTCTCTATATATGGCCCTTCAATCAAGTCTATACAGTATGGAACTGCTGGAAATACTGCATCTAAGCACTCACGTATGGACTTTGGTTTTCCTGGGAGATTTATGATTAGTGATTTACCTCTTATTCCAGCAGTCTGGCGAGAAAGAATCGCAGTTGGAACGTATTGTAAGCTCACTTGACGCATAAGCTCACCAAAGCCTGGCATCATCTTATCGCACACATTCTCAGTCGCTTCTGGAGTTACATCACGAAGTGCTGGACCTGTTCCACCCGTAGTAACAACTAAACAACACTCTGCTTCATCACAAAGCTCTTTCATCGTTTCCTCTAGTAAGCCTTGCTCATCTGCTATACATCTATAAACTATCTCAAAATCACTCTTTAAGTACTCTTTCATAGTCTCTTGAATTGCTACACCTGAGATGTCTTCATATATCCCTTTACTCGCTCTATCACTTGCTGTTATTACGCCTATTTTAATTTTATTCATACTTATTCCTTATTAGATTAGTTTCTTAAAAAACTCTGTTTTTTCTAGCTTTTAGGTGTGCTAACCAATGGCACACTCCATGATATAGGTGTGCTGACCAATGGCACACTCCATGATATAGGTGTGCTGACCAATGGCACACTCCATGATATAGGTGTGCTAACCGATGACATCTCCACTATAA
>CAYWVG010000085.1:0-7510 GCA_964461645.1 uncultured Sulfurimonas sp. | reverse complement strand
CGTCATTCCAGGGATAAGTGTCTCGGTATGCTTATCTGCTACCACTAAAATCTCAGCCATTAGAAGCTTTAGAGCATCTACAATGTCTAAGTTTCGCTTTAGTACCCAGCGGCGAAAATCAACTGCAACTTGGTCATTTCTACTTCTTGCTGTGTGGAGTTTTTTCCCAGCATCACCTATGATGGCAGTTAAACGTTTTTCAATCCCCATATGTAAATCTTCATCATGGATACTCCAAACAAATTCGCCCGACTCTATCTCTTGTTTTACTTGAGCTAGACCAGCGATAATTTGGGTTAATTCTTCTTTAGTTAGTATTTTTTGATGCGCTAGCATCTGCGCGTGAGCTAGTGAGCCTTCTATATCTTCAATATATAATTTTCTATCATACATGATTGAAGCGTTAAACTCATCTAATAAATTTGAAGCACTAGCTAAAAAGCGACCTGACCACATTTTTTCCATTATAATTCCTTGATTTTGCACTAGATATTCTTGTTGAAATAAGTTTTGTATTTTATCTAAAATATTTGAATTATAAATGAAGACTAGTTACAAGCAGGGACATTTCCACTATCTTTGGCATACTCTAGTAAAAAATCTTCTAGATGTTTTGCTTTTTTGGTATATCCTGAGCTTTTAAAATATTCCCAAGATTTTTTTGCTTTTTCTTCTTTAAGATGCGTATACGCTAAGCCTATCCCATTGTTACGCATAAGATTTTCCCATTCATATATAGTCTTGCTAGAAACGAATGTTTGACGTTTATGATGACACTCAACGCATTTTTTTATAAAAACCTTCTGGCCTTTATAAACTGCAGCGTTGAGATAAGAAGAGAAGAGAAGTGACAATACAAGGAATACAGAATTTTTTTTCATAGCACGAACCTTCAGATTATTATAACCATGTTACATTAGAAGATATTACAGAAACCTTATGAAAATATATAATCACATTTTCTTATTAAAAACTACAGTTGAAACTTTATGTTAAGCTTTTCATCCAAATCCCATAAACCTCTCTCTTTAAGAGATTTAATGACGCTTTGTGTACACTCTACATCATCTGGCCACTCTCGTGTAAAGTCATCAACCTGGCTTTTATTTGTTCCATCAACACCGACCATAAGCCCTGATATAAATATATCTCTTTGTGCATCAATATTGTTTGTTACACGCCAAACTAGCATATAAGGATTCATTATATCATTCTTTTTTTCATCTACAAATACTACTATTCTTATATTTGTACTTAATTCCACTAATGCATCAAAGTATTTTTTAGCACTTTTTTTCTTATCTACACTAATAATAGTAATAGGATTGTTTGTTCTTCTCATATACTGATGGACGGATGAGGCATCAGGGATTAGTTCTTTTATTTTTACAAGTAACTCTTCATCACCTAAGAGATGTGGCGCTTCAACTTTGTTAGCAGCCGTCGCATCAATCCCTAGCTTTCCACCAACAAGATTTTCTGGAGATGAATGATCTAGTGCGTCTAAAACACCTTCAGAGATAAAAAGAGATTTAGGCGCAAACCTGTCTAAAATATAGGCAACAAGAGTCTCATAGTTATCTAATTTAGGAGCATTTTCATCTAAGAAGATGGCGTGCTTTACAAAACTCATCTGTCCTGTTCCCCAAAAAGCGTGCATAAACTGTTTTGCATGACCTTTATAGAGTGGTTGCATCTTAGCGAGTATAAGGTTATGAAAACCTGCATTTTCAGGCATATGATAGTCTATTAAAGCGGGTACTGTAGTCTTAAGGAGTGGAAAAAATATCTTTCCTGTCGCCCAACCCATATATTTATCTTCTAGCGGTGGCTTACCAACAACTGTAGCTAAAAAAGTAGGTTTTTTTCTCGTAGTTATTGCGCTTACTTGCATAACAGGATAAGGATCCGCTAGAGTATAGTAACCAGTATGATCTCCAAAAGGTCCTTCAATACGCATCTCCTGTGTATCTACCCAGCCCTCTATCACATAATCAACATCTTCTGGAATATACAGAGGTGTAGTTAAAGATTTAACTAATTTGACTTGCTTCTTAGTGATAAGTCCATACATTAAAAGCTCATTTACTCCGTAAGGTAGAGGTGCAGTAGCACACCATGTATAAAGTGGATCTCCCCCTATTGCAACAGTAACTGGCATCTTCTTTCCAGCCTTTTGGTACTGGTCAAAAAAGTGAGACGAGTCTTTATGTATCTGCCAATGCATCCCTAAATGGTTTTTATCAAAGACTTGAAGTCTATACATTCCTATATTTACTAAACTACCATCAAAGCTTTGAGTATAAACTTGTGCCATAGTTATAAAAGGACCGCCATCTTGTTCCCAAGTTGTTAAAACTGGGATTTTAGTAAGGTCAATATCCTCATTCATATATACAACTTCTTGACATGCACCTTTTTTATTAGTCTTTTTTGGGAAAATATTTTTTAGTGCAAAAAGCTCGCTTGCCATTGAGATTTTATCCATAAAACCAGATGGTGGTTTCATATGCAAGAGTTTTGCGATCTCATCTGCAACTGATTCTACAGTTCTACCAAATAGAAGCTCACATCTTTTGTATGAGCCAAAGAGGTTCATAAGCACAGGCTCATCGAATTTTTTAGCATTTTTCTTATCGACTGCATTTGTAAAAAGGATAGCTTTACCACCATCTTTTTTCTTAACTTCAGCATATGCTAAATGTGGTATCTCTAAGTAAATATCCAGCTCATCTTCTATAATTCTTAACTCGCCGTGCTTTTTTAGTAACTCTATAGTTTTATGCATTTTTTTTCAAACCTCTAAAGCCTTTGTGGCATTTCATCTTTAAATGCAGATTGCTGTGCATCTTCGAGCAATTTTAACGCTCCATTATCTATCATCTTTTTAGCCATCACCAGACCTAAGCCATGACTCTCTATAACATCTACTACAAGTTTTTCTTGCATGATTTTTGTTCCATCGCTAAAACCTATCATAGTTCTAAAAATCACTTTACCATCTTCTATAACAGCGTTACAAGCAACAGGTGCTGAACATCCTGCCCCTATTTTAGAGATGAAATCTCTCTCAATCTGAGTACAGAGATAGGTCTCTTCATCATTTAAACTCTCTGCTATCTCTCTTACTTTTTCATCCCCACAAACTATCTCAATACCAAGAGCAGCTTGTCCCATAGGTGGTATCATCATATCTAGTGATAGTTTTTCTTTATATGGAATGTCTTTTAGTAAATCTAGTCTATGCAAACCAATAAAAGCCAATATAATAGCGTCGTATTGCCCCTCTTGCAACTTTCTTAATCTCGTGTTGACATTCCCTCTTAAGTCTTTTACTTTTAAGTCAGGTCTCACACAAAGAAGCTGCATTCTTCGTCTTAGGCTTGTTGTTCCAACTACTGCACCCTCTGGTAAATCTTTTAAGTTTTTATATTTATGAGATAAAAACACATCACTTTGATCTTGTCTTTGTGTCACTGCAACTAACTCTAAACCCTCTGGAATATAGGTCGGGACATCTTTTAGTGAGTGAACTGCCATATGAGCATCTCCAGATAGCATTGCATCTTCAAGCTCTTTTGTAAAGTGTCCTTTGCCACCAATAAGCGCTAGCGGTCTATCTAAGACTTTATCGCCATTGCTTACTATTTTGTTTAACACAACTTCAATTTCAGGGTATTTCTCTTCAATTCGTGCTTTTACATGGTAAGCCTGCCAAAGTGCCAAATCTGACACTCTAGTGGCTATTACTAACTTTTTCATATCGCTACTTTATTTTTGGTATTTTATTTTGGTTTTGTCTAGTTTGTCATCAAAAAACATTGTTGGAGTTCCATTGACCATCAAATCATTTGCTATTTTTATATCACTCTCAAAATGTTCTTGTACAGTTTTTGATTTTATATCTTGTGGTGTTATGTTTGTTTTCATACTCTTGTTAAATACTGCAAGAATTTTACTCTCATCACTCTCTCTTGGGTCTATCTCAACCTTGTAAAGTCTTAAAACAACATCTTTTTCGCCCTTTAGCTCAGCTGCTGCTGCAGCTTTTACAAGTGTTACTGCCGCTGGGTGCAGAGACTCTAATGGAAAATGGTAGTAATAAAGAGCAAACTTTTTTGGATCTTTTTTCATATACTCTATTGCTTTAGGGACAAAGTCTCTACAAAATGGGCATAGTGGATCTGAAAAAATTGCCACCTTATGAGTTGCATTAGCATTTCCATATATTAGATTTTGCTTCTTATATTGAGAACTCTCAAAAGATGGTGAAACAGAGTCTTTTAGGGATGCTCCTGTTTTCATGTCTATAAGATCTGGCGAAATAGTAGTACCATTTGAGAACCAAATCATCTTTTGATTTACATCACGACTACCATCTTTATCTTTTACACTTGCATCTACATTGAGTATGAAAGCACTCCAACCTTCAACTTCTTCTAGCTTAATCTTTTTGTGGACTTTTACATCTATTTTTAGTATATTTGGGTTAGCGGTAAATGTCTTTTTTAAAAAAGCCTCCATATCCGCATTTGTATTTGCTTGTAAAAAGCTACTTACTATCAGTGTGCCTAGTAATAATCTCAACGTCAATAACATCAGAATCCTTTTTTATATTTTTTTGTATATGTTCGTGATTTATATCACTCTTAAACTTGCTCGACGATTGTACATTATAACGGTTAACAAGCATACTTGTAAAGACACTAAACTGCATCATAGCGCCTATAAAATCTGTCATAAACCCTGGCAATATCAGTAAAATAGCGCCTAAAATAGTAAAGAGGTTAAGCCTTTGAAACTCTTGTAAATCTATAGCTTGATAGGATACTGCTGTAATATTTTTAAAGAGTGTATCTCTAAAATTTAGAAGTATAAGAATACCTATAAGTGCGGTTATGATTATCTCAAAAAAAGTAAAGAGACCTCCCATCACTGATGAGATATTTACAGATATTAAAACCTCTAAAAATAGATAAATTAAAAAATAAATCATTTTTATATAAGTTCCATTATCTTAGTAAAAATGTCACTTGCTTTTACAGATGTTTTTATCTTTGTTTTTCTATCATAAATCTCGACTAAACCATCTGATAGTTCTTTACCTATGATAATGGTATAAACAAATCCTATAAGTTCAGCATCTTTCATCTTAAAGCCAAATCTCTCTTTTGTATCATCCAAAATCACTTCAACACCATTAGCTAAGAGCTTGTTATAAAGATCTTCGCCTAGTTTGACCTGCTCATCATCTTTGATATTTGAGACTAAGATATTTACCATATATGGAGTTGTACTTTTTGTCCAGATGCAGCCATCTTTATCGTGATTTTGCTCTATTATTGCAGCTACAAGTCTGCTTACTCCAATACCAAATGTTGCCATCTCAAATGGTTTTGCTCTTCCGTTTTCATCATTAAAGTTTGCCTCAAGTGCAGCTGAATACTTAGTGCCTAGTTGAAAAATATGCCCAACTTCTATACCTTTTTTAAAACTAAGTTTAGCTCCACATGAACATCTTTCATCTAGTTCTTGAGTTTGTAACTCCTCATAACTTCTCTCTTTTAGCTCATCTATCTTTTGCTCATCCGTGTAAAGTGTCTCTATATTTGCGCCATATTCACAACTCTCGCAAACTACTAAAGTATCCTCTCCACTATCAGCTAAAACATGAAACTCTCTACTTCCACTTCCGCCAATAGCTCCACTATCAGCTTCAACTACTCTAAAGTCAAGTCCAAGTCTTGTAAAGATTTTTTTATAAGTATCTTGCATAAGATGAAATTCTCTTATCATATCATCCTCTGATGCGTGAAAAGAGTAGCCATCTTTCATAAGAAATTCACGTCCTCGAAGAAGTCCATATCTAGGTCTCGCTTCATCACGAAACTTTGTATTGATTTGGTATAAGTTTATTGGCAAATCTTTGTAGCTTGTTACTCTATTTTTAACAAGTTCAACCATGGCTTCTTCATTTGTAGGACTAAGTACAAAGCTATTTTCATGTCTATCTTTGATACGAAGCATCTCTTTACCCATAGTCTCACTTCTACCACTTCTCTCCCAGAGACTCAGAGGCGTTACAAAGCTAAGTTGAACTTCGTTGCAGCCTGCACGATCGAGCTCTTCTTTTACTATAGCTCTAATCTTCTCTAGTACAATCTTTCCTAGAGGTAAAAAATTATAAAGCCCAGCACCTTGTTGGTTGATAAAACCGGCTCTAACTAAAAATTGATGACTCGGCAGAGTTGCATCAGATGGCACTTCTTTTGTAGTTGGTATAAAAGCTCTACTTCTTCTCATTTACTTCCCTTTTGTGCAACATTTAAGTCATGTTCGCACTTATATTTATCTGGCATCTCTTGTTTTTCATTTTTAATCAAAAACTGCATAGCTCCAGTTATCATATCTGACTTTGAATCTTTAGATACGCTTCTCATCTTTGAAGTCATGTCGTGTAAAAAGCGTTTTATCACCTGCTCGGACATCTTACGAATCTCCTGCTCATACTCTTTTGGGATATACTTATTTTTAATAACTCTATCGCTCTCTATCCTAGCCGCTTCAAAAGCTTTCGAATATATATCTTTAATCATCGGTTCTATATTTAGAGTATCTAACCACTCAAAAAATGCAACCGTACTTCTACCTACAATTGTGTGAGCTTTTCTAGCCTCATCTTCTCTAAGACCTTTGTTTTCATCAACTATAGTTCTTAAATCATCTATCTGGTAGAGGTTGATTCTTTCTCCCTTATGATAATTAATATCTCTTGGAAGGGCCAAATCAAACCAATATCTATCAAAATTGCATGATTTTATAATCTCGTCTGTAATGATAGGGTTTGGAGCCGAAGTTGCAGTAAAGAGAATCTCAAACTCATTGATGACGCGAGGCAGTTGGTCAAAGTCTAAAACCTTAGCACCACACTCTTTAGCGAGCGCAAAAGCTGTCTCTTTTGTTCTGTTCATGATATAAACATCTGCACCGTTTGAGACTAGATGCTTAGCGGTTATCTCTGACATCTCGCCAACACCAATAACTAAAGCTTTCATACCATCAACACTATCTAAAACCGATCTTAGTTTAGAGACTGCTACACTCGCAATTGAAACTGGCTTTGAAGATATTTCTGTTGCATTTCTAACTTGTGCAGCACACTTAAAAGCATTGTGCATAGCTCGAGCTAGTTTTTGACCACAGTGTCCTTTATCGTAAGAAAATCTAAAAGCATCTTTGAGTTGACCTGCTATTTGAGTCTCACCTACCACCATAGAATCAAGTGAAGATGCAACACTAAAGAGATGATGGATGGCACTACTGTCATCAAATATATCAGCTCTTCCCTCTAGCTCTTCAATAGGTATCCCAGCACGAGCTGCAAGTTTTTCAAAGATGTGTTTTGTTGCTGTTGCAATATCACTACAGCTACAAAATATCTCCATCCTATTACAGGTTGAGATAAGTATAGACTCATTTATAGCCTCACTCTCATTTAGATTACTCAAAC
>CAYWVG010000084.1:0-7687 GCA_964461645.1 uncultured Sulfurimonas sp. | reverse complement strand
TATAGCCAATGCTCACTAATGATTTCGCACTAGATGCAAAAAGTATCCAAAAACTCTCCAATAAAGGTTTGGCACAAGAACATTTAAAGTCCCAGATAGATGACAATGAATTAGATTTTTACTTAGAACTTTGGAATTCACAAGGACTAGAAATTATAAAACATCATGGTTCTTACTACTTTTCTACAAGATTCACATCCATACCTGATGGAGAATTTTGCATAGTAGATATTGAGACAAATGGCTCAAAGATAGATAAGCATCAGATTATTGAGATAGCAGCTCTAAAAATCAAAGATGGCAAAATCATAGATAGATTTGAGTCTCTTGTTAAGTGTAAAGAGATAAATATACATATCACTCAAATAACTGGTATCTCAGTAGAAGACACAATAGGTGCACCACCTTTAAAAGAGGTGCTTTACAAGTTTAAAACTTTTTTGGCTAACTCTATTTTCGTGGCACATGATGTGAAGTTTGATTATAGTTTCATATCTCTTAGTATGCAAAAAATAGGACTAGAACCTCTTTTAAATCGCTCTTTATGCTCATTAGCTCTAGCTCAAAGAAGTATAGTGTCTTACAAATATGCGCTCTCTTATTTGAACGATTCATTCAATTTATATCCAAATGCAACCCATCACAGAGCAATGAGTGATGTTATAACTACTTATGAATTATTTAAGCTTACACTTGAGAGTATCAAAAAAACAGATAAAGATATTAAGAGTGTTGAAAATCTTATAAAGTTTAGTAAAGATGCTAAAAGATTAAAAAGACCAAAATTTGACCCTCTTTTACTAGAAAGTCAAAAAGAAGAAGAGGAAGAAGTTAAAAAAGAAGATTCGGCTTACTCTGCGTAAGCACCGATACCTGTTAGCTTTTCATATCGAGCTTGAAGTCTATCTTCTTTACTCATCTCTTTTAAAGACTTAACGCTAGATAAAAAATAATCAGCAATAGCAACAGCTGCACTCTCTTTATCTCTATGAGCTCCTATTAGTGGCTCATCTATAATGTCATCAATAAGGCCTAATTTTTTCAAGTCACCACTTGTAATCTTCATAGCATTTGTTGCAGCTTCAGCTTTTTTAGGATCATTCCATAAAATAGCAGAACAGCCCTCAGGTGAGATAACACTAAAAACTGAGTAACGCATCATTGCAAATCTATCAGCCACACCAATAGCTAAAGCTCCACCACTTCCGCCCTCTCCAATAACTACAGAAACACTTTGAGTGTCAAGTTCTGAGAGTTCCAGTAGGTTTCTAGCGATCGCTTCACTCTGGTTTCTCTCTTCAGCTCCAAGACCTGGATATGCGCCCGGAGTATCTACTAACATCAAAAGAGGAAGTTTAAATTTTTCTGCTAGTTTCGCAGCACGAAGAGCTTTTCTGTAACCTTCAGGATGAGGCATACCAAAGTTTCTTCTTATTTTATTTTTAGTTCCACGACCCTTTTGTTCTCCGATAACTACAACTCTCTCATCGCCAATATAGCCGATATAGCACAAAATTGCAGCATCATCACGAAAGTGTCTATCTCCATGAATCTCATATTTATCACGCATAATTAGATTGATGTAGTCAAGCGCATAAGGTCTATCTATATGACGAGCTAGTTGGAGTTGTTGAAAAGGAGTTAGATTGCTAAAAGTTTTATTAACTTCCTTGTCAAGGTTTGCTTGAAGCTTTGCTACTTCGATCTCATCATGACGAACACGAGCAGAGATTATATCTTCTTGAATAAATTTGATTTTATATTCAAAATCTAAATATGTTGCCATTACTAGTCCTTTTTTAGATTTTTTTAAAGATTAAAACACCGTTAGTTCCGCCAAAACCAAAAGAGTTACTCATAACTACATTTAACTCAGCTTTTCTTGAAGCATTTGGCACATAATCAAGATCACAATCTGCATCTGGAGTTTTA
This sequence comes from uncultured Sulfurimonas sp., assembly GCA_964461645.1. GTDB lineage: Bacteria > Campylobacterota > Campylobacteria > Campylobacterales > Sulfurimonadaceae > Sulfurimonas. Next base: position 5,755 of record CAYWVG010000084.1, on the reverse strand, counting down.
TAGTTGATTGTTGGAGGGATGATACCATCTCTCATTGCCATCAAACATGTTACTGCTTCTATGCCACCAGCTGCACCTAAACAGTGGCCTATTTGACCTTTTATAGAACTCATTGGAGGGCAGTTTTGACCTAGAAGCTCTTTTACTGCTGCTGTTTCATTTTTGTCGTTTATAGCTGTACTTGTTCCATGTGCGTTTACATAGTCAATCTTAGGCTTTCCTGCCATTTTATATGCTGCCATCATTGCGCGAGCTGGACCATCAAGACTAGGTGTAGTTATATGACTAGCATCACCACTCTCACCAAAACCTACGATTTCTCCATAAATATTTGCACCACGAGCTACTGCATCTTCATAGCTTTCTAAAACTAGAGCTGCAGCACCTTCACCCATAACAAACCCATCACGATCAGCGTCAAAAGGACGAGAAGCCTCTTTTGGGTTTTCATTGTTTGTTGAGAGAGCTTTCATAGCTGCAAATCCACCAACACCAGCACCAGTTACTGCACACTCAGCTGCTACAACTAACATCTTATCTGCACCATTACACATGATAGTCTTGACCGCTTCACTAATAGCGTGAGTTCCAGCTGCACAAGCAGTTACACTAGAGAGGTTAGGACCTTTTGTTCCGTGTTCTATTGAAACAAATCCACCAAGCATATTTACAAGTGCTGAGGGAATAAAAAATGGAGAGATTCTTCTAGGACCTTTAGTCGCAATTATAATAGAGTTTTTCTCTATTGCTGGAAGACCGCCTATACCAGAACCAGCACTGATTCCAAATCTATCCATATCTATACCATCAGGAAGATTTGCATCACTCATAGCTTCTGCAGCAGCTTTTAGACCAAGGTGGATAAATCTATCTGCTTTTTTAACCTCTTTTGGTAGCATAACAGTCGAAGGATCAAAGTTTTTTACTTCTCCAGCGATTCTTACAGAGTATTCAGAAGCATCAAAAAGAGTAATCTCATCTATCCCACAAACTCCATCACAAATAGCTTTAAATGCACTCTCTTTATCATTACCAACTGCATTTATCATACCTATACCTGTTACTACCACTCTTCTCATAAAACGCTCCATTACAAAAATTTATAAATACTTTAAAAAACTCAGTTACAAAATTGCAAACTGAGTTCTAAAAACATTTTAGTACGATTATTTATTTTCTATATAATCAACAACATCTTTAACAGTTTGAATTTTTTCTGCTTCATCATCAGGAATTTCAATATCGAATTTCTCTTCAAGAGCCATTACTAATTCAACTACGTCAAGGCTATCAGCACCTAAATCTTCAACGAACTTTGCGTCCTCTTTAACTTCTTCTGGGCTAACACTGAGTTGTTCAACCACTACTTCTTTAATATCGTCTAAAAGTGCCATCATAGCTCCTATTTTTTTTATTATAAAATCGCGAAATTGTAACATATTTAACTTAAATAAACTATTACGCCATGTTCAAGCCGCCGTTTACTTTTAGCGTTTCACCAGTTATGTAGCTAGAGTGATCTGATAACAAAAATGCTACTGCATCGGCTATTTCTTTTGCTTGACCAAAGCGTTTCATTGGTATTTTAGAGGTAAAGCTCTCTTTTATCTCTTGGCCAAGCGCATCTGTCATCTCTGTTGCTATAAAACCTGGCGTTACAGTGTTGTAACGAATACCGCTACTAGCAGCCTCTAGTGCAAAACTCTTGCTCATTGCAATAACTCCACCTTTTGATGCCGCATAGTTTGTCTGACCAGCATTTCCAGTCTCTCCAACGATTGATGCGATATTTACAACTGAACCAAACTTTTTCTTTCTCATTACTTTCATAGATTCACGACAACCTATAAAACATGATGTTAAGTTTGCATTTATAACACTCATAAAATCATCTGTTTTCATGCGAAGTGCTAGTTTATCATTTGTGATGCCAGCATTGTTTACAAGATATGAAAGCTCTCCATCACAATCTACTATAGTCTTGATGGCATCAACAAATGCATCTTCATCACTTACATCAAAACCTATAACTGCAGCCCTGCCACCACTCTCTTCTATTGCTTCTTTTATAGCATCAGCCTCAGCAGCGCCACTTCTATAGTTAATCCAAACTTTTAAACCATAACCAGCCAAAGTCTTTGCAATCTCTGCACCAATTCCACGACTAGAACCCGTAACTAAAACATTTTTTCCGCTAAATACCATATTTTATTTTCCTTTAATTTATTTTATAGACACAAAGCCTCGAACAAGTTCGAGGTTCCAAGAGGTTTAACTCAAGACTGGAACCCCGAACTTGTTCGGGGCTATTAGGATTTTATGAAACACCTCTTCGGACAAGCCTGATGTTCCAAAAAGTAACTTTTAAACTAAACTACTATCCATCTCTTTTGGTATCTCTATATCCATAAGCTTTAAAACAGTTGGAGCGATGTTGTTTAGTCCTCCGCTCTTTACTTTTTTTATACCATCTGCTACTACAAAACACCAAACTTCTCCAACTGTGTGATTTGTCAAGGTACTTCCATCATCATTTTTCATCTCTTCACAGTTTCCATGATCAGATGTGATAACTACAGCATAATCTTGCTCTTTTGCGCATTTTAAAATACGCCCCAGCTCAGCATCTACTGTCTCAACCGCAACAATAGCCGCTTCTTCATCTCCAGTATGCCCTACCATATCGCCATTTGCAAAGTTTACAACTACAAAGTCATACTGCTCTTGCATAGCTTTAAGAACAACATCTCCAACCTCTTTTGCACTCATCTCTGGCTTCATATCATAAGTTTTTACATCAGGTGATGGGATTAGAACTCTTGTCTCATTTTCATAAGGCTCATCGATGCCACCATTTAAGAAAAATGTTACATGCGCATACTTTTCAGTCTCTGCAGTGTGGAGCTGTCTAAGCCCACGTGATGCGATAACCTCAGCTAAAGTGTTTTTTGGAGCTTCTTTTAAAAACAAAACTGGATAAGAAAAGGACTTATCATATTCTGTCATTGTAGCTATGTTTACACTTTTTTTTGTACAAGAGAAGCCACCAAAGCTACTGCATCCAAGTGCAGTCACTAACTCTCTCATCCTATCACTTCTAAAGTTTACAGTTAAAATGCCATCTCCGTCCATCACGCCATCATAACCCTCAAATGCGATTGGTTCTATAAACTCATCACTTTCATCTCTAGCATAAGATGCATCTATATAAGATCTTGCATCCAAGCTTGTTCTTGGTTTTGCATCTACTATCGCATTGTAAGCTCTCTGGACTCTATCCCAACGATTATCTCTATCCATCGCATAAAATCGCCCAGAAATAGTTGCTATTTTTATGCTTCTATCTATTTGAGTCTCTAAAGAATGCAGATACTTTTTTGCAGAAGTTGGAGAGACATCTCTACCATCAGTTATAAGATGCAAAAAAACTTCTCTATTATTTTTTGCTGCTATATTTGCTATGCCTATAAGATGATCTATATGAGAATGAACCCCACCATCACTCATAAGTCCGATGATATGAAGTCTTTGTGACTTCTTTAAAAGTGCTTGTAAAACCTCGTTTGACTCCAAAGTCTTCTCACTTAAAGCCAAAGAAATCTTAACAAGATCTTGATACAACACCCTACCACTTCCTATACTCATATGACCGACTTCAGAGTTACCCATCTGCCCTTTTGGAAGACCTACACTTAGTCCTGAAGTGTCTATAAGAGAGTGCGGAATCTCTTTAAAAAGTTTGTCATAAGTTGGCTTTTTCGCTTTGTAAAATGCGTTGTGCTCTGTTTTAGAGCTGTACCCTATGCCATCTGTTATGACTAAAACAGCTTTTTTTGACAAATTTACTCCCTTTTTTATTGTTTTGCAATTATACTCTTTTTTATAAAATGACCAAATGTGATAAAACATTTTCACTTTATCATACTTTTACAATAAAAAATCTATAATGTCACTTTTAAACAACGAAGGGACTAACCACTTTGCTATACGCACTTCATGAATTACTAAATATTAACATACTCGGATACATTACTATTAGAGCTGGAATTTCATTTTTCTTGGCTCTTTTTTTTACGCTTTATTTAATGCCAAAATTTATAAGATGGGCACAAAAAAACTCAAGCGTTCAACCCATCTATGATCTTGCTCCACAAAGCCACAAACAAAAAGAAAAAACCCCAACTATGGGCGGCGTCGTCTTCATTGGTGCTACTATCTTGGCATCTCTGCTTACAATCAAGTTGTCAAACATGTTCGCCATCGGGGCGATATTAACGCTTGTTCTTTTTGCTCTTATTGGGCTTAAAGATGATTTAGCGAAGATAAAAAAATGCCAAAATGGAGCAGGTTTAAAGGCAAGAACGAAACTGTTCCTGCAAATCCTAGCTTCTATTATCGTAACAGCTTTTCTATGCCTTAGCGCTGGACTAAACACTGACCTATATGTACCATTTTTGAAAAATCCCGTCTTAAATATGGGGATGTTTTCTATGATATTTTGGTCGATAGTTATCATCTCAACTTCAAACGCAGTAAACCTTACTGATGGGCTTGACGGCCTAGCTACAGTTCCTTCTCTTGCAGCTCTTGCATCTTTTAGCATTATCATCTATTTTACTGGTAATGCAGTTATTAGCAGTTATCTTTTGATGCCAAACTTTGATGTGGGCGAAGTAGCCATAGTTGCTAGTGCCTTGATGGGAGCCTTGACTGGCTTCTTATGGTACAACTGCCACCCAGCTGAAGTTTTTATGGGAGATAGTGGTTCTTTAACTGTTGGTGCATTTTTGGGCTACCTAGCCATCATCTCTAAAAATGAGATTTTACTTCTTCTTATAGGCTCTATCTTTGTTATAGAGACAGTCTCTGTAATACTTCAAGTTGGAAGTTATAAACTTAGAAACAAAAGAGTCTTTTTGATGGCGCCGATTCATCACCATTTTGAGATGAAAAAGTGGGCTGAGAACAAGATTATAGTTAGGTTTTGGATTATCGCAATTTTGTCAAACCTTATCGCACTTATCACTCTAAAGATTCGCTAGATGGTCTCTCTATTTGGCTACGGCAAAACTACAAAAGCTCTTGCTAAAGTTATAAAAGATGCTGTCTTTTATGATGACAAATGCCTAAAACCTTTTCGTGATGAAAATGGATTTATGGTAAAACCATCAAGCGAGTTTAACCCAAAATACTCCTCTTTAGAGATTCCATCACCTGGAATTTCCCCATCGAACCCACTTATAAAACGCTCAAGAAATCTTATAAGTGATTATGACTACTTTAGCGATGCACAGCCCCTAAAAGTTTGGATAAGTGGAACAAACGGAAAGACCACAACAACTCAAATGATGCAACATCTCTTAGAGAGTAAAGGAAGTATTTGTGGTGGAAATATAGGAACTCCACTTGCAGAGCTTAACACAGAATCAAAGATATGGTTGCTTGAGACTAGCTCTTTTTCCATGCACTACACAAATAAAGCAGCGCCAAATATCTATGTTCTTCTTCCTTTAAGTCCAGACCATATTAGTTGGCATGGAAGTATGAAAGAGTATGTACAAGCAAAGCTAAAACCTCTCTCGTTTATGAAAGAGGGAGAGATAGCTATCGTCCCAGAAATCTACAAAGACACACCAACAGATGCGCATCTTATCACTTACAAAGATGAAGCTTCTCTAGCTAAATATTTTGGTATAGATACAAGCAAAGTAAAGTTTCAAGGTGCTTTTTTAGCAGACGCACTTCTAGCTATGGC
>CAYWVG010000083.1:0-7706 GCA_964461645.1 uncultured Sulfurimonas sp. | reverse complement strand
CTGTAAGCAAGTCTCAGGGTTATCAAAATGCACAAATCCAACCTTACTATGAGTCAAACAATCCAAACTATTTTTATATGATAAGAGAGCTTAGATGAGACAGATTTTAATTTTAATATTAGTTATTATTAATCTTCAAGCAGAAGATAAAAAACAAAATGTAACGATCGGAGCTGGTGCTTTCTTTCAATCTCAACCATATAAAAATGTAGATGCAGACATCATTGCAAGCCCTGTAATATTCTTTGACAACTCCATAATTTATGTAAGATGGACAAGGGCTGGAGTCTATTTTCTAGGTGATAGAGAAGGCGATTTTGCTTGGGGATTTTCACTAACTGCTCAACCTAGAGTTTATGGTTATAAATCAAATGATATCTCTGGTATGGACGAGAGGAAAAAGACATTTGAAGGTGGATTGGCTTTTAGTTTAAAAAAAGATTCTGCTTATATAGAAACAATGCTCCTAACTGACATATTAGACAGACATGATTCGTGGATATTAAAGAGTGAAATGGGTATTGATTTTAAAGCTGGACATTTTTCATTTTATCCTAGTTTGATTTTAGTTTATGAGTCAAGTAAATTTTTAAACTACTATTATGGTGTTAAAAAGTCAGAGGAATTAGGAAGCAGAAAAGAATATTCTCCAAATGATGGCTTGATGGTAGGAGTTCAAACTTACATAAAATATCCCATCACTCAAGATATATCTACTTTGATAAATCTCAGAGTTGATAAACTCTCAAATGAAGCAACTTCAAGCCCAATTGTCAATGATGACTATATCTATTCAGGTCTTCTCTCTTTAATATATACTTTTAAATACTAGCCCTCACAAGAGATAATTTCATCCATTTTATCTCTGAACTTTGAAAATTTATTTGAGAATCTATTCTCAATCTATAAAAAAACTACAATATCTCATCAAAAATTAAGTGCTTTTTACCTATAATAAAAAAATTTATTACACTAGCTTAAATACACAAAAGCACCTCTTGTTAGAGGACTTTGTGCAAAGGGAAAAAATGCCAAAACGCACCGACATACACACGATTTTACTTATAGGTTCTGGTCCTATTATCATTGGTCAAGGTTGTGAGTTTGATTACTCAGGGACACAAGCTGTAAAGACTTTAAAAGAACAAGGTTTTAGAGTTATTCTTATCAACTCAAATCCAGCAACTATAATGACGGACCCTGAGTTTGCAGATAGAACCTATATAGAGCCAATCACTGAAGATGTAATAGCTCGCATCATCAAAAAAGAAAAAGTAGATGCAGTTCTTCCAACTATGGGCGGACAAACAGCACTTAATGTTGCTACAAGCATGTTTGCAAAAGGTATGTTAGAGGGTGTGGAGTTTTTAGGTGCATCTCCAGAGGCTATTCATAAAGGTGAAGACCGTTCTGCTTTTAATGAAGCTATGACAAAGATAGGCATGGATTTGCCAATAAGTCGCAATGCTTATAGCGTTGATGAAGCTATTGAAGTAGCAAAAGAACTCGGTTTTCCTGTAATTTCAAGAGCCTCTTTTACACTCGCTGGTGGTGGTTCAGGCGTAGCTTACAATATGGAAGAGTTTAAAAAACTAGCACAAGAGGGCATCTCAGCTTCTCCTGTTAGCGAGATAGAAATCATGGAGTCTATGCTAGGTTGGAAAGAGTTTGAGATGGAAGTTATCCGTGATAAAGCTGATAACTGCATCATCGTCTGCTCCATTGAAAACTTTGATCCTATGGGTGTTCACACTGGAGATAGCATCACGGTTGCACCTGCTCTTACTCTAACAGATAAAGAGTACCAAAGAATGCGTGACGCATCTTTTGCAATTTTAAGAGAAGTTGGTGTTGATAATGGTGGATCAAATGTCCAGTTTGCCATAGATCCAAAAACTGGCAGAATGATAGTAATAGAGATGAACCCCCGTGTTTCTCGCTCTTCTGCTCTTGCATCTAAGGCTACAGGTTATCCTATTGCAAAAGTTGCAACTCTTCTTGCTATTGGTTACACTTTAGATGAAATCACAAACGATATCACAGGAACTCCAGCAGCTTTTGAACCATCAGTTGACTATATAGTAACAAAAGTTCCTCGCTTTACATTTGAGAAATTTCCAGAGGCTGTAAATACACTAAGTACAAGCATGAAGTCAGTTGGCGAAGTTATGGCAATAGGTAGAACTTTTAAAGAGTCTATGCAAAAAGCACTCTGCTCTCTTGAGACTGGCATCTGCGGTTTTGAACCAATGCAAGGTGATGATGAGTTTATAAAGCATGAGATCCGCCGTCCAAATGCAGATCGCGCACTCTATGTGGCTGAGGGATTTCGTCGTGGTATGAGCATAGAAGAGATGTTTGATACTTGTGCGATTGACCCATGGTTTTTATATCAACTCCAAGAGATAGTTGAGTCTGAGAAGACAATCACAAAAGAGATACTCCAAGATGCAGCTCTTATGAGAAGCATCAAAGCTGATGGTTTTTCAGATAAAAGAATCGCCCAGCTTATAAGCAAAGAGCAAAAAACAACAGAGATGCAAGTCTATGATGCTAGGAAAAAACTTGGCATCTCACTAGAGTACAACGAAGTTGACACTTGTGCAGGAGAGTTTGAAGCTCTTACTCCTTACCTCTACTCAACTACAAATATTGCTGCCTCTCCTGATGCTAAAAATAGAGTTAGCGATAAGAAAAAAGTCCTTATCCTTGGTGGTGGACCAAACAGAATCGGTCAAGGAATTGAGTTTGACTACTGTTGTGTTCATGCTGCTTTTGCACTAAAAGAGATGGATATAGAGACTATCATGTACAACTGTAATCCTGAGACGGTCTCAACTGACTATGATACTTCTGATGTTTTGTATTTTGAGCCTATTGACTTAGAACATGTTAGAGAAGTTATAGAAAATGAACAGCCTGATGGCATCATTGTTCACTTTGGTGGGCAAACTCCACTAAAATTAGCTGATGCCTTAACTAAGATAGGAGCAAAGATTGCAGGAACTCCATCAGCGGTTATTGACCTTGCAGAAGATAGAGAGCAGTTTTCTAACTTTGTAAAAAAATTCAACCTAAAGCAACCTGAGAACGGGCTAGCTAGAACCAAAGAAGAGTCTTACATTATAGCCCAGAAGCTAGGCTTTCCTGTTTTAGTTCGTCCATCTTTTGTTCTTGGTGGCCGTGGCATGAGAATTGTCTACACAGAAGATGAACTTAAACAATACATGGACTTAGCTATCTCAGTATCAAACGAAGCTCCTGTTCTTATAGATAAGTTTTTAGACCAAGCTATAGAGCTTGATGTTGATGCTATTAGTGATGGCAAAGATGTATATATCGGCTCTGTTATGGAACATATCGAAGAAGCTGGTATTCACTCAGGAGATAGTGCTTGTTCACTCCCTCCTGTAAACCTCTCAAAAGAGTTGATACAAAGAGTAGAAGAGCAGACCCAAACAATAGCGCTAGGGCTTGGAGTCATTGGACTTATGAATGTTCAGTACGCTATTTATAAAGATGAGATATATCTTATAGAGGTAAATCCACGAGCTTCAAGAACTGTTCCTTTTGTCTCTAAAGCTACAGGGATGCCACTTGCAAAAGTCGCAACTCGTGTTATGGTTGGAGAGACACTAAGAGACTCTCTAAAATACTATGACAAATACAATATAGTCCAAGAAGTAAATGGTCTCTTAAAGCCAAAACTAAAGGGTCATATCTCTGTAAAAGAGGCAGTTTTTCCTTTTCATAAACTCTACGGAGCTGACTTAGTTCTTTCTCCTGAGATGAAATCAACTGGCGAAGTTATGGGAATAAGCTCAAACTTTGGAGTTAGTTTTGCAAAAGCTCAACTCTCAGCTGGAAATAAAATTCCAAAGAGTGGAACATGTTTCTTATCTTTTGTAGATACAGATAAAGTTCACGCTTGCGAGATAGCATCTGGGCTTCATAAACATGGCTTTAAACTAGTAGCAACTAAAGGCACTCAAGCGGTAATTGAGAGTGCTGGCATCCCTTGTGAAGTGGTTTTAAAGATCTCTGAGGGCCGTCCAAATATTGAAGATAGTATGAAAAATGATGAGATTGCTATGGCACTAAATACATCTGATAACAACACTTCAAAAAAAGATGCAATAGTTATTCGCCAAGAAGTTTTAAAGAAAAATATCCCATACTTTACAACTCTCAGTGCTGCAAGAGCACTTATCTTAGCTCTTGATGAGATGGGTGATGGCTCATGGCTAGATTCAAAAGCAATACAAGACTTTCTCGCTTAAGCGTGAAAGTTATTCTGGCTCAAACTGACACCACTGTCGGTTTTTTATCTCAAGATGCAAAGAGGCTAAAAGAGATAAAAAAAAGGAGCCAGACTAAGCCCTTTATCAAAATCTATAGAGATTTCAAAGCTCTAAAATCATCAAAAACCAGAATCCCAAATATGTTTAAAAATAGTGTACGAAGAGCTAAAAAAACCACCTTTATAGTTAAAAACTTAGCTTTTAGAGTGAGCAAGAGTTCGCTCCATTCTCAACTCTTAAGAGACTTAGCGTGGCACTACTCTACTTCTGCTAATGAATCGGGACGTGATTTTGATATGCTCTTTTGTGCAGATAAAGCTGATATAATAGTACAAAATAGAGATGGACTTCATCAAAGAAGTTCTTCATCTTTATATATTATAAACAATCAAAAAAGGAGAAAACTAAGATGATAAAAGCTCTTCAAGCGCTACTTACTGGTATGTTTGTCACATTTATTTTAGATTTTTTCATATTTTTAGGTCTGCAAAAGCACTATATAAATTTTTATGAAGTTAAGGTTTATTACAATATCTTGTTTGTAGATCATCAAAATATCTTCTTATTTATGCTCTTTTCTGCTCTAACAGGCTTTGCAATTATCTATATAAAAAACCTAAAAATTTCAGCCCTTTTTATCTCTATTCTCTTTGTTGTTTCACTCTCAACACTCTATCCTGCTATTGGATATGCCCTAGGAGAGAAGATGTTTATGCAAAAAAATGTAACTCTTAAAAACAGTAAAAATATATTTGTTGGAGATATCTACTATGAGGGAAGAGAGATAATCACCTTTTATGATTATGATCTTAAAAAAACCATACTACTAAAGAAAAAGGATTTAATTAGATGAAACATATTTCAAGTTTGGCAAGTGGCGTAGCACTGGGGAGTGCGGGAGTAATTATGATGAGTGTTTTGAGTGGTTGTGAGGCTCAACAACAAGAGCAGCAACAGCAAAATCGCTTTTTGGTAATTGAGCAACAAGCAAATGGCAAATACATAGTAGCTGAAGAGATGCCAACTGATGGGCCAAACAGAGCTATCATCCGTGAAAAAGATGCTAACGGAGACACAGTTGAGCGTTTTATGAGCGAAGAGGAGATGAAAGCGTTAGCCGAACAAGAGTATAAAAAAGTCCAAGATGGAACTTCTGAAACTGTAAAAGGCGGAGATAGTAGTGCTGGAATGGGCTTGGCTGGAACTATTTTAGCAGTTGCAGCTGGTTCACTTTTAGGAAATATGATAGGTAACGCTCTTATGAACAACAAAAACTTTGCAAAAAATTCAGCAGGTGCAAACAAAAGTGCCTATAGCCGCTCAGCATCTCCTAGTGCATCTAAGAGTTCATCTTCTAAAAAGAGTTTTTTTGGCGGAACAAATACCAAAAGTTCAACCCAAGGCAGCAGGAGTTATGGCGGATGATAAATTTACAAAAGATAGATAGTTTAAGTGATGCTACTCTAGAAGAGTTGGGTTTTACTTGGCATACGGATAGTGATGCAACTAAATATATAAACAACGAGCTAGTAGTTATAACTCAAGCTGAAGCTGAGGCTTTTTATGAGGCAGGAAATGAGATATATGAGATGTTTGTTGCTGCTGCTGAGCATGTGATAGAAAACAACCTTTTCTTTGAACTTGGCATCCCATTTAACCTTATTGAGATGATAAAAAAGAGCTGGGAGAGTGATGTTCACTGGCATATTTATGGTCGTTTTGATTTAGCTGGTGGGACTAATGGTAAACCTATAAAACTCATAGAGTTTAATGCCGATACCCCTACATCACTCTTTGAGACTGCCCTACTTCAATGGGCTTTGTTAAAAGAAAACAATATGAATGAAGATAAGCAATTTAACAATGTTTACGATGCAATTAAAGAGAATTTTAAAAGACTTATAACTTTAAATGACGATACAGAACTTTTTGATGAGAGATATGATGGCTGGAAGATACTCTTCTCAAGCGTAGAAGGAAATGATGAAGAAGAAGCTACAACAAGGCTACTTCAGCAGATGGCCACAGATGCAGGATTTAACACAGGTTTTGAGTATCTGCACAATGTTAGATTTGATGAAGAGGGAATCTTTGATGCAAATGAGAACCAATATGAGTACTGGTTTAAACTCTTTCCTTGGGAAGATATAGGAAGTGGTGAGCCAGAACTTGCAACCACACTAAACAGCATTATGCAAAACCAACAAGCTATCATCTTAAACCCAGCATATACACTTATGTTCCAATCAAAGGGCATTATGAAGATTATGTATGACCTATTTGCTGATAGCCCATACCTACTTCAGACATCATTTGAACCACTTGATGGCATCAAACAAGTTGAAAAAACTGTTTTTGGAAGAGAGGGAGCTAACACTAAAATCATAGATGCTAATGGTAAAATTCTAGAGCAAACTGATGGAGAGTATGGTAATTATAAAAAAATATATCAAGAGTATGTTGAGTTTAATGCAGATAAAGCTGGGGCAAAATATCAGGCTGGTCTCTTTTTTGCGTATGAGTCATGTGGACTTAGCTTTAGAAAAGGCTCTGAAATAATGGACAATATGAGTAAATTTGTAGGGCATGTTATAGCATAAGCGAGAATACTCTTCTCGCTTACCTACAAGTTTTACCTTTTTAATAACTACTTTTTACACTTACTAGCAGTTAGATTTTTTCTATTTTTCTCTACTGTTTTTTTGCCAATTCCCTTAACTTCTGCAAGTTCATCAACGCTTTTAAAACATTTTGCCTCTCTATGTTTTATAATCGTCTCAGCTTTACTTGCACCAATACCACTAAGAGTGCTGAGTTCATCTTTACTAGCTGTATTGATATCTACTGCTGCAAACAACATACTAAATCCTAAAATAACCATAGCTAAAATCTTCATTTTAACTCCTTTTTTCTGATTTATTTTAGTATATAATAATAATTTATCTCATCAAAATCTACTTATTAATATTTAAATATATTTGCAAAAGATTACTATTTGTTACTATTAGTTTAGCTGATGGTCAAATTCTGGGACTATCTCTTTTAGTTTTTTTAGTTTGTCGGTACTACCTAAAAGCTCTTTTATATCTCTATTTAGCTTATCTATATCATAAATAGTAGGCCGAGCCACAGTTATTGACTCATACTCCGTTTGACAATCGGTATCATCTATAAGTAACTCTTCATATAGTTTTTCACCAGGACGAAGTCCACTAAACTCTATCTCTATATCTTTCTTACCACTTAGCTCTATCATCTTCTTAGCTAAATCTACTATCTTTATAGGCTCACCCATATCGAGTATAAATATCTCTCCACCACTTCCAATAGCCCCAGCTTGGAGCACTAACTCACAGGCTTCTGGAATAAGCATAAAGTATCTTGTGATATCAGGATGTGTGACTG
>CAYWVG010000082.1:0-7725 GCA_964461645.1 uncultured Sulfurimonas sp. | reverse complement strand
TTCTTATTTTTATGAGTATACATTTTTACGCGTGTAGTAATCGTGTAGTAGCCCACAACACTCTATCAGTCTTTCTTGAAAGCCTAGGTTTCAAGAAACGCTAACCAATGGCGTTCTCCACGATGAACTTCGTAGATAGAGCTTGTAAATCGTACACTAACTTTAAAACTTCACAGCGCGAAGCTAAAGCATCGCTTCCGAAAATCTTTCTCGTCCCCTCGCTCTGCTTGGGAGCGTATAGTTTATTTGTATAGTATTTATATGCATTCCCACGCGAGATTGTGAAATATCTGGAAGCGAGGTTTTAACCTCGCACTAAACACCTAAAACTTTGCCTTTTTTTCTCGCTTCCTCGCTCTGCCGCGCAGAGGAGGGAGCGAGAGAGACCAACAAAAAATAAGTAAAGATTGGTTTGTGACCTAACTTATTAATTTACTTTATATGATGCTTAAACTAGATATTTGCATCTTTATAGTAAAGTTGCACTAAAATAAATAAAATAATTACACCATTAAGGAGAATTTTGATGGCAACTGTTGGTATGGGTGATATAAAAAAAGGTGTTCGTTTAGTAGTGGGCGAAGTTCCTTGTAGAGTAGTAGAGTTTCAACATGTAAAACCAGGTAAAGGTGCGGCTTTTGTTCGTATGAAAGCAAAGAGTTTTTTAAATGGTAAGGTAGTTGAGAAGACTGTTCACGCTGGAGATAAGTTTGAAGTTCCAGTAATTGACTACAAAACTATGCAGTATCTTTATGATGATGGCGAGATGTACCAGTTTATGGATAACGACACTTATGACCAACTAGGTCTATCTTATGAGCAGTGCGATGATGCTGCAAAGTGGTTCAAAGATGGCATAAGTGTAGATATCATCTTTTATAAAGGAAATGCTATCTCTGTTGCGGCTCCTGAAGTTATGGAGCTTATCATCACAGAGACTCCTCCAAACTTCAAAGGCGACACTTCTAGTGGAAGTAAAAAACCTGCAACACTAGAGACTGGTGCAGTTGTTCAAGTTCCTTACCATGTACTAGAGGGCGATCTCATAAGAGTAAATACTGTAGATGGCGAGTACTTAGAAAAAGTAAAATAACCCTATATACGGCTCTTGATTTACTCAAGAGTTGTATTAGTTCATATTAAGATAAACCGACTATAATCACTCACTAATTTATACTTTTTAAGGGCAATTATCTTGAGTGCAAAACCTTTCACACACCTACATCTTCATACAGAATACTCACTACTAGATGGTGCAAACAAACTAACAAACTTGGTCAAAAGAGTTAAAGAGCTTGGGATGACTTGTGTTGCTATGACCGATCATGGAAATATGTTTGGGGCGATTGACTTCTACCATCAGATGAAAAAGGCTGGAATTAAGCCCATCATTGGTATGGAGGGTTATATCCATAATGGTGCTACACTTGATGATAAGAGTACGAAGCAGAGATTTCATATCTGCCTTTTTGCTAAAAATAAAAAGGGTTATGAGAACCTAATGTATCTATCTTCAAAGGCTTTTATAGATGGCTTCTACTACTTTCCACGCATCAACAAAAATGAGCTTAGATCTCATAGCGAGGGTATTATCTGTACTTCTGCTTGTCTTCAAGGAGAGGTTAACTGGCATCTAAACCTAGCAAATGATAGAAATGTAAAAAATGGAGCACTTGGATATGAGGGTGCTAAAGCAGTAGCGCTAGAGTACCAAGATATCTTTGGAGATGACTTTTACCTAGAGCTTATGCGTCACGGTATAGGTGATCAACTCTATATAGATGATAGCATCTTAAAAATCTCTCAAGAGACAGGGATAAAGATAATAGCCACAAACGACACTCACTACACATATCCAGGAGATGCACAGTATCATGAGGCTTTTATGTGCATCGGGATGAATAAACTCTACGATGATCCAAATCGTATGCGTCACTCTGTGCATGAGTTTTACCTAAAATCACCAGAGCAGATGGCAAGGCTTTTTGCGGACATACCAGAGGCGATAACACATACGCAAGAGATTGTAGATAAGTGTGAAGATTACGAGCCAATAGTAAAGACTCCAACTCCGCCAAACTTTAAGTTTACTCCAGAGTATGCAAAAGATGATGGGCTAGAACTAAGCTCTGATGACAAAGACATAATGGATGCTGAATATTTTATATATCGTTGTGAATTAGGACTAAAAGAGAGACTAAAAATTGTCCCACAAGAAAAACATGAAGAGTACAAAAAGAGACTAGAATTTGAGATGGACATTATAAACTCAATGAAGTTTCCTGGTTATATGCTTATAGTTTGGGACTTTGTGAAGTTTGCAAAAGAGCAGGGCATTGCAGTAGGCCCTGGGCGTGGATCAGCAGCTGGAAGTCTTGTGGCATATTCACTAGATATTACAGATATAGATCCAATGAAGTATGACTTACTTTTTGAGAGATTTTTAAATCCTGAACGTGTAAGTATGCCCGATATAGATATGGACTTTATGCAGGCTCGCCGTGGGGAAGTTATAGACTATGTTGTACAGAAGTATGGAAGAAACCAAGTAGCTCAGATCATAACCTTTGGATCTCTTCTTGCAAAAGGAGTCATTCGTGATGTGGCAAGAGTTTTAGATATGCCACTCTCTCAAGCTGACAATATGGCAAAGCTTGTTCCTGATGAGCTTGGAATTACACTAAATGGTAGAGAGAAAAATGGGGAGTTTATAAAAGGTGCTTTTCAAAAAGAGCCTAAACTTCAAGAGCTCATTGGATCTGATGCAAATGCGGCTCGTGTTTGGGAGTTTGCAAAAAAACTAGAAGGGTTGAAGCGTAACTCTGGTATTCACGCAGCTGGTGTTGTGATCTCAAACGAAGAACTTTGGTTTAAAACACCCATATATAAACCATCTGGTGAAGATACTTTTGTAACTCAGTACTCACTAAACTACCTTGAAGATGTAGATCTCATAAAGTTTGACTTCCTTGGACTTAAGACTTTAGATGTGATCGACAATGCTATTAAACTTGTAAAGTACAGATATGACAAAGAGATAGACTGGCATAAAATAGATGAGAATGATCCTAAGGTTTATGATGTGATCCGTGGTGGCGATACTGTTGGAATGTTTCAAATAGAATCAAGCGGTATGCAAGATCTAAACAGAAGACTAAAGCCAGATAGTTTTGAAGATCTCATTGCGGTTTTAGCACTTTATAGACCAGGACCTATGGAGTCTGGGATGCTTGATAGCTTTATAGAGAGAAAGCATGGGCGAGAAGAGATTGAGTACACATTTGAGCCGATGGAGGCCATACTTGGAAACACTTATGGAGTCATCGTATACCAAGAACAGGTTATGCAGATAGTTCAAACTATTGGTGGATTTAGCCTTGGTTACTCTGACATTATTCGTCGTGCTATGGGTAAAAAGTCAGATATGTCAAAGTATAACGATGAGTTTGCATCTGGTGCACAAAAACAGGGTTATGACTACACACAAGCCTCAAAACTCTTTGATCTCATTGAGAAGTTTGCTGGCTATGGTTTTAACAAGTCTCACTCAGCAGCTTACGCAATGGTTACCTTTCAAACTGCATGGTTAAAGACTTACTATCCAAATGAGTTTATGGCTGCACTTTTAACATCTGACAAAGACAATATGGACAAAGTTGTTCGCTATATCGATGAGGTAAAGAGAATGGGCATTGAGCTCTCTCCTCCAGATATTTGTGACTCTCTTTTAGAGTTTTCTGCCATTAGTAAAGATGACAGAGAAGTTATTTTATTTGGTCTGGGTGCAATAAAAGGTGTTGGTAATGCTGCCATTGAGGCGATGCTAGAAGAGAGAGTGCAAAATGGAGACTACACAAGCCTAGAAGATTTTGTAAATAGAATTGAGCCTAGTAAGGTAAATAAAAGAGTTATAGAATCCATCATAAAAGCTGGTGGTTTTGATAGATATGGCTACTCAAGAAAAGCACTCCTAGATCAGATAGAGCTTATAATTGATACTGCAAAAGATGCCTCAATGGCAAGAAAAAACGCACATGGAAGTCTCTTTGGAGATGATGCAGAGATAACAAGCGTAAAACTAGAGCTAAGAAACTCTGATGAGTATAGTTTAAAAGAGATCTTGGAGTTTGAAAAAGAGATTTTAGGATTTTATGTCTCTGGGCATCCACTTGATGAGTTTAGAGAAAAACTTGAAGAGCTAGACTACACTCTATCTTCTGAAATCAGCGGCATCAAAGATGGCTCTTACGCTATTTTCATAGGTAAAGTAGAGGATATTATTAAAAAAACATCTAAAAAAGGAAATCAGTTTGCCATAGTCTCTTTGATGGATTTTCATGGAAACATAGAGATCATGCTCTTTAGTGACAAGCTAGATCAACTCCAAGCCATGGATCTAAGTGAACCAATTGCTTTTAAAGCAAAAATTACTCATACAGATATGTTTACAAGAATGGGTGTAACTAAAATTATGACTCTAAGGGATGCAAAAAAAGAGACTAAAAAGGTAAAAAAAGAAGTTCGCGAAGTTGTACTCGAACCTATAAACTTATCTATAAAACTAGATGAGAGTACAACTATCTTAGAAGAGCTATACACACTAATCAGACAAAACCCTGGAAACCGTGAGCTTAAGATCACTATAATCTCAAAGCTTCAAAATGTAGTAATCGACTCAGCCATAAGAGTAGATAGCAAAATCATAACAGCACTTGATGGTAACGAGGCTGTGGATATTATAGTTTAGGAAAATTTTATGTCAAATGGAGAAATTATGGATAAAAAAGATTTCAACGAAGGATTGTTAGGGTTTTTAGATGCATCGCCTACGCCTTTTCATGCTACAGAGAATATGTCTGGAATGTTTTTAAATGCTGGGTTTGAAGAACTAGATGAGAACACAAAATGGAGCTTAGTGGAGGGTGAGAAGTATTTTGTTAGAAGAAATGACTCATCTGTGATCGCTTTTACTTACCCAAAGGGTGCAAAAAACTACACCATGGTTGGAACTCATACTGATTCTCCAAACTTTAGACTAAAGCCAAACCCTGTTGTTAAGGCTCATGGAGCTGTTAAGCTTATGGTTGAGCCTTATGGTGGCATACTTTTAAACCCTTGGTTTGACAGAGATCTCTCTATTGCAGGTCGCATCTCTTACCTTGACTCAAATGGCGAGATCCAAGAGGCACTTATAGATGCTAAAAAAGCTCTAGCTGTTATTCCATCTCTTGCTATTCATCTTGATGAGTTTGCAAATAAAGAGAGAACAATTAATAAACAGACTCATACTTCCCCAATTCTTAGTACTTCAGATGACTTTGAATATGATGAATTTTTAAAGTGGCAACTCTCACAAGTTGGCATTGCAGACGCAAGAGAGATCTTAGCTACTGAACTTAGTCTTTATGATGTTCAAAAAGCCTCATTTGTTGGTTTAAAAGATGACTTTATATCTAGTGCGAGACTTGATAATTTGCTTAGTTGTTATGTTGGAATGCTGAGTATTTGTAGTGTTGAAGAAGATCGAGCTATGCTTTTTATTGCAAGTGATCATGAAGAGGTTGGAAGTGCTTCGACTTCTGGTGCGGCTGGATCTTTTTTAGAAGACACGCTAAGAAGAGTCTTTAGTGACTATGAAGAGTTTTTGCAGATGATAAGAGATTCCATAATGATCTCTTGCGATAATGCACACGCTATTCATCCAAACTACCCAGAAAAGCATGATCAAAACCATGCTCCGATGATAAACAAAGGTGTAGTTATAAAAGTAAATACTAACCAAAGGTATGCATCTAGTACGCAAAGTATTTCTAAGTTTAAAAGTGTTGCTTCAAGTCTTGGAGAACCTACTCAATACTTTGTTGCAAGAAGCGATATGGGTTGTGGCTCTACAATTGGACCAATTACAGCTACAAGATTAGGGTTAAAAACACTTGATGTTGGACTTCCTACTTATGCAATGCACTCCATAAGAGAGTTAGCTGGAAGAGATGATGCACACTCGCTTTATAAGATACTTTTGGAACATAAATAGTGTCTTCACAAGATATGATAACTCCTGAAGAGTTAAACCTTTTAATAGAGCAGACTTATAAGGTTGAGGGCGAATTTAATGAGTTAAAAGCGTCTTATACGCATTTGCAAAATACCATTGAAAGAGTCGTTGAATTCTTGCCAAATGCTATATGGATCATAGATGAAGATAGTAGCGTTTTTCTGCAAAACTCAAAGGCTAGAGAACTTCTTGAGCTTTTAAGACTCATAAAACTTAAAAGTGATGACTATGAAGTGCCGTTTAACTCAAGGTTTTATCTTATAAAGAGTTCAAGTTATAAAGACAAAACTATGATAAGTGCAACTGATATCACAGAGCAAAAAAGAAAAGAAAATCTAGCTACTATGGGACAAATGGCTGCACACTTATCTCATGAGATCCGAAACCCAATTGGATCTATTTCACTTTTAAGCTCAACTCTAAAAAAGCGAGTTATGCCTGAAAATATCCCAATAGTAGAAGAGATTCAAAAATCAGTTTACCGCATAGATAGGATTATAAAAGCTACTTTGATGTTCTCAAAAGGCATAGAGATAAACAGAACAAAGTTTTTGTGGAGCACTTTAAAAGATTCTATAGATATGTCTATAGGATATTATGGATATTCAAAAGAGATTAGTTTTGTTTTTCCTCAAATAGATTTTGAATTAAATGCAGATAAAGATCTCCTAGAGATGCTCTTTAGTAACTTTATGGCTAATGCTATTGACGCTATAGAAGCTGATGATAATGATAACGGAGTTGTAGAACTCTCTTATGAGAGAGATGAGAAATACCATAAGTTTTATATTTACGACAGTGGTGTTGAAGTAGAAAATAGAGCTGAACTTTTTGAAGCTTTTAAAAGTACAAAGTTAAAAGGAAATGGTTTAGGTTTAGTGTTAAGTAGAGAAATTGCTGAAGCTCATGGCGGAAATGTCAAGCTATTAGATAGAGATAAGAAATCATTTGAGGTAAGGCTAGCTCGGTAGTAGTGGAATAATTATTGCTTTGGTCGATATATAATCAGTATATTTGAATCGAAGGCATAAAATTATGGAAATACGACATAAAAACATAACTCCACTTTTGGAGTTTGTTAAAATTGATAGATTTTATGTTGTGTGTCATTTTAAATGCAAAGTGACTAACAAAACAGTAATTTCTACAGTTCCGTTTGAGCCTTATGATGGGAAGATTGAAATATCGTGGCAAGATATGTTACTTCGTCCTATAGAATCATATAACAGATATTATCACACCTCTATTACGATTTATAATCACGATTGCCAAGATACAGTCGTACTAAAAGCTTTTGAAAAAGTTTCAAAATACTTTGAGTGGGATGAATATTATGGCGCTTATGTATACATAGAAAAAAGAGGTTTTCATTTTGAACAAAAAGCCAGTTGAAGTAGAAGGAACAACACTTCCTTTTTACACTTATGAAAAAGATGATTTAATATTTTATGAGTTTGATGCATCAGCTTGTACTCCACCTGAACCAATGGTAAACACGATCAGAGGGCTTAGTCTTTTAAAGACAACTTCTCATAGACTTGTTGGCATCTATTTTCATGAACCATTTCCTCTTTATGAGAGGATCCCAATAACAATACTTCACGATGTTAAAGAACGTGAAGATGGGAACTTTGAGATAACTTTTTATAAAGAAAACTAATAATAATTTT
>CAYWVG010000081.1:0-7801 GCA_964461645.1 uncultured Sulfurimonas sp. | reverse complement strand
TGATGAATCCAAGAGATTTTAGCTTTAAGCCAACAAGGTACAAAGACATTATTCTCGTTGATGATATCATCACAACAGGCTCAACTCTATCTCAAGCCATAAGTACTATAAGTAGGCACAATCACACTCCTTTGTTTTGCCTAACTCTAGCAGATGCTAGTGCTAAGTAGCTAAGCACAACATAAGCACAATTGAACTAAAATCTAGCATAATAACATTAGGCTGACGGATGAAATTACTACTTTTAGTATCTTTTATATCTATGTTTCTTTTTGCAGAAGAAATAATGCTTGATAACTTGTTAAGTGAGTACGAACAGACCCACTCACTCTACCATAAAACAAAACAAGAGAGTGCTGGAAATCTCATCCTTTTTTCTCGCTCAGACTTAGATAGAATGCAAGCCTATACTCTAAATGATGTCTTAAAAACATTAAGAATGTTTAGCCTAGAAGCTACAAGAACAGGGATGACGAACCTCACAAAAAGCGGAAGTGACCAATCCTCTTTTAACTCTGTAAAACTCTTTATAAACTCGCACGAATTAAACTCTGCCACTCTAGGAGATGCACTTACTCAGTACGGCAAGATGAGCCTCTACTTTATAGACCATATAGAAGTTTATCAGATGGGTAACTCAGTTGTTTTTGGAAATGAACCAGGAAGTATGGTTATAAAACTCTACACAAAAGATCCATCTCGTGAAAATGCCACCTCTGTGCAAACTTCCATAGATACAAAAGGCAGTTTAACTCTGCGCGCCATAGATGCAAGAGAGTTTGATGAGTACTCATACTTAGCAAACTTTGATGTTAGCAAAAATAATTATAAAACTTATAATAATGGTGCATACAAGCTTTCTCGTGATGGACAAAGAGGTCAAGTCTATGCAAAATTTTCAAAAGAAGAGAGTTATGATATAGAGTTTGGAGCAACTAAAGAGAGATATGACTCATTTTCAGGTTTAGGAGATGCTCCTCTTGATGGGCACACAGATGCTACAAATATATACCTTCAAGTTAGCAAGCATTTTGGAGAAGATTTAAATTTCATTCTTAATCTCTCTCATGAAAATTTAGAAGTCCTAAACAAAGATGCAGTTGGCATACCTACCGCAGAAATGCCTCAGCCAAAACAAGTAGATGTAAGTATCGGAAGTCATGTTATAAGTGCTATTTTAGAAAA
This sequence comes from uncultured Sulfurimonas sp., assembly GCA_964461645.1. Taxonomy (GTDB): domain Bacteria; phylum Campylobacterota; class Campylobacteria; order Campylobacterales; family Sulfurimonadaceae; genus Sulfurimonas. The sequence continues at coordinate 6,616 of CAYWVG010000081.1, read as the reverse complement.
AAGACTTATATATAAGAACAACGATTTTTTTATAGGTACTCATTTTAAACATCAAAAGTTTGATATAAATGAGTTCAAAAGAGATGGAGTCAGTACCAATAGAACATGGGGGCCTACAAAAAGAAATATTTTTATGGGGTATTTAGAAAATCTCTACAATATAAATGAAGATAACCTCATAACAGTAAGTGCAAAATTAGATAGATATGAAAACGTAGATGCTAAGTCATCAACTGAACATATACTCAGATTAGGATATGTCACTCTTTTAGATGATAGGTGGACCCTAAAACTTTTTGGGATGAAGAGTTATATATACCCAACTTTTAGACAAACAACTTTTTCACCATACTTCAATATAAATCCAGATTTACAAAGTGTAAAAACTATAACTTATACAGCAGAATTGGCTTATAAAACAAAGCAAAACACCATAACAATTAGCGCGGGAGAGAGTCAAGCAAAAGATAGAATAGTTTTTAATCCCATGCTTAAAAAATACGTAAATAAAGATGGGACTGCTACTTTTCAAAGAGCCTATGCACGCTTTGAGCACAACTTTGATATAAATAACAAAATTGTTTTGGAGTACTTTAAGGTTTTTCAAGATAAATACATAAGCCCGGAACAAGGCGGACTCATACAACTTTTTAACAAAATATGGAAGCTTGATATATATAATGAACTTGTATATAGAGCAGACTATACCTCGGCTTTTGGTAAAAAAATGTCAGCTGGTTATGACTACACCTTAGGCGTTATTTATCCGCTTAGTAAGAAATTAGATTTAAAACTAAAGGGCGAAAATCTTCTAGACCAAGCACATGAAGTGCATATAAGCGGAATCGATGTTCCTGTTATGGAAAGAAGAGGACTACTAACTATGGAGTACACTTTTTAATGAGAGCATTCCTCCTAGCTTTGTTTTGCACACTCTCCTTAGCTGCATCAGACACTTCTATTAACTTGCAAGTCAAAATTTTAGAAAAAATTCTAAATGAAATATCTATAAACAAAGAAAAAATCATATGGAGTGATAACAAAACAATTTGTCAAGCCATGAAAAAAAACAAGCATATTCATACCACACCAGACCATAAGCAAGCGACAATAGTAATCCTTCAAGATAAAAATAACCTCCCAAAAAAGTGTGCTGATTGCATTATTTTCGTTCTTGATTATGAACTATTATCTAAAGTTCCAAAAAGTTTTGGTGCATTTTTTTGGAAAAAAGGAAGACCAAATATAGTAATCATAAAATCAAGATTAAAAACCCTATCAATCCAAGCCTCAAGTGATTTGGACCCTTATATAGAAGAAAAAGTATGGTAAAAGCAAAAGAAATTTTTCTATTTTTAATGCTCTTTATCTTAGGAGTGTTTTTTATCTACATTTACTACTATATAAAACAGACTCAAGAAGATATATTTATAAAAATGCAAAATAATAAAATAGAAAATGTAAGGCATATTTTAAAAAATATAGAAGATACACTAGTAACTAAAAACTCTATCACAAATAAAGAAGAACTTATCTCTCATCTCTCAAACAAACAAAATAGGGATAAGTATGAGGAGATGGTAGCTATTTTTATCACACCTACAATCAAATATATCTACCTTCTTTACAAAGATTCAGATGATAGATTTAGGTTTTTACTAGATGCTTCAAAAGAAGATAAGGCAAATTTTTATCAAAAATTTGATGTCTTTAATAAAGAGTATGCACTTGTATATGAAACTTTAGAGCCTCAAAGCATAAAACAAAAAAAGATGCAAAATCTATATCTAACTTATCTCTATCCCATAAAAACCTCTAATGAAGTTATAGGAATTTTAAGTGTTGATATTACCAGTGATATTCAATCTGAAATCTTAAATTTACTTAGACCTCTAGAGACTTTTTTTGTAATTTTAATCATCTTTATATTTCTCTTAATGCTGATGACTATAGTGCAAGTTTTTCACTACTTTATAACTAGAAAAAAAATCTTTACAGATCCTCTTACGCAGATCTATAACCGTAACTATCTACAAGAAATAGCTCCACGACTAAACCTAAACCACTACTCGCTTGCTATGATTGATTTGGATTATTTCAAAGTTGTAAATGATGTTTATGGTCATAAAGCTGGAGACGCGATACTTGCTAAGAGTAGTTTAATTATAAAAAGCTCCATTAGAGATAATGATATACTTCTAAGATATGGCGGAGAAGAGTTTATGCTGCTTCTATATAACCGTGATTCAAAAGATGATCTAAGCGAGATTTATGAGAGAATCCGAAAAAATATAAGCTCTCATATATTTACTTATGAAAAAAATAAACTAGAGATGCAGGTCTCCATTGGGGTTCATGAGTATCCAGCCAGTGAAAAAAATCTAAATGAGGCTATAAAAGTAGCTGATAAAATGCTCTACATTGCAAAAAAAGAGGGAAGAAATAGAGTTATTTATCATAGAGATAATTCTAAGGTCACACAAGACTCAAAATCAAAAGACCTGTATTTCGTAAAACAGGCTATAGAAGAAGATAGAGTTTTATGCTACTACCAACCTATATATGAATGTAGCACTGGCAAAATTTTTAAGTATGAAGCACTTGTAAGAATCATAGACACTGATGGCAAAATCATCTCACCTGCACAGTTCTTACCAGACCTAAAACACACAAATATACACTACAAGCTAACTAAGAGAATCTTATCTATTGTGTTTCTTAAGTTTAAAGACTCCTCCGAGAATGTTAGTATTAACATGAATTTTACAGACCTTATAAACAAAGATATAGAGACTACACTCATAGAGACTTTTGCCTCAAGCCCATCATTGGCATCTAGGGTTACCATAGAAGTTTTAGAGAGTGATGAGATACAAAATACAGCTCTTTTTAAAGAGAAAGTTAAACTGATTCACAGCTATGGAGCTACCGTCTCTATTGATGATTTTGGAAGTGGTTATTCAAATTTTAAAAGTATTTTAGATATAGAGGCGGACTTTTTAAAGATAGATGGCTCACTTGTAAAAAATATCGCAACTAATGAAAAAGACTTTAAAGTAGTAAAGAGCATCATAGCTTTTGCAAAGGACTCAAACATGAAAGCCATAGCTGAGTTTGTCCACTCTAGCGAAGTTTATGATAAGTTGTCTGAGATTGGGGTTGAGTATATGCAAGGATATTATATAGCAAAACCTTGCCAGAGACTCCTACAGAGCAATGAGCTTTTTGAAGAGTAGCCTTTGAAATTACTTGTTTTTACACTCTCTTTGGTTTTTATGTCAAATGCACAGACTCTTGAAGTCTCACAGAAAATACAAAGCGTGAAACTAAAATCACAACATGATGATGAATATAAACTTATAAAAAGTGGAGTCTGGATCATAGCATGGGATAAAGAGACTACTAGCCTTGCAAATAGTTATTTCGATAAACACAAGATGAGAGATGATATAAACCTAATAGTAGATACTTCGGCTATTCCAGCTGGAATTTTTTCACTCTTTGTACATCCAAGAATGAAAAAATTTAAGCATCCTATACTATTTAGTTTTGATAAAAACTATAATCTTACACTTCCATATAAAGAAGATAATTTGACACTTCTTTATATAAAAGATACGAAGATTACAAAGGTAGGCTTTATAGAGACTCTAAAAGAGTTAGAAGAGGCCCTTAAATAATTTTTCTACTTCTTTGTCTAAAGATTTTCCTACTTCTTTTTCTATTGCTTTATTTATCTCTTTTTTGATGGCTTTGCCTGCTTCTTTTTGCATCAATTCTTTGGCGTCAATGCTTACTTTTGGCGATGAAATATTTCCCTTTAGAGCTACTGATACAGGGTTGTTATTTGCTATGATATCTATCTTTGAGTCTATAGTATTTGCTTTTGTATCTAACTTTGTATCTTTAGTTTTTATAGATGATGTATTTGACTTTAATTCAACTGATGCTGTGATTTTTTCAGCATTTATATCTGCATTTACATCACCTTTAAATTTTTCAACATACATATCTATTTTAACGTACTGTTTTATAAGGTCTAGCATCTGATTTTTTGTAAACTCACCATCTTTTAGATATCCTGTAAATTTTCCTTTTTTAAGAGCCAGATTATAGTTAATGTTTGCATCCAGAGATGATTTAAACATCTCTGGATATATCAGCATATGCAGTGCGTCTAAAGTTTGAATATTTTTTATATCAGCTTTAAAGTCATCGTTATGAAGTCTTGCAATTATTTCTCCACCCACTACTTTTGAGTAAACGTTTAGAGTCATGTCCTTGTCTTTTGCAAAGTCACCATTTGCGCTTAATGAGCCTCTCATATGTTGTTCTGTAGCAAAGAACAAACCATCAAGATTTGGTATGTTTACTTTATAATCACTCGTGATTTTGCCACTTTTTATATTGACTTGTGCACTTTTAATATTTAAATTTGCCAAACTAGAATCTAAATCAACTTTTGAAGTTAGCAAATCTTTATCTAGCGAAGTTTTTGTATCTAGCTTAAAAGTAGTTCTTGGCATAGCAGATTTAAACTCGTATGTTTTTGTAATATAGTTTGAATCAAGAAGTCCATCTTTTATGCTTGTAGTTATCTCACCTCTTAGTTTTGATGCTCTTGCATCTGATATGTCAGCTTCTAAAAAGAACTTTCCATCAGTATAATGAGGTTGTTTTACCATATAAAGAGCTTTTGCAATATCTAAATGTTTTATTCTAGCTTTAACACTTTTAGGCTCGAAATTTTCTAGTGTTGCAAGGAGTATTGTTTCAGAAGATGCGATATCACTAATAGCATCAACTACAAGCTTTTCTTTTGTTCCTTTTGCGGTTCCATCAACCCTTAGTGAGCCTCTAACATCAGCACCGCTTATAGGTTTTAGGAGTGCTAACTCCTTTATATCTAGAGCATACTTTACATCCACCTTCAAAGGAGTTGGAGCTAAAGTCCCTGATGAAGTAACTTCAAAAAGGTTTGACGTTAACTCATAGCTATAAACTACATTTGCTCCCTTTAGTTTAGCATTTACCTCCATAGCAAATGCAGTTTTTGGAGGTACAGTAATGTTAAAATCATCACGCATTACTTTAGTGTTTAAACTACCGTTTTTAGTTTTTAAAAGTACATCTCCATCAAGAGCATTTGGCTCTATACTCTTAAAGTTCATGTCAAGATTTATCAGAGCATTTGCATAATTTTTTTGAGCACCTATCTCTAAGAGTTCATCTAGCTTAGCTCCATCGATTTTAGCAATGATGGACGTTGGATTAAAATCTTTTAGCTCAATATGATAAGCCGTAGCACTAGAAGCCACGTCACTAACTCCTTCTATGTTTATAAGAGCTAGGTCTCCCTTTACTTTTCCATTTGTAAAAAATGAGTTTTTGAGTTTTACTTGAGTTAATGGCTCAAGTGATGCGAGATTTTTTAACTCTACCTTGTAGTCAATATCAAAATTTTGTGAAAAAAGTGAGTAAGTACCTTTAGCTTTTATGATGTTATCTTTGTTTATTTCCAAAACTACATCAATTTCATTCATACTTAGAGAAAAAGTGCTAAGTTTACTATCCATCTTTGTCTGCTCTTTTATCTTAGCCTCTACAGTTGGTTTAAGCAGCGAGTTACCAAAAGATGTAAAGGCGACTACATAAACTAAAACAAACAGACTTATTAATATTCCAAAAAACCATGCTATAATCTTCATATTATCCTCCAAAAGATAAGTATATTATTGTTCTAATCATACTAAAAATAGCTTTAAAACAGCACCTTTAAGACTTGATACCATAAGACTCAAGTTTATTTATACAAAAAAACTAAACTAAGACTTGACATTGTTACACTCAATATGTATAATAATGCTATCTTTTTAATAAAAGGAGTGATTTAACAACTATGCAAAACAAATCAGATGAAGAACTAGATGCTATATCTCAAGAAGATATAAACATAGATACACTAAACGATGAAGCAGAGGCTGAGGCTGAAGCTGTAGAAAATGAGTTTGACCTTCTTCAAGAAGAGTTACTAGCTCTAAAAGATAAATATGCAAGAGTTCATGCTGATTTTGACAACATTAAAAAAAGACTAGAACGTGAAAAGTACACTGCGCTAGAGTATGCAAATGAAAAATTTGCAAAAGACTTGATTCCAGTTATGGACTCACTTCAAGGCGCTCTAAACTCTGCTAGTGCAGATGCAAACAAAGCAGAACTCTTTGATAAATTAAAAGAAGGTATAGAGCTTACATATAAGCAACTTACAACTTCTTTAGAAAAAAATGGTGTGACAATGGTATCACATGATGAGCCATTCGATCCAAACATTCACAACGCTGTTCAAAGCGTTCCTAGCGAAGATGTAGAGAGCGGACAAATAGTCCAAACTTTTCAAACAGGCTACAAGTATAAAGAAAGGCCACTGCGTGAAGCAATGGTGATTGTCGCCTCCTAGTTATTAGTACGATAATTGGAACTAGTCCCAATTATCTACGCTAGGCGCTGTGCCACTAAAGCACAAAATGCTTACGGCATTTTCGTAAAGGTTTAAAAGAGTATAAGAGCAACTTTGTTGCGAGGGCTTCCCGCCGAGGGAATCTCAGCGATTGCGTAG
>CAYWVG010000080.1:0-7891 GCA_964461645.1 uncultured Sulfurimonas sp. | reverse complement strand
TTAAATATCTAAAAGCCATAGATGCAAGAATAGATGAAGATGTTTTAGAATATCTTGTACTTAAAAACTCCATGAATGCAAGAACTTCAGCTGGTGGAACTTCAACTACAAGAACTAAAGAGCAGTTAGAGTTTTTTAAAAAATATTTAGCTCTCTAGCTCTTTAGAGATAAACTTTTAGGAATGCCAATCGAGTATATTTCCTAAGATTGGGTAACTATAGCGGTCTAAGCGTATGTATTGGAATTACTTCCAATACCGATTTAAATAAATGGAGGTTTTCTTCATTTTTAAAAAACAAATTAAGGAGTATTAATTATGAAAGTAACTATTTCACATCAAGATGGAATGAAGTTTGAAGCAAAAACTTCAAAGAGTAGTTTTATCATCGACTGCCCAGTTATCTCTCCTATAGAGTATTTTTTAGCTGGCATCATCTCGTGTAGTGCATCAGATATGGTGTTACTTCCTAAAAATCAAGATAAAACTGTGACTAATCTGGTTGTAGATGGAGAGATTGTGAGAAATGAATCTCACCCTTGTAAGTTAAATAAGCTGCATCTCTCATATAGTTTTGACTCAGATGCAGATGATTTGCTAGCTAAAAGATGGGTAATGGCTTCACTTGAGACTTACTGCTCAACTATAAACACTATTCGAGATACCACGTCAATATCTTACTCAATTACCCACAACTCAAAGTTAATTTGTGAAAATGAGCAGATGATTTCAGGCGGTGGCTCAAAGATAGATATGGGCGAAATAGAGTCTTGCCCATCTTGATTTTCTAAAACTAGATATTTCTATGGCAAATTGCCATATTTTTAACATTTAAAACCTTTATGCTCTAAGATACTAAAACAGATATAAGGAGTTCATAATGTTAGAAATGGCAGTAGTTTTATTAGCAACATCGGTATTAATGGTAATAGCTTATGAGCTTTCGTATGCTATGCAAAAAAGAGAGTGGGGCGAAAATTATAAAAGTATGTTTTAAAATTTTGACCTTTATCCTTAGCGAAGCTAGGGCTTCGCTAGTTTTTAAGTTTTTTGATGTAAAAAAATCAAATACCGTAAAGTTTATGGTAAGAATCCATTCTAGAATTTACTCTCTTTAAATAGTGCTTTGGCTCATCAAATCTCAAATCTTTTAAAAGTTTATTATAAACTTCTTGTGGTGTTTTTTTGTTTATAAGTGGAGCTGCTGCTTTCATATTATGTGTTTTAGTAAAAGCCCACGCAATATTTCCTGCGCCAGTATTATAAGCAGCCATAGTGCAGTACAACCTGCTAGTAGGATCTTTTATATCTTTTAAATACTTGTAGTAGAGAATATGAAGATAAGCACTTCCCATAGTAATATTGTTAGTGCTATCGTAGAGATAACTTCCAGTTACAAGTTTTTTTTCATTATATAAAAAATTATAGCTATCTATTCCTGCAGTTTTAGGAACTATCTGCATCAGTCCATATGCAGGAATATGTGATCTTGCTCTTGGATTGAAGCTACTCTCAGTTTGCATAACTGCAAAAACTAAAGAAGCTGGAAGGTTTTGTCTTTTTGCATGTTTTTTTACATCATCAAAATATACCTTAGAGCGCTTAATCATCATATCTTCTGGAAGAGCAACATTTAACGAATAAACCTTAGCATCTTTTATTTTAGATGACTCTTTTGCTTTTATATCATCGCTTTTTACATGCTTTTGAACATAATTATTGACATCTTTTTGTGAAGGACTTTTGTCAAAAATTACAGTAGAGAGTATAGGTTCAGCTTTTACATCTGAATCTACAACTCCTAATGGTTTCTTTATATTATTAAGCTTTATCTCAAGTGGATCACTTTCTTGAAGCATTTTAGTATCTATAAGCACGGTTTTTGCAAGTGCTAGTTTGAGCTTTTCCTCCGCTTCTTGTGAGTTTTTAGCAATCACTTCTATAGTTATTGTCTCATTTTCGAAGTCAACATCTGTTCTGGTTTTTTTGTCATCTCCATAAGAGAGCCAATTTTTAGGAGTTGAGAGCTTAGGGTCTTCCCAAAAAACTCCCAGCTCTTTTTTATACTCAGCATAAACTTTTTCTTGTTCTTTTATGTAAGCATTAAACTCACTCTCTTGAGTTTGTTTATATGTGTCAAAATATTCCGTTTGAGATTTGAAATCTTTCATCTGCTGATCTTTGAAATTTTGCATATTTTGCGCTAAAAGTGCAGATGAAAGGCAAGCTAAAACCAATGCCTTTTTGTACATATTAGAAGTGGCCTTTTGGATCTGCATCACTAATGTGATCCCATTTTAATTTTGCCCCACCAAGGACATGAAAATGCAAGTGTGGCACTTCTTGCGCACCATTTTCTCCGATATTTGTTACTAGTCTATATCCACTCTTTTGAATCTTTACAACTTTAACTACTTCTTGAATAAAGTCCGTCATACCAGCCATAACTTCACTGCTAACTTCATCAAAACTATCTACATGAACTTTTGGAATTGCTAAAATATGAATAGGAGCTTTTGGGTTTATATCATGAAAGGCAAGAAATTTATCATTTTCTAATATCACACTAGAAGGTAACTCTTTTTTAACTATTTTACAAAATATACACATATTTTTCCTTTTATTTTTATGGGTTTAGTGTAAATTATAACACATAAATTGGCAAATGAAGCTGTATGTAAATTATAATTGACTATAATCATTTTAAAATTTAAGAGGCTTATTTTGCCTTATAATGATGGAGACTCTATTGAAAGAGTGGTATGATAAAATTAATAATGTTAAGAGTGTAGAAGCTCTTGAAGAGATTCGCATCAGTGTATTTGGAAAAAAAGGTGTATTAGCAGTAGAGTTTGCTAAGATGAAAGATGCGACAGGTGAAGAAAAGTCCAAGATAGCAAAAGATTTAAATACTCATAAAAACTCTCTTATGAATGAGCTTAGTACAAAAAAAATTACTCTGCAAACACAAGAACTAAGAGAAGCAATGCAAGCAGAAGCAATAGATGTATCTATGTTTTGTGCACAAAATGAAGTAGGGGCACTGCATCCCGTCATGGAGACAATGGATAGGATTGTAGAGTATTTTTCTGCTATGAATTTTGCTGTAATGACTGGTAATATGATAGAAGATGATTTTAACAATTTTGAAGCTCTAAACCTTCCAAAATATCATCCAGCTCGTGATATGCAAGATACTTTTTACTTTAAAGATGAGATGCTACTTCGTACACACACATCACCAGTTCAAATCAGAACTATGATGGCTCAAAAGCCTCCCATCAGGATGATAGCTCCAGGAGCTGTTTTTCGTCGTGACTATGACATTACACACACTCCAATGTTCCATCAAGTAGAAGGACTTTTAGTTGATGATGAAAGTAAGGTTTCTTTTGCGAACTTAAAGTATATTTTAGAAGACTTTTTAAAGTATATGTTTGGTGATGTTGAAGTGCGTTTCCGTCCATCGTTTTTCCCTTTTACAGAGCCATCAGCAGAGGTTGATATCTCTTGTGTTTTTTGTAAAGGTGATGGCTGTAGAGTCTGTTCACAAACAGGTTGGTTAGAAGTTTTAGGATGTGGCATAGTCGATCCAAATGTCTTTAAAGCAGTTAAATATAAAAATGTAAGTGGTTATGCTTTTGGTTTAGGAGTTGAGAGATTTGCTATGCTAATCCATCAGATTGGAGATCTTCGCTCACTTTTTGAGGGAGATATAAAGTTGCTGGAGCAGTTTCAATGATAGTTACAAGAAGTTGGTTAAATGAGTGGATAGATCTTAGCTCTGTCACAACTGAGGATTTGGCAAAAACGCTAAATTCTATAGGACTAGAAGTTGATCGCATACATAGTTATAACATTGCAAAAAAAATAATAGTTGGAAAAGTTTTAGAGTGTGAGAAACATCCTGATGCAGACAAGCTAAATATTTGTAAGGTTGACATTGGCACAAGTGTTCGCCAGATCGTTTGTGGTGCTTCAAATGTAAGAGTTGGGCTTGATGTAGTTGTTGCAACAATCGGTGCTGTGATGCCCGATGGACTTGTTATAAAGCCTGTAAAACTTCGAGGTGTTGAATCTGAGGGGATGATTTGTAGTGCTAAGGAAATCGGTCTTGAAGATGCACACGATGGCATTTTAGAACTAGATAGTAGTATCGGTGAGTATGAACTCGGACAAGAGGTTTGTACAATTGATGCACTAAATGATGACTTAATTGATATAGAACTAACTGCTAACCGTGGAGATTGTCTGAGTATTAGAGGTATTGCAAGAGATTTAAGTGCAGCCTATGATAAACCACTTATAGAGACTTTGATAAATGAAGATGAAGATAAGAGAGTTGGAATAGGGCGAATTTTAAGCCTTTCACATGAAACTCAGCTTGATGTAAATCTCCGTTACAGAGCAGTTGATTTAAAAGAGCTCTCTCTTCCTCTTATAGTTAAGTTAAGACTAGCTCAAATAGATGAGTCAAGAGGTACAGATATAGAGTCACTTATGCTCTATGTAACGCACAGTAGTGGAGTCATTTTAAGGGTCTATGATTATGGATTTTTCTCTGCTGATGGAGAGACTATTGCAAAAATCGAACTTAAAAAAGATGAAAATTCTTATGCTAGTATCTACTCTAGTGCAAGAGATGAAAAAGCTTCAATTATTGGAATTATTCAAGAAGATGCATCTAAAGCAAAAGATGAAGAGTCTACAGTTCTAATAGAAGCTAGTTATATCCCACCAGATATTATTTCTAAAAAAATGCAAGAGTCAAAAGTTGATTCTGGACCAATGTATTATAGAACTTCAAGGGGGAGTGAACCTGAACTTAACCAAGGACTTGATTTTTGTCTAAATATCATAGAGTCTTACTCATCTTCACTTGTTTATGGTGGAACTATAGAGCTTTGTGACTCATATGAAGATAAGATTATAACTGTTACAAAAAAAGAGATAAATGAAATCATTGGTGCTGACATTGAAAGAGTTAGAATCACGAAGATTTTAAGAAATCTAGGATTTGATACAAACAAATCATCACAAGATAACTTTGTTATAACAGTACCAAGGTTTCGCCATGATATCACGCATAAACAAGATATAGTTGAAGAAATAGTTCGTCTTGTGGGGATTGACAATATCCCTTCTAAGCCTTTTGTTTTTGCTGAATCTTCTAAGCTTAAAAATGATTATTTTGCATACAAAAAAAGAAGTATCTATAGACATAAAGCGGCACAAAGTGGTTTTTTTGAAAATGTTGCCTTTGTTTTTGATGAGAAAAAAATCTTAAAAGAGTATGGATTTGAGACAATTGAAGAAGATTTAGAGCTACTAAATCCAATAGTAAGCACACTTGATACTCTTAGACCTACGCTTTTAACAGGCCTATTAAAAGCTGCATCACACAACGTTAAAAATGGTATAAACTCCGTAAAACTCTTTGAAGTTGGTTCAGTTTTTAGTCCAAAAAGAGATGAGTCATTGAAGATGGCCTTTCTCTTTAGCGGTGACAAAGAGAAGGACAGTCTTATAAATGCTGGTAAACCTCGTAGCGTAGATTTTGCATATTTTAGTCAAAAAATTGCAGATATTATCGGAGAATTTACACTTAAAGAATATGAGACTAAGCATAAACTCTCGCATATTTATCAATGTGCATCAGTTATACGTGATGGTGAAATAATTGGAGAGTTATTTCGCCTGCATCCTAATGTTGAAGAGAGTTATGACCTTGGTGCTACTTTCCTTTGTGAGCTTGATTTTAGTAAACTTCCATATGGACTAAAAACTGCAAAAGCATCATCAAAATATCAAGTTTCTACTAGAGATTTAAGTATTATAATGCCAAAGTCTATGAAGTATGAAGAAATTAAAAGGGTTATAGAAAAATATGCTACTAAAGAGCTTGTGAGATTTTATCCAGTAGATAGATATAGTGATGAAACTTTAGGTGAAGACATGAGTCTTTCTATCCGTTTTGTGCTTCAATCATACGAGAAAACATTAGAAGAAGAAGATATTACATCAACTATGGATAGTATTTTAAAACATTTAAATGAAGAGCTTAAAGTAGGGCTTAGATGAGTGAAGTCATAGTTGAGCGGGCTGGTTGTTTTTCTCTTACAATAAACAATATTGCACCTGATAAATCAATCTCACATCGCTGCGCAATGTTTGCAATGTTAGCAGATGGAACTAGTGAGATAAAAAACTTTCTTAGAGCTGAAGATACTATAAATTCTTTAGAAATTGTTAAAAATTTAGGTGCGAAAATTGAGGATGATGGTGAGACTATAAAAATCTCATCTGATGGCATTAAAGAACCCTTTGAAATTTTAGATTGTGGAAATTCTGGAACTGGCATAAGACTTTTTTGTGGACTATTGAGTTCTGCAAAAGGTCATTTTGTTTTAACTGGTGATAAATATCTACGTAAACGTCCAATGAAAAGAGTTACAGAGCCTTTACGTGAAATTGGGGCCATGATCGATGGTAGAGATGAGTCAAATCTAGCTCCGCTTAGTATTCGTGGAGCCACACTTAAAGCTTTTAACTATGATAGTAAAATCGCATCAGCGCAAGTTAAGTCTTGCATGATTTTAGCGGCACTTAGTGCTGATGGAGTCTGTTCATTTAGCGAGCCTGAGCTCTCTCGTGATCATACAGAGAGAATGCTTCAGGGAATGGGGGCAGATATAAAAATAGATGGGTTAAAGACAACAATAACCCCTATGAAAAAGCTTCTTTCTCCACTAAATCTAAGAGTTCCAGCTGACCCATCGAGTGCTTTTTTCTTTGCAGTTGCAGCGGCTATCACTCCAGGTGCAAGCATAAATTTAGAAGGCGTTACACTAAATCCTACTCGCATTGAAGCTTTTAAAGCACTAGAGAGAATGGGAGCAGATATAAGTTACGAGCTAACTGACAATAAATACGAGCCAATAGGCGATATACATGTAAAATATGCTCCGCTTAAGGGCATAGTAGTAGAAGATAATATTTCATGGCTCATAGATGAACTTCCAGCTTTATCCATAGCTTTTGCCTGCGCAAAAGGCGAGAGTCTTGTAAAAAATGCTGAAGAGTTGCGTGTAAAAGAGAGCGACAGAATTTCTACAGTAGTAGAGGGCTTGCGCGCTACTGGTATAGAAGTACATGAGTATAAAGATGGGTACAGAGTTGTCGGTGGCGAAATGAAAAGTGCAATCGTAAATAGTGATGGTGATCATAGAATAGCTATGAGTTTTATTGTAGCTGGACTTAGATGCGGAATGACTGTTACAGATTTAGAGTGCATAAACACATCTTTTCCAAACTTTTTTGAACTCCTGCAAAAGATAACGAAGGTAGAATTTAAATAAAGAGAATTTTTTTGGACTTGTTCAAAGATACAAATATGAATAACCTCTCGCCGACAGGCGTAGCTTTAGTGAGAGGAATTTTCTTTGGACTTGTTCAAAAAAGGTGATAAATATAAATAACCTCTCGCCGACAGGCGTAGCTTTAGTGAGAGGAATTTTCTTTGGACTTGTTCAAAAAAAAGGAGACAAATAATATGAAAATTGAACTAGCTGAAAATTATGGGTTTTGCTTTGGAGTTAAACGTGCTATTAAGATAGCAGAAGAGAATAAAAACTCTGCTACTTATGGACCACTTATCCATAACTCAAAAGAGATTGCAAGACTTGAGAGAGACTTTAAAGTTGGGCTCACAGATGACCATAAGAGCTTTAAAACAGGCGATAAAGCAGTAATCCGAACTCACGGCATCCCAAAAAATGAGCTTGAAGAGTTAAGAGAAAATAAGGTTGATGTAGTAGATGCAACTTGCCCTTATGTGACAAAACCACAACAGATTTGCCAAGAGATGAGTGAAGCTGGTTATGATATTGTTA
>CAYWVG010000079.1:0-8120 GCA_964461645.1 uncultured Sulfurimonas sp. | reverse complement strand
AAAGACTATGATAAGTCTTATGCTAAGGTGAAAGAGAAATTTTAAAAAGCTCATTATTTGCCATATGGAACTATTGGTAGGTTATTTGCTTTTAAAAATATCATCCCGCCTTGTAGATTTAAAACATCATAACCCATCTCTTTGGATAAGAAGTCTCCAACTATCTTAGTTCTACTTCCAGTTCTACAGATAATTGCAAAAGGTTTTTTAGTATCGACTTTTTTATTTAGTTCCTCTAAAAAAACTTTTATATCATAAGATCCTCTCTCATCAAAAAACATGATGGGAATCGCATCTTTGGCAAGTCCTGTTTCTTTCCACTCGCCTGGCGTTCTGATGTCAACTATGGGGATTTTAGAGTCAAGTATCTTTTGTGATGGGTATTCGTTTGAGAGTTCTCCAAATAGAGAAATGGTGAAAATAAGTAGTAAAAGAAGTGTTTTTTTCAAGTTCTGTCCAATAGGTAAAATTAACTGTATAATTATAACAAGCATAAATAAATATTAGGTAGAGTATGTCAGCATCTAAAAAAATTATAGATAATTCAAATAGACTAAGATATGTAAGAGCTTTAGAGAGGTTTCATAGAAGCATCATCTCTTACCTCTTAAATACTAAAGAACTGACCCATGAAGGATTTAGTAAAAAGATAGATAATGCTTTGAGAGTCTTAAATAGAATAGAGGCAATAGAACTTTATAAGGGTGACTTACAAGATTTACAAAGACTTGTAACAAAGATAAGCTCCTACAAAGAGAGTAGTTCAGATATAAATGAGATAAAAGAGGACATACTTTACCGCTCAAATCAACTAGATAAGAGTAAAAACGCTAGAAGATACAAAAAAGATAAACATATAAACTCAAAGTATGATGAGTGGGAATAGACTAAGACTCTTTCATCTTAGTCTCTTTAGACTCCACAAGCATAGCATCTAAAAACTCAAATAGCTTGTTTGAAGCATCTTCCATATTGTCGAAGTTATTTATGATTTTATCTGCATTTGCTAGAGTTGTAGTCTTAGCATCTTCATCTATAAAATCTAAGTTAGTATTTGCACTATTATGAACTGTAGTGTGAGGACTTGCAATTTTAGCAAATATTGAAGTAGATGCAAACCTGTTTTTGCCCTCATTGTCATACCATAACCCGAGGCTACACTCATGAGGTGTTTGGTTGTCAAGTAATCTCTCAAGAGACATGATGGAGTTGTAAGCGCGAGACTTATATAAAATATGATCAAGTTTTGCAAGAACTACAAAGATAGAATTTTCCATCCCATAAGAGTAATCAACAATCTGACTTGAAGTATCACTAAGCTCGACTAGAGTTCCTTCAAACTCATTTATCTTGGATGCTGAGAACTCTACAGTATTTTTCATCTTAATAGAACTCTCTTGTATCTCATTCATCTCTTGCTGTAGAGACTTTATGGAGACGGATATCTCTCCTGTTGCCTTGTGAGTTCTCTCTGCTAGCTTTCTAACTTCATCAGCAACAACTGCAAAACCACGTCCATGCTCACCTGCTCGTGCTGCTTCAATAGCAGCGTTAAGTGCTAGAAGGTTTGTCTGGTCTGCTATATCTGTTATAAGTTCTATCACAGATGTAATATCATTTGTTTGATGTGCAAGGTCGCTAATACTGTGGTTTGAGACACTTACTTGTTCGCTTAAATCTACTAACTCATTAACAATTTCGTTTATGTTTTCTCTAGAGTTTGTAGCAAGATGTGAAGCTGATTTTGTAGCCTTTGTGACCTCTTTTAGGTTTCCTATATTTTCTCTTAGGTTATTGATAATGAGCGAGAGAGACTCTGAAACATTTATACTTTTTGCACTTAGTTTTGAGTTAAAAGTATCTCTAGCAGCTTTTTGGCTCTGCTCTTTCATAAACTCTATACTTGTCTCAACACTTTTGATAGCCTCGACAAACTCTCCTTGCATCTGAGCTGAAGATATTTTATGAGTAAAGACTCCTTTTGAAGCATCGGTAATAGTAGTGTTTATCTCTCTAATAAGATTTTTTATATGACCTATAAGTGTTGAGAGTTCTGCTCCTAAGATACCAAGCTCTGTCTCTTTGTTGTACTTAGTGTTATCTTTGTGTGAGAAGTCACCTTTTGCAGCATGGGTGATAAGAGTGATAAAGTCTGAAATACCACTTGTTATAGACCTTCTGATGGAAAGAGCCAATACAAATACTACAAATGCTAAAAGCAAACCACCTGCTAGTGAGAAGAACTTATAAAAGAATAATTCATCCTCAATAGATGTAGAATCTTTTGTAAGCTCGTGTTTTTTATAATTTACAAGCTTTTTAAAGGAGTCTCTTGAAGCGTTTGCAAATGGTGTTAAATCTTTTTTATATTTTGAATAGATGCTAACTTTATTATTTTTTATATCATCACTATCTAGCGACTCCATCATCTTAAAAGAGTTGTTTAAAAAGAGCATTGTAGAAGTTTTTGCATCTTTTACCATCGCAATAGAGTCATCACCATGCATCATAGATTCCAGTGCTAAAAAGTCTTTTTCTATACTGTTGATGGTTTCTGTAAGTTTTTTTATATCTTGCCCATAATCACCGCCGAGCATGATGTCTCTTGTAGTTCTACTTACATAGTTTAGATTTTTTTCTATCTCTAGGGTATGCAGAGTTCCTAGCATTGAGTTTTTATGAAGATGTTCATATTTAGACTCTATATGACTCATAGCCAAAAAGATAAAAATAGTAGCTGCTAAAACAGACATACTAACTAACAAGACAAAAAAGTTCATCTTTTTTTGGATACTAGTGTTTGAAAACATGTGCAAACCTTTATGTTTTATATTGTTTCTACATTCTAACTAAAAAAAAAAGAAATAATTATAAAAAATGGCTAAAAAGAGGTTTTTATCATAATTTTGTGATTAAGTGAGTATTTTAGAGATACATTAATTGTGATAATAATATAATAACTACTACTAAGGTAAAAGGGAAAAGATGACTTGTAAAGACCCAAGGCTGGATTCCAAAAAAGACTTGATTTACTCCTCTTAAACCTAACCAAAGCCCTAAAGTTGCCTTTATGCCAAGAAGAATCTGAAAAAATGATGGCCCTGTGCTTTGTATCTCTCCAAAGACTTGAAAAAACATATATATCCCAGTTAAAACAGCAACGATAAGAGCTTTAGGGACAACCTTTCTAACATGAATCATGATGGCTTCTCTAGCTTTTTTATGCTCATCAGAGCTCAGAGTTTGAGGCATCTTAGATAAAAAAAGGATATCTACAAATAAAAAACCTCCATAGATAAAAACCGAAAATATATGTATGGTGTGAATGATAGTGTAAGTGATGATGTCTCCTTTAAATGAAATCATTTTAACATAATTGTAAAAGAAAAGTGATTGCTTAAAGTCAATGTGTTTTTTAAAAAAGATTATTATAGTAAAATAGCAAAACTATAAAAAAAGATGTTTTGGAGACCGTATGAAGAGTAAAAAGATAGATAAGATGCCAGCAAGATTGGATTTATTGCAAAGTTCTACTGGCCTTATTTTAGGTGTTTTTATAATGGGACATATACTTTTTGAATCTTCCATTTTAATCAGTAATGAGATGATGTATAGAGTAACTATTATGTTTGAGGGTTACTACTTTTTTGGAGAGAGATACCCTGGTATAATCTCATTTTTTGCTGCGGCAATTTTTATGATATTTATACTTCATGCTGCCGTTGCACTTAAAAAGTTTCCAAACAACTACAAACAGCATAAACTTATGAAAAATCATATAGCTAGATTTAAACATGAAGATACTCATCTGTGGATTGTACAAATACTCAGTGGTTTTATTATGCTTTTTATTGGTTCGGTGCATCTATATACTATGATGGCAGAACCGCAAAACATAGGGCCATTTGCTTCAGCTTATAGAGTTGTAAATGAAAACATGGCTCCACTATACTTTTTGCTTCTTTTATCTGTTACATCTCACGCTTTTATAGGACTATATAGACTAGCATTAAAGTGGGGTTTTATGGAGGGTGAAAATACAAAAGTATCAAGAAAAAGGTTTAAGTTTTTGATGAAGACCTTTATTGCTATTTATATAGTTATCGGATCACTTAGTCTTGCAAAGTACATATATATTGGCTACACCAACGACCTTCAAGCAGATACAAGATACCAGTCAACAACTATAGATATGAAGGTAAAGTAGATGAAAGTTATATATACAGATGTTCTTATCATCGGTGGTGGACTGGCAGGTTTAAGGGTAGCTACTGGAGTTAAAGAGAGGGGTCATGGGGCGATAGTTTTGTCACTTGTTCCTCCAAAACGTTCTCACTCTGCAGCGGCACAAGGTGGGATGCAAGCAAGTTTAGCAAACTCTAAAATGGGAGAGGGCGATAATGAAGATGTACACTTCTGTGATACCATCAAAGGGAGTGACTGGGGAGCTGATCAAGAAGTAGCCCGAATGTTTACTCACTGTGCACCAAAGGCTATAAGAGAGCTTGCGCATTGGGGAGTTCCATGGAGTAGAGTTCATAGAGGAACTAGAGAAGCCATAATAAACGCCAAAAAAGTAAATATAACCGAAAAAGATGAGGCTCACGGACTTATAACTGCTAGAGATTTTGGAGGTACAAAAAAATGGCGAACTTGCTATACCTCTGATGGAACTGGTCACTCAATGCTTTATGCTATGGACAACAAGGCTCATGAGCAAGATGTAGAGATACATGAGAGATTAGAAGCTATCTCTTTAATACATGAAGATGGCAGATGCTATGGCGCAGTTGCAAGAAATCTGATGAGTGGCGAGTTGGTGGCGTATGTCTCAAAAACCACAACTATCGCGACTGGTGGATATGGTCGCATCTATAGCGTCTCAACAAATGCCATCATCTGCCAAGGAACGGGTCAAGCTATAGCTCTTGAGAGTGGAGTTGCAACTTTGGGAAATATGGAAGCAATCCAGTTTCATCCAACGGCAATAGTCCCTGTTGGAATACTTACAACTGAAGGATGTCGTGGAGATGGTGGATTACTCTTAGATAAAGATGGATATAGGTTTATGCCAGATTATGAACCTGATAAAAAAGAACTTGCATCTCGGGATGTTGTAAGCCGTAGAATGACTGAACATATAAGAGCTGGAAAAGGTGTGAAGTCAAAATATGGTGACCACCTTTGGCTTGATATCACGATTTTAGGGCGTGAGCATATTGAGAAAAATCTTCGTGAAGTTAAAGAGATTTGTGAGAACTTTTTAGGGATAGATCCTGCTGTTGACTGGATTCCAGTTCGTCCAACTCAACACTATTCAATGGGAGGCATCAGAACAAAATATACTGGTGAATCCCAAACTATGAAAGGACTCTATTCTTGCGGAGAAGCGGCTTGTTGGGATTTGCACGGATTTAACAGACTTGGCGGAAACTCTGTGAGTGAGACAGTTGTAGCTGGGATGTTAGTGGCTGAATATATAAGTGATTTTTTAGACTCAAGTGAGAGTGATATGAAGATTCATAGTGCTAAAGTTGAGTCATTTGTTAAACTTGAACAAGAGAAGTTAGACAAACTTTTAAGCCATCAAAACGGAGAAGATGCCTATGTTCTTCGCCGCCGTATGGAAGAGATTATGATGGATAAAGTTGGCATTTTTAGAAATGGAGCAGAACTTAAAGAGGCTGTTGATGAGCTTGAAGAGTTACTTATTAGAAGTAAAAATATAGAAGTTTTTCGTTCTAAAAGTAGGGCTGCAAATCCAGCTTTAGTAAATGCTTATAGGACTCAAAAGATGATAAAAGTTGCACTCACTTGTGCTCTTGGAGCATATCTAAGAGAGGAGAGTAGAGGTGCTCACTCAAGAGAAGATTTCCCAGCAAGAGATGATGAGAAGTGGCTAAAACGGACTATCACTTCATGGCCAAATCCAGACCAGACAATGCCGAGTGTTAGTTATGAGCAAATCAATATAGAAACTATGGAGATGGCTCCTGGTTTTAGGGGTTATGGCAAGGATTTGACAAAACATCATCCAATGACTAAAATTAGAGAACAAAAAGTGCAAAATATTACAACAAAACTTGAGGCTGATGGCTTAGATAGATTTAAAATCCAAAATGCCATCATGCCTTTTATGGATAAGTTACCTAAAAAGTATAGAGAGATAAATGAGAGATTTGGAGAAAACATATGATTGTTGAAAAAAAAGGACGACTCTTAAAGATTAGTATCTTAAGGTTTGACCCAAATGATCCAGAGGATTTTCCTCATATGGAAACTTTTGAAGTTGAGGAAGCTGATGGCATGACTCTTTTCATAGTTTTAAATGAGATAAGGGAGCATCTTGATAACTCTTTAAAGTTTGACTTTGTATGTCGTGCTGGGATTTGTGGAAGTTGTGCAATGCTTGTAAATGGGCGCCCAACTCTCGCTTGTCGAACTCTTACAGCTAAGCTTGATGAGCATATAACCCTAGCACCTCTTCCTCTTTTTGAGCTGATAGGGGATCTCTCCATATATACGGGCAAATGGATGCGTAACTTAAATGAGCATCTTGAGACTTGGATACATGATAAAGAAAATGAGGCAAACTTTGATAAACTTGAGGAGCGAATGGAGCCAGAGTTAGCAGATGAGATTTATGAGATTGACCGCTGTGTCGAGTGTGGATGTTGTGTTGCTGGATGTGGAACTATTCAGATGAGACCAACATTTACAGGTGCTGTTGGCCTCAATAAGATAGCAAGATATCACCTAGATCCACGGGATAAAAGAAGTGATGAAGAGTATTATGAGCTTATTGGAGATGAAGATGGTGTTTTTGGATGTATGACCCTTTTAGGATGTCAAGATGTTTGCCCAAAAGATTTACCACTTCAAAGTAAGATAGCATATCTTAGGAGAATGATGTTAAAAACATCTATGAAAAATTAAGGAGACAATTATCAAAAAACTAATCATACTTTTAATTTTAGCACTACCACTTTTGGCTGTTGAGTCAAAGTTTAAAGAAATGCCTTTTTTGCATAAACAGATAGAGTTGATACATCAGATGAACGATAGCAACGCTACTCAAGAGCAAATCATGCTAATCGCACAAGAGCAGAAAAACCTCTACTCACAAAAGCTAGATGAATTTTTAAAAGATAAAGATGAGTTTATAAATAGTTCTAAAACATTTGATGCTGAAATTTTTGCACTAGAGAAAGTAATCAAACTAAATGAACGGCTTGGACATAATTATGCAGTTGTAAGAGATGAGGTTTTAGTAAAATCATATAAACTATTAAATGCTCAAAATGAAATGATAAAAAATATTTTAATTGCTTTAAACGATATGAGTTTCGTAGAATATCAGTCCTATATGAGTGAAATGTTTGCAAAAAATCAGGAATATAATTCTGAGCTAACAAGTGTTGATTATTCTGATATTTTGGCCTTAAATCAAGACTCAAAAGTTATAAAACAGGCTCAACAAAACATAAAAGACTATCAAGCTCTTATTGAGATAAACGCTGATGTTTTAAAGTATATGTCTATGTTTGAAAAAAAGATGTATAGGCTAAATAAGTACTCAAATTTAAACCTCATAAAGCCAGTAATCTCTATAAACAACACGTCAATAGCACAAAAAGTAAATGCCATCATCGAGCCTTATGGTTTTAGCGTTGTAAAGATTATAATTATGGTAATTGTATCGATTCTTATGTATATTCTTCGTACATATATTTATATAAAGATAGAGGATCTTATAGTTGAAATCAAGTCTATGAAAAAATATTCTCAAGATATTTTAAGTAGCATTAGAAAGCCTATGGAAATTGTGATGATACTCTTAGGTATAGAAATTTTAATCTTTATCTATTATGATTTTTCGGGTGTTGGAGTCTTAAACGAACTCTTTAAAATTTCTTATGCTATTTTACTCACTTATATAGTCTATAGAGTGGTAAACATCATGGCATCGATTAAGATTCATGAGATTCAAGCTGTTGATAAAAAAATTAAAAGAGAAGTTATAAATGTTGGTATTAAGATAATCAACTTTATTATAATGGTTATCGGTCTGCTTATCGTTCTCTATCTTGCGGGTGCAGATTTGACTGCAATTTTATCAG
>CAYWVG010000078.1:0-8170 GCA_964461645.1 uncultured Sulfurimonas sp. | reverse complement strand
ACTTATACATTGGCTTCTGATTCGCAGCCGTTTTAATAGCAATAAATGGCAACTCCATATAATAAACTTCATTTACTGTTACACTTGGAGTTACTATGGCAAAGTCACTTTTAGCCATTAGCCTTGCTACTTTGTTTGAGTTTACTTGTAGGTTTATCCAAGGTTTATTTTTGGTATATTTTTCTAGTAGATCTAGGTGTTGATTTGCTGTAGTAGTTACTAAGTTTACTTTTATATTTTTAATCTTTTTTAGTTCTTTTAGTATCTTTATATTTAAGTTTGCGGTATCGGCTCCACCCATTGCAACAAAAATTTTAATTTTTGTATCTTTAGTTTTTAATTTCTTCTTTAGTTTCTTCTTTTCTTTTATAAACTCATCTCTTAGAAGTGTGTATTTAGCTCCACATCTTAACTCACAATCTTTTGGTACTAAACCTTTATACTTTGTTTTATCTGCACTTATATTATGGTTGAGAAGTATGTCGCAGTGGTGTTTTTCGTAGGTATCATCAAAGCTTAGTATTTTTAGTTTTGGATTTTTAGTTTTTAGTTTTTTTTCAAATAAGTAGTCTATATCGTAGTGATCTATAGCCAATAAATCGATATTTAATTCTTTTATGAGCTTATCCAGTTCTTGCATATCATTTGATTTTAAGATCTCTAATTTATATCTACCATTAATGATTTTGTGGTTTATATTTCCTAGTAGATCTTTTGTGGCAAAAAACACATGATGGCCCTTTTTTGCATATTTATCGGCTAAAACCAAATCCCTCATAATATGTCCAGTACCAATAGTTGATGAAGAATCAGCTCGAAATAAAACATTCATCAGATCTCTCCATTTTGTTTTAAAGCTTGGTAGATATATTCAGCTCTTTTCCAATCTTCTAGCGTGTCAATATCTTGTACTAGATGTCTTGGAAGTATTATGGGAATACTATCACTTGAAAACATAATCTTGTTTGATTTTTTGTTTATTTTTGTCCAGTAAAACTGTCCTGCATCTTGATAAGCTTCTTCTAAATCTTGGCTTCTACTCATGTAGTGTTCAGGCGTAAACATTTTGCATCTACCATTGGAGTCTAGCTTAAAAGTTCTTTGAATGGGAAATGGCATTGTTGTTGCAGAGAAAGTGTTTATAGCATCACTATTTTTAAGTTTTTCATATCCATCAAGCAAGTATTTTTTTTGCAGTAGCGGAGCTGTTGCGTAAATAGTGCAAACATACTCATAACTCTCACCTTTGGCTTCAAGGTATTTTATAGCATGTTTTACCACATCACCAGTACCTGTAAAATCATCACTTAATTCTTTTGGTCGTAAAAATGGAACTTCTGCTCCATACTCTTTTGCTATTTTTGCAATCTCTTCATCATCTGTAGATACTACTACTTTATCAAAAAGTTTAGAATTTAAAGCAACTTCAATACTATAAGCAATAAGAGGCTTTCCAAAAAAATCTTTTATATTTTTCTTAGGTATTCGTTTACTTCCACCACGAGCTGGAATGATCGCGACTGCATTTTTCATAGGTTTATTTTATCTTTGCAGTACAGATTTTCTGCATTAAGATACTTATTTGACTTTGCTATATCCATCTAGTATATCCTCCAAAGTATTTGCTACAAACTCGGCATCTTCTATACTCATCTTCTGATGGCATGGTATCGATATCTCAGATCTGTAAAAATCATTTGCGCCACTTAATGAAATCTCACCAAACTTTTCTTTATAAAAGCTATTTTGGTATATTGGTCTGTAGTGAACTTGTACTCCAACTCCTCTTTCTTGCAACTCTTTAAATATATCTTCTTTTAAAGGCTGAAGCTTAGGTGCTAAAAGTATAGGATATAAGTGTCTTGCACTAGAAGTGTTTTTTTCTAATTTTATAGTAGCAAATAACTTTTCATCTTGAAATCTATCATCATAATAGTTTGCAATTTCATTTCGTTTTGATAAAAATCCATCTAGTTTTTTAAGTTGTGAGATGCCAAGTGCAGCAGCAAACTCAGTAAGTCTGAAATTATGACCCATACTAACCATATCAGAGTTCCACAGCGTGGTCTTTAAGATTCCGTGGGAGCGAAATAGTTTAAGTTTCTCAGCTAACTCATCATTGTCAGTTAAAACAGCACCACCTTCACCTGTTGTGATGGGTTTAATAGCATGAAAACTAAGGATAGTCATATCAGAAAATGAACCTATTTTTTTCTTATCTATACTAGATCCAAGGGCATGAGCCGCATCTTCTATAACAAGCAAATTGTGTTTTTTTGCAATGTTGTGGATCTTTTGAAGCTCAACAGGTTTTCCAGCAAAGTGAATAGGAACAATGGCTCTTGTTTTTGGAGTAATGAGCCTATCAATCATCTCTTCATCAATGTTTCCATCAGGCTTTACATCGCACCAGATTGGTTTGGCACCAAGCTCTACAAACATGTTTGAAGTTGCAACAAAGCTTATTGGTGAAGTTATGATTTCATCATCTTTTTTTATTTCACATACAGAGTATGCTCCAAAAAGAGCTGAAGTTGCAGAGTTAAAACTTATGGCGTGTTTTGCACCTGTATAGTCGCAAAGAGCTTTTTCAAACTCAGCAACCTTTTGCCCCTGCGTTAAAAAAGGGCTCTTTAGAACTTCAACAACAGCACTAATATCATCTTCTTCGATGTGTTGAGCTGAGTAAGGTAGCATCTAACTCTCCTCTTCTCTAGTCTGTTCAAGTTTTAAGAGTAACTCTTCGTGAGAGAGCCAGATGGTATTATCACGAGAGTTGTACTCAAAACCAACCTTTACATCTTTTCCTTTTTCTCCAATAGCATTGGTAGTATAGTCAATAGTGTGCGCAAAAGTTATACTAGGTTTTATAACAAAATGGTCATCAAACTCTAGTGTAATGTGTGAATCATCAGTAGGACACATAACTTCATGAAGTTTTTCTCCAGGTCTTATCCCTATGACTTCTTGTTTTAGATGAGGTGCTATAGCTTTTGCTATCTCTGTCATTTTCATAGAAGGGATTTTTGGTACAAAGATTTCACCACCTTGCATACGTTGAAAGTTTTTAAGTACAAAGTTCACACCATCTTCAAGTGTTATCCAAAACCTTGTCATATTTGGCTCAGTAATAGGAATGCAAGTAGCACCTTCAGATATCAACTTTTTAAAGTAGGGGATAACAGAACCTCGGGAACCTAAAACATTACCATATCTAACTACGGAGAATTTTATCTCATGACCACCAGTTAGATTATTTGCAGCTACAAAGAGTTTATCTGATACTAATTTAGAAGCACCATAAAGATTTGCAGGAGCTGCTGCTTTATCTGTTGAGAGTGCTATAGTGTATTTAACCCTATTTGCTATACAAGAATCTATAACATTTTGAGCACCCATCACATTTGTTTTTATGCACTCCATAGGGTTGTATTCTGCTATAGGGACATGCTTTAGCGCTGCTGCATGAACTACAAAATCAACGCCAGTCATAGCCTTTTGAAGCCTTGCTAGATCTCTTACATCACCGATAAAGTATCTCATGCATTTATCGTTAAACTTCTGAGCCATTTCAAACTGTTTTAGCTCATCTCTAGAGTAGATTATAATTTTGTTTGGTTTATAGTTTTTAAGTATAGTGCGAACAAATTGATTTCCAAAGCTACCTGTTCCGCCCGTGATTAATATGTTTTTTCCACTCAGCATCTTAGAGTATCTCCCTTTTGGTATGGAATTATTATTGCTTTATTATTTAAAACACAGCAATAACAGTACCAACAAGAATATAGCAAAAGTTCAATTTTGTGAATCAAGCTTAAAGCTATTGTAAATAAATTAAACACTTAAGAAGATTTGTCGATTTAATGTGTAAGAAATATTATAATAATGAAAGATTATTAGTCAAAAAGGATTTATCATGGGTATTAGTTCAGTAGGAGCAGGTTCAAACATTTTAACACAAGATGTTTTAGACAAGCTAAGAGCTGCAGATGAAGCAGGACAAATCAAACCAGTAACTCTAAGTTTAGCGAATGAAAACGACAAAAAGAAGGCGCTTAAAGTTATAGATGCGTCTATGTCTAACCTGATAGATAGCATAAATGAGATAAAAAGTAAATCACTATATGATGAAAGAAAAACAGATGTAAGTGGCACATCTGCAGCTGTTACGGCTAGCCCAAAGAGTGATGTTCAAAACTTCACACTAAACGTTACAACCTTAGCAACGAAGCAGATAGAACAATCTGGCTCATTTTCTGGTGAAGATGCTCTAGTGTCTGGTGGAGCAGGTCAGATAAATTTAAATATTGATGGTCAAGACTTTGCTATTGACTATGAAGCTACTACTACATTAAAAGAGTTGAAAAACATGATCAATGAAGTAGCTGGTGATAAAGTAAATGCGACTGTTGTTCAGATTGGAGCAGGTGATTTTAGAATGTTTTTAAGTTCTAAAGACACAGGTACTACGCAAGATATTAAAATTACTGATGTAACTGGCACTATTGATTCAAGACTAAGCACAGCTTTTGATGCAGCAGCAGTTCAAAATGGTAAAGATGCTGAGTTTACATTTAATGGTCAAGCCATCACAAGAACAAGCAATAATGTAGATGATTTGATAACAGGTTTAAAAATAACTTTAAAAGATACAGGTGTAACTACTGTAAATATAGAGCAAGACCTTGACAAAATTATGTCTAAATTTGATAGTTTTGTTGAGAAGTATAATGCGACTATAACAGAGCTAGACAAGATGACAAAGCCAAGTACTGATAGTGGTGATAGAGGGATATTTTCTGGAGATAGTACTATCAAAGGCATGAAAAGATCTATTCAAGACATGATAAGCAGCATTGGTGGTGGTGTGGGAACTATGCTTGATTATGGTTTTGATATGAGCAAAGAAGGAAAAATGTCACTAGATAAAACTGTTCTAAAAGACAAAATAAATGAAAATACTTCAAATGTTGAGGTGTTTTTTTCGGGCGGAGATTTTGATAATGGTGATGGTACTAAAACTACGGTTGCGGGTGCTTTTACACAGTTTTCTGCGAAAGTTGAAGGCTATACAAAATACAACGCAACTCTAGATCAACTTAAAAACTCTTTTACTCAAAATATAACCTCACTAGAAGAGAGAAAAACAAGAGCTACAGAGAGACTAGATGCTAAGTATGAGATTCTTAGAAAGCAATTTATTGCATACGATTTAATAATAAACAAAATAAACTCTGCATCATCGATGTTCGTTCAGATGGCAAATGCTCAAACAGCGGCACAAAAGAACTAATTTAGCAAAATATAGCTAAAGATAGTATCTAAAATGTCGATGTATTTGTCATGAAAGAAATTAACAATAATAAAGACGGCAGAAAAGGGTCTAACATGTATGGAAGTAACGCTCACAATATATACGCACAAAACAATATAGAGGTTGAATCTCCAGCAAAACTCATAGAGATGCTCTATGAGGGAGTTCTTCGCTTCAACGCACAAGCTAAGAAGTCAATAAAAGAGTCTAATGTTGAGAAACGAGTTTATTGGATCAATCGTTCTATTGCAATTATTACCGAGTTAATATCTATTTTAGATACTAAGCAAGGTGAAGTTTCAAAATATTTGGAAGGACTTTACAACTATGAGATACAGCTTTTAGCATCAGCAAGCGTAGAAAAAAATATTGAAAAGTTAGATGAGGTTAGTGGTGTTTTTAAAGGTCTTTTAGACGCTTGGCGAGAGACTTCTAATGTGGGTAACTAAGCTAAAGATAGCAATCATTGAAAAGAACATAGATGCGTTAGATGCGCTTTTAGATGACATCCCAGAGCTAAAAGAAGAGGATGTAGAACAAGCTGTCTATCTTCTTCGAGAAGCTTCTGAAGTGGTATATACACTTAAGGATGAGACGAAAATTTCTATCGATAAAATTGCAAAGAGTATCTCATTTATGCGTTCAACTGAAAGACCAGCCGAAAACAAGTTTGATATCAAATTTTAACTATTTACTTTTTTTAAATATCCCAAAGTTTAAACTTCTTAAGGTGTACTCACTCACAACCGCACCTTTTCTCATGTTTAGTATATGCTGCACAGCATCTGCTATATCAGAGGCTAAGAGCCTCTCATCCTCTTTCTCACTCACATCAAAACGCAACTCATCATAAAAAGCACTCTTTGTCATGTCTGGGTTTATATTTACAACGCTTAAGCCACTTTTTCTTGTCTCTTCAAACAAAGAGTCGCCAAAAGCTCTAAGACCTGCTTTTGTAGCACTATAAACTCCTGCAAATTTACTTGCTCTTAGTGCCTCTATGGAGTTTATGTTGATGAGGTAACCAGCGTTTGATTTTAGTGAGCGAAGTAGGGCGTTACTAAGTAGCATGGCAGATGTTAGGTTTAAAAATGTCATATCTTTTATGCTCTTTGCACTAAGTTCTTCATGAGGCTCAAACCTACCAACTCCAGCACAGTTTACCAAGATATAAACAGACTCACTCTTAAGCTCTTGACATAGTTTTTGAGTTGATGCCTCATCAGATAAGTCAGCCCTGATGGCTCTAAAGTCACAGCTCTTAAACTCATCATCTTTTATGCTTCTACTGATGCCAATAACGCTAAAACCTAAATCTAGCAGTCTTGAGCAAATCTCTCTTCCGATACCGCTACTTGCTCCACTAACAACTGCTTTTTTTTTCATTTTTTTGTGTCTTTTTTGTAGAGTAAAAAATGTGCATCATAAGCGAGTCTCATAACTCCTACGGTGTAGTTTGACGAACTATTGTAGCGCATGATTTTTTTGGCATACTCTCTAAAGTAGTCAAGCTCTGGCTTATCGCAAGTAAAGCACTCCACATTTTGATTGTGCTTGCTTTGTGGATAGACTAAAGAGACATTTTTATGTTCTCTCTCGTGTTCAAAATCATACCACTGGGACTCTAGCTTATCTATCTCTGGCATTTTTTGCCAATCTATAAGCGTGCTAAAGTCTGCTTTTTTATTTAAGTAGTTGCTAGCTGAAGTGATGGCATCTTCCATCTTTGAAAGATCTGCAACTTTTGACTTATAAGCATCCATAAATACAAAGCTAAATGGCATAAACTGTGGGATGCCAACTGCTCCAGCGTAGGAACTTGCAAGGTTACAAGACTCAGGCTCTACGCCTTTTTTATAGCAATGCTTTATGATGGCTTTCATATTGTCCTTACCCATCTTAAGAAGCCACTCATCTCTTTTAGTCTTAACATCTATCCTTGTAACAATAGTGTTAAAAACAATAAAGGCATCGTGAGTAGGTATTATCTTGCCAAGGCTTGACTCTTTCATAAGTATGGACGCTACGATTTCACGATTTACCCCATATTTTTTTTCACTATAGTCATAAACTTCTTTGTATTTTTTTAAATGCTCAACGATAGTTGGAACATGTTTTACTAAGACGTTATTTGCTTTTTTCTCATTTTTTGTATGAGTGATGATGTGCTTTGGTTGAAGATATTTCCAACTAATCTCATCGTATTTTTTAGTCTTAAAGTACGAGAGTAAAAACTTGTTTGCATAGTCATAAGAGACACCCTCTTTTACAAGTTGCTGACATATATCTACATAGTGCTCGTTCTTAAATTCGCAGTTTGTGTATTTTGCCCAGATGCTAGTGCTTAGTGCTAAAAGTAGTATGATTTTTATCATTTTATATTTAACTTCTCTATTCTCTCAACTGAATCCATAATTCTCTCTACTGAAATATCCCCATATCTGACAAGCCCAAAGATAGTATCAACTATCTCCTCTGGAGTGTTAGATGCTAACTGATTTCCAAAAAGAAGTACATCAACGCCTGCGTTGATACTATATAGTATGGTGTCTTCTAAAGAGTAGTGCTTAGTGATGGCCGCCATCTGCAAGTCATCACTAATGATAACACCTTTATATCCAAGTTTTTCTCTTAAGAGCTTTGTGTTTATCTTATATGAAAGAGTCGCTGGAAGTTTTAGGTCAAGAAATCTATGAAAAACATGAGCAGTCATTATCATATCTACTTTATTAGCAGCTATGAGCTTTTTGTAAGGTTCTAACTCTACATCATCCCATGTTTTAGTTATGTCAACAAAACCTTGATGAGAGTCATCCAAAGATGAGCCATGACCTGGAAAGTGTTTTATAACAGAGA
>CAYWVG010000077.1:0-8203 GCA_964461645.1 uncultured Sulfurimonas sp. | reverse complement strand
TGATTTTTTTTGTAGCACTGCTTACTGTTAGCATCTGGAAGATTTATGCATTTTTACCAAACAAGCAGTTAAAGGATGATGACACAACAAAAGAGTCTCAAGAAGAGCTTTTAGGAGTTATACTAAAGGCTATAAAAGAGTGCCGAGGTGAGGTAAGTCGTGAAGAGCTTTTTGCAAAAGTAAAATCTGATGAGACTTTTGATGAGAAGAAGTTTTGGAGGTTCAATCAAAATAGATTAAACCAGCTACTTAGTCACTACTATTTGCAAAACCCACATACTAAAAATATAGCAGATATATATGAAGATCTAAAGGCTAAAGTTTAGTAGTTAATTTTGTACATATTTTAGAGATATTATTATTGAAGTAAATAAATTTTTCCTCTAAAGATTCTATAGCTCTGGTTACTTTTTTTATATCTATTTTTGTTTTCGCATCTAAAGCTGATAAAGCATCTACTAAAGACTATCTTTGCACTTAAAGTGGAGGCACTAAATGGTAATTTTGAGATAGGTATGAGCATTGGATATTCACTATTTCTCAAGATGAAACTACATTTGTGCAGCACTTAGCAGATAAAAAGATGTATTTAGAAAATAGTTATTATGGAGTTTAAATCAAGTATCTGGCTCCAACGCCAGGGCGTGGAAGCCAGATACATATTGCGAAGCGATGCTTGAGCTTCGCACTTTAGGCTTTAAAGTCACTATATTGTAAAATCATTTCTACAAGGTTCATCGTGGAGAACGCCATTGGTTAGCGCTTCTAAAAACCTCGCTTGTAAAAGAGATGCTAGTTACGATTTAGTGCATTTAAATCTTTAAAAGCCTCTTCAACACGGCTTACTAGTGTCTCTTGTCCAGCTCTAAGCCATTTTCTAGGATCGTAATATTTTTTGTTTGGTTTGTCTTCACCTTCTGGATTTCCTATTTGAGCTTGTAGATAATCATTATATTTCTCTACATAAGCTTTTGTTCCAATCCACGTAGCCCATTGTGTATCAGTATCAATATTCATCTTAATGACACCATAGCTGATGGCTTCACTTATCTCTGATGGAGCTGAACCTGAACCACCATGAAAAACAAAGTTTACAGGTCTAGCAGATGTACCAAATTTTTCTTGTATATGTTTTTGAGAATTATCTAAAATCTTTGGAGTTAGTTGTACATTTCCAGGTTTATATACGCCATGAACATTTCCAAAAGATGCTGCTATTGTAAAATGTGAAGATACTTTGCTTAGCTCTTCATAAGCGTAAGCAACTTCTTTAGGTTGTGTGTATAAAAGGGAGTTATCAACGCTTGTGTTGTCTACTCCATCTTCTTCTCCTCCTGTAACTCCAAGCTCTATCTCGATACTCATATCGATTTTACTCATTCTTTGTAGATAAGATTTAGATATGGATATATTTTCTTCTAATGTCTCTTCTGAGAGATCTAGCATATGAGATGAGTAAAGTGGGCGACCAGTATGTTTAAAGTGTTTTTCACTTGCATCTAAAAGTGCATCTATCCAAGGAAGGAGTTTTTTTGCAGCATGATCAGTATGAAGTATGACTGCTACACCATAAGCTTCTGCCATTAAATGAACATATCTTGCACCAGCTATAGCACCTATAATAGCGGCTTTTTCTCCTTCGTTACTAAGTCCTTTTCCTGCAAAGTAAGATGCACCGCCATTACTAAACTGGATAATAATTGGTGATTTTACTTTTGCAGCAGCTTCTAAAACTCCATTGATAGAGTCTGTTGAGACAACATTTACAGCAGGGATAGCAAATCCCAATTCTTTTGCCATGTTATAAACTTTTTGTACATCATCTCCAAAAAGAACACCTGGTTTTACGATATCTAATATGCCTTTGCTCATTACACTTCCTAAAATTTTGATTGTAGGTGAGATTATAATATAAGCTTTATTTGAAATAACTTTCTTATAATATATTTATGCTAAAATGGCTAAAAAATTTAGTTATATACATAACTTTAATGAGATTGAGCTTTTTACAATAAGGACATTAGATGAAACTAACTATAGATGAGTATTCAAAGAGATTTAAAATGTCAAAAGAGATGATAAGCTCTAAATTAAGAGCGAAAAAATTAGACTATATTATAGATAATTCTATTACTTATATAGTAGTTGATGATGAATCTTTAATAAGTAAACCTCAAGAAAAAAAAGAAGAAACTTTGCAAAAACAAGTTATTACAAAAGCTCTAAGCAAACCAAAAACAACTGTTGCTACTGTGATAGCTCTATACCAAAGAGAAAATGCACAACTTAAACAAAAAATAACACAACTTGAAGATAAAATAGATAAACTCATAGATGATAAGGAGCAGATGCTTCGTGATGAGATGCATAAAATAGAGCAGCTTTACAACAAAAAAGATGAACAACTAAAAAATATTTTAGAGCTTGTAAATGCTAAGATTATACAAGAACATCAAAATGAGACTATCCATGAAGTTCAAACACTTGAAAATAAAAATCAAAAAGAAGCACAATGCTCTGATATAGTTGAGCTAAAAGAGTATTTAAAGAGCTTAAACCTTAGATCTTATCAAAGGAAAGTTATAAAGAGAAGATTTTTATCTGTTTACGACAATGATATAAGAGTGTTACAAGAAGATGGAAAGCTGTACCTAGATTTTTCAAAGTATGACTATAGCGACCTTCTATCACACTAACAGACAGGGTAGTTGATGAGTCAAGAAACAAATAAGAGTATTAAAACAAAGAATATCGAAGCCGTAATGAGTAACTTTGCAGCTGTGAATCTTACTCCACTAAATGAGTGTGATTTTGAAATCAAAGAGACGTTAACTTACATAAAAACAAGCTCTGATGATACTTTTAGACTCTTTAATGAAGACATAAATGAACGTTTTGAGAATGAAGCGGCCATCTTAAACAACCGCCTCCAACTCAAACAAGTTCATAACATCATGGCGATGATTCCAACAGAAGTAACTGTGAAACTCAACTATACTCTAGAGTTAACAAAACACAAAACTCATCCATTTCTCATCTTACATCCTGATTCACATATACTCTATAAAAGTCGTAAACCTAGTGAAATCTATGCAATTTTGACTAAAGAGTTTAACAAGATAAAAGCCAAAAATAATATCATCATAGGCTTCTTTGATGAAAGTATGCTAAAGACACTTAAAGCCTTTACTAAACATATATATGAAGGAAAATTTGTAAAAAAAGTACGCATACCTCTTTTTGATGGGATTGAGCCAAATGTTGCAAAAGCTGGGAAACTTATAATGTGGTTTGAGCAAAAAGATTTACTTAAAAAACAAAAAGTCATAGAAGTAGAAGCAAATGAGATTTTAGCAGAGTACAAAAAGCCAAGTTATGCAAAAAGTGGTTTTAATTCTCTTGGAGAGCATATAGATAGTAATTATTCAAGCAATTATGATGATTTACAAATTCCCATTGATGATGATAGTATTTACATAGAAGAGGATGATCGCAAAAAATTTTATAAAAGCAAGTGTAAAGGCTTTGTTGTACTTAATGAAAAAATCTTTGGCGTTAACAACAAACTAAAGATGCAAAAACTCTCAAGAGTTGAGAGTAGCATATCAAAACAAGAAGATAATAACATAGAAGTTCTTGTGTCTCAAAATGATACCAGTAAAGATAGTATTGGCGAGGGAGTTGAACTCAAAAGTGAGAAAATTCATGTCAATGGTCATATCGGAGCAAATAGCATATTAGAAGCTCTAGTTTTACAAATAGATGGTGCCACACATAAGGACTCTATGCAGTTTGCTAAGAGTGCTACGATAAACAGGCACAAAGGTACGCTCAGATGTCATGATGCAAAGATTGCACTACTCGAGGGTGGCATAGTAAACGCAACAAATGTAGAGATTGAAGCCTGTCTTGGCGGAACTATATATGCTCAAAATGTAAAAATTGGGCATGTAAAGAGTAACCTAAAAGTCTATGCAAGTGAATCAATAGAGATAAACCTTGTTAGTGGAGAGGATAATTTGTTTAAGATTAATTACAAAGATATCCCTATTCTCAACTCAAAAGTAGCTCTTTTAAACGAAGATATTAGCAAACTTAAAGATGAACTAGATGATGCAAAAAAACACAATGTTTTAAAAGTACAGAAGATACAAACTGATATAGAGCACCTAAAAGAAGAGATAAATAAAATCCAAAACTCTGCTCTAAGAGCTAAAATAACCTTCCATAAGCCTCTTAGAGGTTTAAACAATATAATATTTACTTTAGCTAACTCTCAAGAATTGATCTATAAAACAGAAGCAAAGAGCTATAAACCTTTCTATTTAAGCATAAGTGACGATAAAATAACTCTAGAGCCTGTAAAAAAATCCATCACACTATAAAAAAATCCAAAAATTCATAATTTTTTTCTAAATCACTCTTGTGAATATATTTTTTTATAAATTTAATACGGAATATCGTGTATATAACATATTAAATATTACATAGAACAAGTTAAATTGTATATTATGATGTATAATAACAATAAGTCATACATTTTAGAGTATAATATTATCTAATAAATGTATATTTAAGTATTTAATCCGTATAATTTTCCATGCAAATTTATGATCTGTTTAACATTCTTCATAACTCCTTGGAGTCAAAAAATAATGGCCGGAAAATATCTTTAAAAGATATGGCTGCTTCACTAGGGATACCTATGCGCACATACCAAGATTGGAAGCTTGGACGTGCAAAACCTCAAGCTGCGAGTGTAGTAATGAAGATGTTAGGTAAATTGGATGATGATGAAATCATTAGAGCTGTTAGAAAAATCAACAAACTACAAGAGGAACGATAAATGGGTGCATTAACAAAGCAAGAGAGAGACTCTTTGGAAGAGATATTTCTCTCTATTAGTCAAAGCGATGATAAATACTCCAGATTGAAGCAATACGCATCTACAAATATCTCTAAAAACATCAGTTTAAATGCCTCAAGGCTACTTAAGATGGCTAAAATAGGAATAAAAGAGTCAAAATTATCGCAATTTATCACGCTTTTTAGTAAAAAGAAGAAAAATTTAAGCAAATAAACTATAAAGTATCCATAGCTGAATTATTTAAGCACAAGTATTTGTGGTACTTATGCTGAATAATATCGGAAATCTTTATGAATCTAAGGGTAATTATATGAACAAAGCTCAATTTGTTGAATTAGTACAATCATGTGGTGAGTATAAAACTAAGGTTGAAGCAGAAGCTGCAATCAAGGCGTTTACAGAAGCTGTAACAGTAGCGTTAGTAAAAAAAGAAGATGTTTCTTTAGTTGGTTTTGGTAGCTTTGCTGCAAGCCTTCAAAAAGGTAAAAGTGGTAAAGTTCCAGGAACTGATAAAACTTATACTACTCAGGATAAAATGGTTCCTAAATTCAAAGCTGGAAAAGGTCTAAAAGACCGCGTTGCAGCTGGTAAGTAATTTCTTAAAACTCATTGCATATTAGCAATGAGTTTTTTTAACTATATGAATATAACTTCACTTTTCTCCATATTTAAAAAACAACAAAAAAATTTAAAACTCCCTGATTCATTGCTTATCAAACAATTAAAAGAAATTAGTAAAAAAAACTATTTAAGCTTATATAAAAACATAACCATCTATCATCATGCAAAAGAGTACTTTATTCCACTCTTGATTTTAGATAAAAAAAGAGGAATATTTCTTTTTGAGTATAAAGAGTGGTCATATGATGATCTTAAAAATTCTACAATTTCAAAAGCATCACATCAAGATTCAAACCAGCAAAATATTGCTTATGAAAAGACTCATGAGTTCATAAGACAAAAATTCAATGAGCTGACGCATAGTGATGGCGTGCCGATTTACAACTACTTGTTGATGCAAAATTTAAATCATGATGAATATCAACACTTAGACAGCTCTTTTAAAGAACTTTTACCTTTAAATAAAATTTTGTTTAATGATTCTAATGAAGAGCAAATTATCCAAAAATTAAAAGCTGTTCCTACCTTAAATAAGCCTATTATAAATGAAGCTGATATCATGGGAAATCTTTTAGTGCAGTATCTCATACACTCTAAAAACCATACCTTAAACTTAGCAACCAGTTCACAGATAGAATTTATTGAGTCAGATTTAAAAAAAATCACAACATTATGTGGTGATACTTCTTCTGGTAAAACAAGTATTATCCTTCTAAAATCTGTATTAGAGAGTCTCAAAAATCCAAAATTGAAAATTGTCATCATAGAACCAACCAGATTAGCTTGTGACTTGTTAAAGCAAAAACTTTTAAATATCGTGGAGTATGCCATTGTTGAGATAGATTTAAATTCAATTGAGATTATCACACCTATAGACTTAGTAAATAGGCATCTTGTCAAGCTAAAAAAGCCAGAACTTGAACTTGTCTTACATATAAATGAAAAACTGATGCAGAAAAATTTTAAAGCTGCAGACCTAATCTTATGCGATGATATAGATATATTGCCTTTAGAATTTGTAGAGTACTTAAAACATATACAAAAAAACTCTTTTTTAGTTTTAGTTAATTCTTATGATGATAAAAATGCAGACTTTATTCTAAGTGAAAGTTTTAGAAAAGTAAAACCACAAATAATCTTTAAAAAAGCAAACCAACACGCAAAATCTCTTCAATTAATCTCTTTACTGCTAGAAAAACAAAAGGCAAATGAGATATTAGTAATTAGTGATAATTTAAGCAAAAAAAAGCTCTTAGATGATTTAGAAAGCTTTATAGATGAACGAATAATCACTGTCGATAGTTCTTTAAGTCTTATCTCTCAAGACTTAGATGGGCTACTTTTATGTTCATACTCCGATATTGCTTCAATGAACTCTAAAATAGTTATACTAATGGATGTAGAAGACACTTCTCTAAATCAGCTACAATACGCAGCAACTTTGGCACAAGAGACTCTATATATTGTATATGAGAAAAAGTGCCAAAACATAAACATACTAAAGGAAAAATATGACTAAATTATTACTCTCTCTTCTATTAATGCTAAACATTGGCTTGATTGCAGATGAAAAAAAACAGAGTGTTGTTTTAGAAACAACTCAAGGTAAAATTGAGCTTGTGCTCTTTCATGATATCGCACCATTGGCAGTGGAAAACTTTACTACACATGTAAAAAATGGTTACTACAATGGTATAGCATTTCATAGAATCATAAAAAACTTTATGATTCAAGGCGGAGATCCAACTGAGAGTGGTCGTGGTGGAGAGAGTATTTGGGCTAGAAGCTTCAAAGATGAGTATAAAAACAAGACATTTAACAAACCTGGTATTTTAGCTATGGCAAATGCAGGACCGCACACAAATGGGAGCCAGTTTTTTATAACAACAGCTGAAACTCCTTGGTTAAATGGAAGACATACAATTTTTGGCGAAGTGACATTAGAATCTATGCCAACTATAATGAAACTGAACAATGTTGCAACATTAGGCTCAAATGGTGCAGATAGACCTACAGAGCGTCAAGAAATAATCAAAGCATATATAAAAGAATAGAGGTTAGATATGGCAATAGATTTTTACAATGCTGGAATGAATTTTTACGAAAGTGGCAAGCACAAAGAGGCTTATGAGCATCTAATTCAAGATGATACTAATCCTAAGTGTGCTTTTGCCCTAGCTATCCTTTTTTATAATGGAGAGGGAGTAGAGAGAGACTTTAAAAAATCAACTCACTACTATACAATAGCTGCTGAAGCTGGGATAACTCCAGCTCAAGTAAGTGCTGGTTTTGCTTATGCTAATGCTATGGGAGTTCCTCAAGATTTTGATAAAGCGGTTCGCTATTTAAAACCTGCATCTGATGCAAAAGAAGCAAGCGCTATGGTAACTTTAGCAGAGATATACGCTATGGGCAAAGGTGGCGGCTCAAGGGCAGATGCTGCTAAGCTAATAAGGGAAGTTTTATCAGTTTCTAACTCTGAAGAAGCGATGGATGTTTATAACAAATATCAACTTGACAGAGTTTAAACATAAGTTTTAAAACTCCTTTCAAATACTTTTTTATGCAAATCAAGGTATAATTTCCAAACTATATATATGAGGTAATAATGGAGATTTCAACTTTTAAAAAGCTAGAAAAAGTTGCTCTTAAGAAGAGCGGAACTGACTTTACAAGACTAGGTTTTTCACTGTTTTTTATGATTGGTGTTTTAAC
>CAYWVG010000076.1:0-8204 GCA_964461645.1 uncultured Sulfurimonas sp. | reverse complement strand
ACAAACAATTTGTTTGTGAGCCGAAATTATAGGCAAATAGTTTTTTTATGTCAAGACAATTGGGACTAAATTTTAAAAATCTTTAAAAGAGTTGCAATAACTCATGTAAAATTGCTTTTTTAGGTAGAATATCTCTCATGAATTATTATAGTTTTGAGTATCCTTATCTTATTTTTCTACTATTTCCTATTATCTACTGCCTATATAGGTGCAAAGAACAGATACAAAGCAAGTACTTCGTGCATCTGGAATTTTTAAGAGCTAAAAAAAACTACTTTAAGAGAGAGTGGCTAGTAAAGATGCTTATCTTTATCTCTCTTTGCATAGCTCTTGCATCCCCCATCATAGTCGATAGAGACAATCCTTTTAACCGAAAAGGAAAAGATATAGTACTAGCTATTGATGCAAGTGGGTCTATGAATTCATCTGGTTTTGATGATGAAAATGAGCTTAGTGATGGAAAAAGGCTAAGTAGGTTTGAACTTACAAAGATAGTTGCAGCAGAGTTTATAAAAAATAGACTAGGCGATAATGTTGGAGTGGTTATCTATGGAGATTTTGCCTTTATAGCATCTCCTATAACTTATGAAAAAGAGATAGTTGCCCAGATGCTAGAGTACACTAACCAGGGGATGGCTGGACAAAATACTGCAATAGGTGAAGGAGTCGCTATGGCTGTTCGTGCCTTTGAGACATCAGTTGCTAAGAGTAAAATCATAGTTTTACTAAGTGATGGCGAGCATAACAGTGGAAGCATCTCGCCAAAAGATGCCATAAAGTTAGCAAATGAAAAGAACATAAAAATATACACAATTGCCATAGGATATGAGGGCGAGGCTGATGAGGCGCTTTTAGAGAAGATAGCTAAGCAGAGTGGTGGTGTATTTTTTAGAGCTTTATCTGTCAAAGAGTTAAAGAAAGTTTATGCCGAGATAGATAAGCTAGAATCATCAAAGATTAAGAGTAGAGATTACCTTTTAAAAGAGTACTATTATAAGATATTTTTACTTTTGGCATCTATGCTTTTGTTATATCTAATTCATAGAGAGATAAAGAGATGAGTTTTGTCTCAGCTGGGTATTTTTGGCTCTTTTTGTTTTTAGTAGCGCTTATAGCAAAGAAGGATTTTAGAGGTTTTAGTTTTAGAGCTTACGGATATGTCCTCACATTTGTTTTTATAATTATTGCCCTTACAAGACCTGTAATCCTTCAAGAACCTGTAAAAAAAGAGATAATGTTAAGTGATACTATAGTCGCAGTTGACCTATCTTTTTCTATGCAAGCAAGAGATATATCTCCATCAAGACTTATAAAAGCAAAAGAGATACTAAAGAGTCTTATCCGAGCTCATGAGAAGAGCAGATTTGGAGTGGTTGGTTTTACTACAAATGCCATCATCTTATCACCGCTAACCCAAGATATGGAGCTACTTGAGCATCTCTTTGGTTCTCTTGATGAAAATATGATTATGACTAAGGGCAGCTCTATTATGAGTGCCTTAGAACTTATGTCAAAGATGTCAAAATCGAAAAAACCAAGCGTAGTGATACTTAGTGATGGAGCAGATGAGACAAGTTATACAAAAGAAGCTGAGTTTGCAAAAAAAAGAGGCTTAATAGTAAATGTGTTTATGTTAGCTACAAAAATGGGCGACAGTATAGTCCTAGAGAGTGGAGAATTTTTAAAAGATGCCGCTGGAAATATTGTAGTGAGTCGTGAAAATGAAGCCATCAAGGAGCTAAGCCAAGCAACTGATGGCATTTATACTAAGAGTTTTGATGAACTAGTAGATGCACTTAAATCTCAAAGAAGTGAGGATGAGAAAAGCGAGCAGAGTGTAGTTGAAAACATTGAGCTTTTTTACTACTTTGTATTTTTGGCTATAGTTATCTTTTTAGTGAGTAACACAACTCTAAAGAGATATGTTATAGCTTTTCTTCTCCTCTTTGGTGTGAGTTTAGATGCAAATATCTTAGACTACTTTGCAGATAAAAATATTAAAGAGTTTAGGGTTGCAAACAAGCATTACAAAAATGGCGAATTTGAACTGGCTCTTAACTCTTACGAAGCTATAAAATCTTCAGATACTGAGTTTAAATCCATAGTTTTTTATAACATAGCAAACTCACTTGTAAAGCTAAAAGAGTATGAAAGAGCAAAAGAAGCTTATATGAAATCCCTCACCCTTAGTTACTCTAAAGAGGCTGATGAAAATATGAGATACGTTAAAGGCTTAAAAGAGCAGATGCAAGCAGAGTTTAAAAACAGTTCTAAAAAAGCGTCTCTATCAAAGGGTAAAAAAAAGAAGAAAAAAGAAGGTGGAGGCTCAAATATGAATGTAAGTGCTAGTAGCGGAAGTTCAGATGCAAAAGATGCTAAAGAGGTATCCGCACAAAAAAAAATAGATCTAAATTCAAACAAAACAAAGCTAAGTTCAAAAGCGTATGAGTTGATAAACAAGGAGCAAGTTGATGAAAAACAACCTTGGTAAAATATTTTTAATTTTAGTTTTGAGTTTGGAGCTTTTTGCGTCTACTTATGAGTGGAGTGTTGAAGCTAGCAAAAAAACTGCTATGACAAATGAGCCTATATATCTAAAGTACACGTGTACTTTTAGTAATAGTGCCTATATTTACACGATAGAATTCAATCCCATAGCGGACAATGATGAGTACAAAGTTGTACTTTTAAGTGAAAATGAGAACATATCGGATGGCAAAAGAGTAAATACTTACGAGTATTTACTCTATGTAAAAAAAGCGCAAAACTTAAATCTTTTTTTTGATACTACAATGAAAAAAACAAATAAAGACTCCATACAAAATAGTGTAATAGGAAGAGATAATATAGAGAGTGAAGACTATAGCACAAGGGTTATTAGACAAAAGAGCGTGGAGTTAGAGATAAAAGACGCTAAAAGTGTACTTGTTGGAAAACTAAATGCTGATGTGAATAAAGATGAAAGCAACATTAAGGCTTATGAACCCTATCACTTAGAAATACAAATACAAGGTAGTGCAAACTTTGAAGATTTAGAAGCATTTCATTTTGATATTGATGGAGTCAAGGTCATAGAAGAAAAACCAATACAAAACCTGCAACTTACAAAAGAAGGTCATGTTGGTTCATGGAGCCAAAAATTTGCTTTTGTTAGTGATACTGACTTTACAATCCCTCGTATAGATGTACAATACTACGACATAGAAGAAAAAAAGCTCAAGATACTTGGGTTTGATGAGGTGAATATTGAAGTTACTAAAGTATATAAAAAAGAAGAACTTATAGAAAGAGTAGAAAAAAGTTTTGAGTTAAAATATGAGTATATATACTATGTATTGTCCTTTTTAGCTGGGTTTTTCTTTGCAAAAATAAAGTTTAAAAAAAGAGTTAAACCTCCTTCAGAGGAGCTACTTATGAATAAAAAGATAGATAATACAAAGAGTCTACAAGAGTTGGTTTTTTTGTTAGTTTTAAGCGATGCAAAAAGGTATAGTAAGATTATAGAGATGATTGAGCAAAAAGAGATAAAGTCTTTGAAAAATGCTAAAGAAGTAAGTAAGTTTAAGATAAGTTAAATTCTTTTTAACTAAAATGTACATAAAGATTATAAGGAAAGTAGATGAAGTTATCTAAAAAATTACTATTAGCAACATCAACGATTATGTTGCTAATGAGTGGTTGTGCTCAAACAATAAAAATAAAAGCACTAGCGCCTGCTGAAGTTGAAGAAATGGCTACAAAGAAAAAAGTAGCAATCAGCGGCTTTAAAAATGATTATTATGGGTTATCTGGAAAAATAGAGTCTCAAATAGCTAGTCATAAACTAGATCAAAAAAGATACTTCACTGTTGTAAGTCGAAAAGATTTAGACAAAATAATGGCTGAGCAAAAGCTACAATCATCCGAACTTATGGATGAGAGAACTGCTACAAAAGTTGGAAAACTTATAGGTGCACAAGCAGTTATAAATGGAGAGATAGCATCTGCTAGTGGAGAATCTGGTTCATATAAAAAAGATGCTAAAGAGTGTTTAAGTTTTACAGATAAAGGTGCTTGTGCAAAGTGGCGTTTTTATAAAATAACCTGTCATACTACGAAAGCTTCGGTTTCTGCTAATATAAATATCGTAAATGTTGAGACAGGCTCTTTAATATATGGAGACACTTTAAACAAAGAGTATGCAGCTGATTCTTGTAAACCTACGGGCGGCTATTTTGGTATTGGCGGGTCGAGTGAGATTCTCTCAAAAGGTCAAGCTCTAAATAGATTAACGACAGCAATAGCTAGTGAGTTTGTATATAAACTAACTCCAAATTACATATATTTTGAAGTAGCACTGCTTGATACGATAGAGCTTGATAATGTAACAAGTAAACAAAAGCAAGCTTTTGAAAACTCACTAGAGTTTATTAAGGCTGGTCGTATGGATAGAGCAGAGTCGATACTTCAAGAACTCTTAGATGAGCTTGATGGCAGATCTTATGTAGTTGCATACGTTTATGGTGTGGTGCAAGAAGCAGAGGGAAAACTTAATGATGCAAAAAAAGCATATACTTTGGCTGATAACTTAACAATGAAGCCTATTGAAGAGATAAACTTAGCTATTATAAGAATCAAT
Source organism: uncultured Sulfurimonas sp. (assembly GCA_964461645.1). Taxonomy (GTDB): domain Bacteria; phylum Campylobacterota; class Campylobacteria; order Campylobacterales; family Sulfurimonadaceae; genus Sulfurimonas. Next base: position 3,586 of record CAYWVG010000076.1, on the reverse strand, counting down.
AATTCGATTGAGAAAAGAGAGAGAGCAAAAAGGCAAATGAATGCTATGTAAAAACACAAAAGCTATATTGATTTTTTTATCTACTTTAATGTTTTTTAGTGGATGTATAGGATCTTCCACTCCACCATCACAAGTAAAACCACTACCAGATTGGATAAATGCTCCACTTCCTAGTGAGAACAGTGGATTTATGTATGGAATGGCAATAGCACAAGATAGAGAGAGTGCTATAAAGGCGGCTCTTAGTGATATGGTTTCAAAACTTGGAACCACCATAGAATCTTCTTATGAGTCAAATGAAGAGGTTCGTGGTGGATTTGTAAATTCTAGTGTTAAAAATCAGATAAAGTCAGGTATCTCCAAGATTAGCATAAACAACTATGAGGTCATAAAGTCTCATAAGGTTAGTTATAGAGAATTTGCAGTGATGGTACAAAGTGATAAAGTGAAATTTGTAAATGGGCTTAAACAAAATCTAGAGACTCAAAAAAAAGCAATATCACAAAAGTACGATTCGCTAAAAGGTACAGACGCATTAACTAGGTATAACGCGAAAAAAGAGCTATCTCTTAAAGCTAGTGACTTGTTACCAAATGTTCTTATAATCTCAGAGTTAGATAAGAGTTTTGACAAAAAGAAGAGCTTGGATTTTATAGAAATGAAGCAGCAAGAGTTTTTAAAAGAAGCAAAGAGCTTGAAGTTTTATGTAACTGGAGATGCTAATTCTTTAAGGTTTACAAAAAGTATTGAGAATTATCTTGCCCAAAATGGCTTTAATGTAACAAACTCAAAAAATGCAGTAAAGATAGAAGCTAAAACTACTGACAATTTAAATAGACAAGGCTCTATGCAAATAGCAGTAATTGGTTTAGATATCAGTGTTTATGATAATAATCAAAGAATTGGCGGCAAGTCAATTATCTTAAAAGAGAGATATAACGGCTCACAAGATAGCGTCTACAAAAATGCAGCAATTCATCTAGAACAAGATATAAAATCACAGGGTATTAACGATGTTATAGGGATTAATCTTAGTCTTGACTAATCCATACAACTTAGTAGAAAACTATTAACCACGCTTAGATATACTTCTCAAAACATTTAACACAAGGTTGTTTTAATATGGTTGGCAAGATACAAAAGATAAAACAAGAAGTCTCTAAAGTAGTTGTAGGGCAAGAGAGGATGATAGACGGCATGCTTATCGCACTTTTGTGTGATGGACATATCCTTATAGAAGGCGTTCCTGGACTTGCAAAAACTACAACAGTAAATGCACTAGCATCTTCACTTGGACTAAATTTTAAAAGAGTTCAATTTACTCCAGACCTACTTCCATCAGATATACTCGGTGCTGAGATTTATGATCCACAAAACAATAACTTCAAAATCAAAAAAGGTCCAATCTTTACAAACCTTTTACTAGCAGATGAGATAAACCGCGCTCCTGCAAAGGTTCAGTCAGCTCTACTTGAAGTGATGCAAGAGAAGCAAGTAACACTTGGTGATGCTACCTTTAAACTAGATCTCCCTTTCTTTGTTATGGCTACTCAAAACCCAGTAGAACAAGAGGGTGTTTATCAACTCCCAGAAGCTCAACTAGATAGATTTATGCTTAAGATTGTGGTTGACTATAACACTAAAGAAGAAGAGCTTGAGATTGCAAGGCGCATCTCTAGCGGTGCTTTTGAGAAGATTTCCGCAGTTATAGATGCAAGTGAGCTTGAAGAGTTAAAAGAGTCGATAAAAAGCGTTCACATAGATGAAGAAGTTGAGAAGTATATTATCGAGCTTGTTAGTGCTACGAGAAATCCTAAAGAGTATGGACTCGAAGAGCTTCAAGACTATATACAGTTTGGAGCATCTCCTCGTGTTAGCATCGATATGTTTAAAGCTGTAAAAGCTATGGCATTTCTGCGAGCAAAAGAGTTTGTTACGCCTGTTGATGTTGCATATATAGCAAAAGAAGTTATGCGTCACCGCATCGTACTCTCTTATGAAGCCGAGGCTGAGGGCATTACAACTGATGAGATTATTCAAAAAGTCTTAGAGACTGTAGCTATTCCTTAAGGCTTGAGTTTTGAGTAAACTACAAAAGATTTTAGTTCGAGCTAGACGTCAAGTCTATAGCGAGATGATAGGAAACAATCCATCTATATTTCATGGTGAGGGCTATGACTTTATAGAGCTTCGTGAGTATATGGCGGGAGATGATATTCGCCATATCGACTGGAATATCACAGCTAAGATGCAGCGTCCATATATAAAAGTTTTTCGTGAAGAGAGAGAGCTAAATGTTGTTTTAGTCTCAGTACTAAATGGAAGTGTACACTTTGGTTCAAAAAAATTTAAGCAAGATAGCATCGCTGAGGTAAACGCACTCTTGGGTTACTCAACTCTAAAAAATGGCGACTTGCTAAGCTCATATATCTTTACAGACAAACTAATCTCAAGCTCAAAACCTAGCAAAAAACTCCATCAGGTTCAAAAAACCACACAAGAGATCCTTGACTTTGAAGCACTAAACCAAAAGCTCGATTTTAAAGTTATAGCCGATACTCTTTATAAAAGGCTAAAAAGAAGATCACTTATCATAATCGTAGGAGATTTTTTTGAGGTTCCTGACTTTAATGTTTTAGCCAAAAAACATGAAGTTATAGCCATTATAGTTAGGGATATACTAGAAGAGCATCCCCCTAAGATGGGTTTCGCATCTCTAGTTGATCCACAAAGTGGAGCCACTTTGGAGGGAGACTTTAACGCATCAAGTGTAGAATCTTATGCAAAAAAAGTAGCTGCACATGACCATAAACTCTTTGATACTTTAAAAAAACATCGAGTGAGATTTACTAAAGTTTATACACATAAGAGCGCAAGTGTTGAGCTTCGCAGACTCTTTGAGGGTAGATAGATGCAAGATATAGAACTTCATGATATTAAGACCATAGTAGAGATAGATGAGTACTCACTTTTTTATCTCTTAGGGACTATCTTTATCACTACTTTAGTAGTTTTAGCACTTATTTATCTACTTGTAAGATACATAAAAAGCAAAAATACTTACAATAAAAGGGCAGAGCATTATAAGCTGATGACTCTGCAAAACTTAAGCAAAACAAAAGAGGCAGCTTATGCTATCACTTTTTATGGGCTTGCATTTAGAGATGATTCACCTAGACATTTTGAGATGTATGAAAACCTAACTAAAAGATTAGAACCATATAAGTATAAAAAAGAGGTAGAGCCTTTTGATGATGAAGTTAAGAGCTATATAGAGTTATATCGAGGTATGATTGATGTTTGAGGGCATCTATTTTGAGTATCCTATCTTTGCACTTTTAGTTGTTTTTTTTATAGTTTGTGCCATTTTTTGTAAACAAAGAGCATCATCTATATATTTTCCTCATACAAAAGATTTTATGCAGGATTCTGTCTCAGCTTCAAAGATACTTTTTTTTCTAAAGTGGCTTGGCATCGTTATGCTCATCATCGCTCTGATGTCGCCTATAAAAGATGAGCCTTATGAGTTAGAGCCAAAAGATGGTTATGAGATAGCGCTTATCTTAGATGCATCTCAGTCGATGCA
>CAYWVG010000075.1:0-8205 GCA_964461645.1 uncultured Sulfurimonas sp. | reverse complement strand
CTCCAAAAGCTTGTCCTGTGTGTAAATATCCGCAAGAGTACTTCTCAAGATTAAACTCCAAAAAGTAAAACTTTTAACTTTTTTTAAAAATTTTAGTGTCGCTTTTGTGGCACTAAAATAATCTCCTAATTCTATATCTAAACTTATTTGTATTGGAATCAAAACGCTTAAATAAAAGGTGCCAAATGGCAATAGAGCTTGTATCTTAAAGTATGAAGGTAGTCGTAAAACTTTTGTGAGAGCTTTTAAATGTAAGATAGTATAAATTGTTGATTGGTGGAGCTGTGGAGAATCGAACTCCAGTCCGAAACCACGCTACTCCTAACGTCTACATGTTTAGTAAAGTTGATTGGGTTTAATCTTGCTTCGCACAGCTTGCAAAGCTACACAAGACGAGCCTCTAGGGTTCATTTTACGCACGAGGCAGACGTAAAATATATCTACATAAGGGTTATACTTCGAGTCCTATTTATCTAGAGTCCATAGGTGAAGCAGCCCGTCCTCTTGCGAGGGGGTAAAACTTAAGCTACTGCTAAAGCTGGGCGGTAATTTGTATTGTTTGCGTTTAAGCAAGTTTGAGCCGCGTAACGGAAATGCTCAGTCCGACATGCAGTTAAAAGCTACTTGATCCCGTCGAAACCAGGTCAGCCCCATACTTGGCATTATATCAAAATTTCTGTTTTTAAAGTGTAATTTTTAAAAGAGAAGTAAAAGTAAAAATATCATATAATCTTATTTTAAATAGATAAAATTGTGAAAGAGATAGTATCTACTTAAGAGCTTCTAAGCTCTCTCACAAAAGGCTTAAACTCTTAATTTATGAGATTTAAATCTTGGAAAGATAGGAAAATAAATCTTTGAAATTGGTACTATAAACTATGCAAATAGACATCTTTAAACTTTTATTAGTGATATTTTTACTCTCTATAAATAGCACTGTAGCGCAAGAACTCAATAGCTTTGCAAAAGAAACTCATTCAAATGATTTTAACTTAACAAAAGAGCAAAAGGACTATCTTAAAGAGAAAAAAGTCATCAAAATGTGTGTAGATCCAAACTGGATGCCACTTGAGAAGATTGAAAATGAAAAGCATATAGGAATCTCAGCTGATTTTATAAAACTTATCTCTCAAAAGATAGAGACTCCAATAGAGTTAGTTGAAACAGAGTCATGGTCACAATCTCTCACAAAAGCTCAAAATAGAGAGTGTGATATCTTATCACTTACTCAAGCCACACCTCTAAGGCAGGAGTATTTCAACTTTACTACTCCATATATCACAACTCCTTTAGTAGTAGCTACAAAAACAGGAATCGCCTTTTCAAACAGTCTTAAGCACATAAATGACAAATCTTTAGCAATAGTAAAAAACTACTCTACATACGAACTACTAAAAGCGAAATATCCAGAGATAGATATAGTTGAAGTTGAATCTTTGCAAGATGGTTTAGCTTATGTGGATCAGGAGAAATTTTTTGGGTTTTTAGATAACCCTATGGTCATCAATCATATGATACAAAAAAATGGCATGGGTGACAGCATAAGCATCACAGGGCAGTTCCCTGAAGAGTTTCAGTTAAGCATAGCATCAAGAAATGATGAGCCGATACTTCATGAGATTTTAGAGTTAGCTATTTTATCTATAGATGCTAAAACAAAAGAAGATATCTTGAGCAGTTGGAACAATATCAAATATCAAATAAAAATGGATAATACAACACTTATACAGTTAATCTTTTTTACTTTAGTCTTAACAAGTGCATTTATTTACTGGAATCTAAAATTAAAACAAGAGATAAGAAGCAAAGATTTGGTCCGTAAACAGCTAAAAGAGAGTGAAGAGAAGTTGAGGACACTTTTTGATATCGCTCCTATATTGCTAAATGCTTTTGATCAAAATACTAATGTGACATTATGGAATAAAGAGTGCCAAAAAGTTTTTGGCTGGAGTTTTGCAGAGATTGAAAGCTCTAGCGATCCTCTGAAACTATTTTATAAAAATCCTAAAAAATATCAAGAAGTCTTAGCATCTTTTTCAAATCAAAACTATGGAGTTTTTAATGAGTGGCATCCTCAAACAAAAGATGGAAATTCGCTTATTGTAATGTGGGCAAATGTGAAACTTCCAAGTGGTGAGATTATTAACATCGGCTATGACATAACAAATCAGCGTAAAAATGAGCATAGATTAAGAGATGCAAAACTTGAACTAGAAGAGTTGAACAATTCCTTAGAAAGTAAGATAAAAGAAGAGATAGACAAAAGCACAAAACACCAAACTATGCTTATGCATCAAAGTAAACTAGCTCAGATGGGAGAGATGATTGAAAACATTGCCCATCAGTGGAGGCAACCACTCGCACAGATAAACTCTTATGTTCTTTTGATAGATTTAGCTCTTAGTGAACATGACTTAAAAGAGCTAAACATAGAAGATAAACTTTTGGAGATAGAGTCGCTAACTGCTTATATGTCAAAGACTATAGATGACTTTAGAAACTATTTTCATCCAAATAAAAATAAAAGTACATTTGAGATAGTAAAGGCTATAGAGAAATCTTATGATATTGTAAAAGGGCTGATTAAAACTAACCATATAAAAGTAAGTTTAGATATACAAGATGGTTTAAAAAGTGATAGTTACTTAGAAGAGATGCAACAAGTCATATTGACTCTTTTAAACAATGCGATAGAAGCTTTAGTGTCGATGAGGATAGAATTGCCAGAAATTTTTATACAAGCTTATGAAAAAAAAGGTGAAATATTTATAAGTATAGGTGATAATGCAAAAGGCATTGATGAAGAGATGCAAGAGAAGATATTTGAGCCATATTTTACAACAAAACACAAAACACAAGGAACAGGTTTGGGTCTATATATGGCAAAGATGATTATTGAAAATGGGTTTAATGGTAGGCTAAGCGTCCAAAACAGACTAAACGGTGCTTATTTTACAATCCAAATCCCAAATGTAAAAGAGTAGTTATGCAGAGTTTATACCCATACAAGATATTATTTATCGAAGATGAAGAAGCCACTCGAGTCAATTATGTAAGTTATCTTAAAACACTTTTTTGTGAAGTTTATGAGGCTGATGATGGAGAAAAGGCATATACGCTTTATAAAGAAAAAAAACCAGATATTATGATTATAGATATAAACATACCTAAGATAAATGGCTTAGAACTACTTAAAATGATAAGAGAAAGTGATTATAAAACTAAGGCTATAATGCTTACAGCACATACAAAAAAATCTTTTTTGTTAGATGCCGCATCTTTAAAACTTACAAAGTATCTTGTAAAACCGATAAGTAGAAAAGAGTTAAAAGATGCATTAGAATTAACTATAAGCGAACTCTCAAAGTATAATGTTTTAGCGATTAAAAAGATAGATTTTGCTCAAAATTATTGGTGGGATATAGAGCTAAAAGAGCTAAGACACTTTAACTCACTCATAAAACTTACAAGTAAAGAGAGAATCTTCTTAGAGCTTCTTTTTTCTCGAAAAAACAGAGTCTTTACATATGATGAAATTTTTGAATATGTGTGGGATTTTGAAGAGAGTGTAAGTATAAATAGTTTAAAAAATATGGTTAAGAGATTGAGAAAAAAAACACCTCAAGATTTGATTGTAAATGTATTTAATGAAGGGTATAAAGCTAGTTTTTAACTCTATACTTTATAGCGCCAAGAGTCCAAAAACTAAGTAAATTTATAATAAAAATAGACAAAATCATAAAAGTATTTGAATTGCTAAAGTAGTAAGCTTGAATCCTTAAAAAACTTGCTTGAAAAACAACTCCTAAAAAAACGATAGCTAAGATAGTAAAAAACAGTGCAGATGCTCTATCAAAAATCCTAAATCTCTCTGAAATGTTTGACCATAAAATCCAAGCAATAGATGCAGTATAGATAAAGCAAAAGAAATAATAAATAAAGATTCTAGCTCTAATATCATACTCGATATAAGTGAAGATAATAAAGCCGATAAAAAACATAAGAACAGGGATAAAATATCTGTTGTGCCAAATCGGATTTATGCCTGTGATGGCTTTGATGGCTAGGTATAAACAAAGTGTTCCTACAGCAAAAAGAGTGTTTGCTACGATGATGGATATAAAATCTGGAATTTGATTTCTTAATATAAAACCTATAAAACCAATGAAATGTATAGCTATAAAAAGTGTGAGATATTTTAAAGCGCTATTTTGTTTGTTTTTTAAATAGCTAAATACCATTATGGTTGAGACAATCGCTAAAATAACTGTACTTACTACAAAAAGTGTTTTAACATCAAGCAAGCCAAAATCCTGTGAGTTTTCAATATGCAAATTCTATCCAATAGAAGATTAAAAGCGTATTGATACTTTTGAGATACTTCTAAAACATACAATGCATGCATGGTAATATCAAAGAAGTAACTTGGAGACAGGTAAAATGAAAGTTATGCTCTATAGCAAAGATCTGTTGCTTTTGTGTGATTGGCAAAATAAAATCACTCTTTTTAAGAGCCAAATCATAGAAGAGATAGATAAGCTCCATCTACATAAAAATACAATGCTCGTTTTGGACTATGCATCTTGCTATAAAGAACTCTCTAGTCTTATAAATAATGCTCAAAAACACAACATAAAGATGCTACTACTAGATAGAACCCCTGACTTTGAAAAAGGGAAGTGCGCACTACAACTAGGTGTTCATGGTTATGGCAACACACTAATGAGTAAAACTTTTCTTGATTCTGCTTTAGAGACTATATCTAAGCAAATGATTTGGGTATATCCAGAGTTTACAACCTTGCTCATTAGAGGGTTCTCTAAAGAAAAAACTGCACCAGAACATCTTATGAAACTACTCACATCAAGAGAGTTAGACATAGCACTACTTGTAAAAGATGGCTTTAGTAACAATGATATTTCAGAGCATCTAGATATATCCATTAACACGGTTAAGTCACATATAAAAAATATTTATGAAAAACTAAGCGTGAAAAATAGGCTTTCACTCTCTCTTTTGTTTAAAAATCAAACTAAACCACATCACTCTAAAGTGTGATAGTTAAAAAAAACAAATACATATAAAATATTAAAATCAAAAATGAGGAAAAATTATGGCTCAAGTTATTGCGATGATCGACACTGCAAAGGGTAAGTTTTATGCAAAAGATGCAAAAGGGAATCTAAGAGAGTTAGAGAGTGGAGATGAGGTTTATGAAGGAGAGAGCGTAGTACCAGATGTACAGAATCCATCTGATTCAACCATATCTATAGTACCAAGGGATTCTACTAGAGCTTTAGTGCTGAACCTTACAGAGGAACAACTACTAGATGCAACTCTGTTAAATGAAGGTTTAAACAGTGAAGAGTTTGCGTTTGAACCTGACGCGCTAAACGAAGCACTCGCGTTAAACAGCTTAGAGACGCAAACAGAAGAAAACGCCAACAACGACAAGCCATTTGTACAAGAACCTCTTGTCATTGAAAGTGACAGATCTGAAAATAACAAAGTTGCAGTGAGTAAAGATTCAGCATCTTTATATTCTGCACGTGATGCAGACAGCACAGACATTGTTAGTGATCTTAGAAAAGCAGAGTGGAATGATGGTGTAAAAGAGCCTATCTTTAGAGGTAACATAGAGTTTGAAGAGAGTTTAGATGCAGGATTGTTAAACACTCAAAGAGTAGATCCAGTTGAGACAAATGATGTCCCAGTAGCAGTTGATGATGCTAGAGTAATTCTTAAAGAGGGTAATTCAACTATTGTAACTGGACAACTTTTAACAAATGATATACCAGGAAGAGATGGTTTAGTAAAAGGTAAAGAGCTTAAAGAGTTTACTTACAATGGAACTACTCATGAGTTTGATGATGCAAATCCTACTCATACTATCAATGGTACTACTTTAGGAGATTTAACAGTAAACAGAGATGGAACTTGGGAGCTTGATGCTACAGGAGTATCTATAGATGATTTTACAGAAGATAAGTTTACTTACAAAATTGTAGATACTGATGGAGATATCTCAAATAGTGCTACTCAGCCTTTCTTGATGATTGAAGCTGGTTTTGATCCAAATATTACAACTACAACTATAGAAGATACTTCAAAAGTTATTTATATTAATGATATTGGTGGAGATGTAAAAATCAAAGATACATCATCAACTTCTGAAAAAACTCTAAAAACTAACGAATCTATAGACATTACAAGAACTAGTGATGGTGAAGTTGTAGGTAAAGTTACAAACAATGGTGATGGAACAGTGACTTTTACGCCAAGTAAACACTATTGTGGAGATGATGCAGTATTTAGTTATACAGTTACAAGAAGTGATGGCACTACAACAATAAACGATAGTGTAACTGTTAAAGTCACACCAGTAGCTGAGAATAAAACTACTGACACAAATGGTGACTCACACTATGATGTCATAACTCAAGGCGATAAAAATTATGGAGAAATAAATGAGAGTTCTTCTTATGGCTACATCGCTCTTAATGGGTTAAATGTTACAAATGAAGACGATAGAGGAAATACAACAAATCCTTTTGCATCTGAGATAACAACTGTAAAACTAAGTGGTGTGCCAGTAGGTTTTAGTTTTAAATACTATGATGGAACAACTGAGCATGAACTTACAGTTACAGATGTAAATGTTGGAGTAACTATCCCTTTTGAATATATCTCAAAGCTAGAAGTAAAACCTACAAACTTTTTTGCGGGAGAGATAAAGATAGCGATGCAAGTTATTACTGTTGACTGTGAAACAGGGTTACCTGCTGATCAAGATACAGCTATATCTTCTCCTGATTATCTTATCATAAATATAAAGAATGTAGCAAATGGCATTGAAGCATTAAACGCTGCACAAGCTACAGGGTTTGAAGATGCAGGAAGGGCAAATGGGAACACGAGTAAAGACTCGAATTCTGGAGATATAACAAACCCTCAAAATGGAATAAATCTAAGTATAACAGCGACAACAACTGACACAAGTGGAAGAGAAACTGTAACTGCGATGATAGACAAGATACCTGATGGTGGGGCGATATATTATAGCGATACTAATGGAACTGTTACTATAGATAAAGATGGAGTAGTTAGTGGATCAAATGTAAATGTAACTGTTTTACAAAACAATGCTGATGGCACTTGGAAGATAAATATAGAAGATTTTAAAAACACTGCCCCACTAAAGTTTATACCACCACACAACAGCAACGAAGATTATAACTTTGATGTAACTGCGTTTACAAGAGATGGAACAAGTTATTCAAGTACAACAGCACCTAAAATTATCAATGTTGTAGTTACAGGTGTAGCAGATATTCCTGTTCATGATGACTTTAAAAAGCTAGATTCAAGTGAAGCTGTAAATGCAGATACTAGTAAAAACATCTATAGTGATGTAGTTATAGAAGATAACTCAAATACAAGAAGTGGTGCGACCATATCTTTTAAAGACCTTTACAAAGAGTCAGGGGTTGCTTCTTATGATGGTGATTCTGAGAAGTTAAGTATAGTTATTACAGGTCTTGCAACGGGATTTAGCGTTCAAGATGCAGCAGGAGTATCTTTCAACGGAAAAAGTGCAGCTGCAAGAGAGTGGAGTTTTGATGTTGATAAGATAGATGATATTGTTATACAAACTCCTAAAAACTTTAGCGGGGATTTTGCTTTTAAAGTAAAACATATCACAACAGAAGATGATGGAGATAGTAAAACTTTTGAAAAAGATGTAAGTATTCTTGTGAAACCACTTGTGGAAGCTACTGTTACATCTAGTGCAAATGTTGTAGAAGATGTGGCAAGTCAAGTAAGTTTTGCAATAAAGCATAAAAATGGAGATACGAATGAAACTCTTGATGCTCTTTGGATAAATAAAGCGGATGTGACGGGGAAAGACTTCACACTTTATTATAGTAATGATAGTGGAACAACACTAGAAGCATTAACAAGTCATTCTACAGTAGATGGTGATTATTATAAACTTGATAATACAGCTATAAATAAAATTTATATCAAATATGACACAAATGTAGGTAGTGCAAACACAACTGATAACTCTTTTGGTATCAAGTACACAGTTTCAGATAAAGCTACTGCATCAAATGGTGAAATCTTTACAAGCACAAATATAGAAGCAGATGGTGTTTACAATATCTCACTTCTTTCTGTTACAGATGCTATTTCTGTTGATAC
>CAYWVG010000074.1:0-8241 GCA_964461645.1 uncultured Sulfurimonas sp. | reverse complement strand
TAACACTTAACTCACCATTACAATGCTCTTCTATAATGATTTTACTCATATAAAGTCCTAAGCCTGTTCCACTCCTTTTTAGCTTTGTGGAGAAGTATGGATCAAATATATTTTCTAGATTTTCTTTTGCTATCCCACCACCATTATCACTTATCTCTAAAACTCTTTTATCCTCTGCTCTATATGTTTTTATCTTTATATAAGCATCTTTTACATTGTTTTCAACCAAGACATCTTCTGCATTTTTGATCAGGTTGATGATAACATGCTTTAACTCATTAGAATATACATTGAACTCACTTCTGCAATTTAACTCTTTTATTATAGTAATATTTTTAGATGAGATTGATTCTTCTATAATGCTAAGAACTACTTTAACTTCTTCACAAAAGCTAGTCTTTTGCTTCTCTTTATTTGGCTTAAAAAAGTTTCTAAAATCATCTATCGTATCACTTAGATGCTGTGAGTAGCTAGCTATTTTACTCGTAGATTGCATTAGTTTATTTTTATCAAACTTGTTAAACATTAAATCAAATTCTATAGACGCTGTTGTCACGCTTATCATGTTTAGCGGTTGTCTCCACTGATGGGCTATCATACTTATCATCTCACCCATCTGAGCCAAACGTGACTGCTGGAACATTAATTTATTTTTTTTATCAACCTCTTTATGTGCTTGTTCTAAATCATCTACAACTTCTCTCATCTCTTGTGATGCAATATCAAGTGAGCGCTCTATAATGCGTCTTGTATCACTATGATCTGTATAAGACTGCTCCACATACTTTAAAAGATTTTCGAACTTCTCTTTAGTGATTGATTCAAAAGAGTTTATACCAGCTTTTTTAAGTTGTCTACTTAGTAATTTATCTTCAGTCATATTAATATTCTTCTTCATATAATAACATTAGCGTCATAGACTGGTTATGAAAGTCACAACCACCTTCTGAAATATTTGATATCTCTCCATAAGAATAGAATCCCACAAGCGATACATTCTCACCTAATATATTATGAACTACTTCTATCTCATCTTCTGCTTCTTGCTTTAAAACTATCTTCCTTGCCACACAATTTATAGCTATACATAGAGCTTTTTGTCTTTTATTGTAAGATGTCAACAAAGACTCTGCTGCCTCTTGTGCACCATCTACGAGCTCATCCAGATTAGCTTTTGCAAAAGTTACTATGCTTCCTTGTGGGATACTGCCAGCAAGAGTTATAGAATTTTTTTCTTCATCTATGGCTTTTATAGCCCTTAATGTTGGTTTCTTACTACCCTCTTCTAATAGCATAAGAGGAAAGTATAGTCCTGAAGCTGGAAGCTCATCTGCGTAAGATCCCAAGTATCTTTTATAAAGTTGAAGTGCTGGTTTGTTATCTAAAGAGTAGAGGATATTTTCATGTGATGAAGTTACTCTTCTATCAAGTCCAAATCTAGACCAACCACATCTACAACCAGATTCAACCCTAAATGAACTACCATATAAACCAACTGCAACTATCTGTTTTCTCATAAGTTTTGAGTTTAATAAAATCCAAGTTTTATTAAACTCAACTCCATCTCCCGCCAGACCACCAGTAATGACGCATTCAGAAGGAGCATTAAAAGAGAGTCCTTTTGTGAGTTCTGAGCCATTTACATTAACAACGCTACTTAGTACAAAGATGCACTTTAGATCCTTCTCTCTTAGTTCATCTACTATCTTCTTTCCAACTTCAAAAGAGTTTTGTTCACTTATCTCGCTTAGTAAAACTTTGAATCTGCTCTTAGAAAATTTTATAACACTAACACTAAGAGAGTCGTGAAATATCTCATTATTATATATCTCTCCAGAAGTTGAACTTCCTACGATTGTTGATGTTGGATAATTTTCTATAACATCATCTATACCATCTTTAACATTTAAAATATTTATACTACCAAACAAAATAATAAGAGTATTTGAAGAGTCTAACGAGGCATCTAACTCCTTGTTCCACACTCCAGCTCTAAAAAGATAAGTCTCTATCTGCATCCACTCTCCTGCCTCTTTTTAAACCTCACAGCACTGCTAAGAGGGTTAGATAATTTTTGTTGTTGATACTCTACCATCTTTCTAAAAGGATTCAAAAACTGAACTAAACTATCACTAACTATCTCCTCTTTATTATGTTTAGCTAGTAATTCTAAAACAGACAAAACGGACTCTATAGTGGATAAACAAAAATCTGATGGTTGCTTCTTTATCTCAAATTCAGATAGTTTTACCGCATTAAAGCTCATATGTTTTAAAGCTTGTAAATTTTTAGACTCTCTTATCATTTTAAGAGAGCAGTTCCAAGTGGAATCAATGAGAAATATCGCCATCTCTTTTTGTGACTTTGGAAGCTCTTTACTTATGTTTATAGCATCCTTTGAAGGGTATAAAATATAACTCTCATAAGAGTCTATAATTTCATTAATTCTTTTATGTTTTGTAAAATCTATCCCTATAAATAGCTCAGAATTTTCTAGTGATAAATGAGTCAGATGCCCTGTTCCATTTTTAACTTTTTTAAACTCTTTTGGATGCATTAGTAGAACAAACTTTGTTTTAGTGGCTATCTTGTTAACTTCGCCACACATACATGAACTTGATGGTCTGTAGCACTTGTAACACTTTTGTCTGCTTATATTAGGAACTTTCACTTTGAGTTTAAAGCCCTATATGGAGCTATAAGTGGTGTAAAAAATACTACTTCATCACTCCAGTTACTAGCGGGTTTGTCTGATGGATGAAAAGTTGTAGTATCTTGTTTTAACTTTTTGAGTTTTAAGTTTTCATCTTCTATAAGAGTGTTTGCTATTTTTAAAAACTCTGTATTTGAGAAGCCATATGCAAATGAATAGTTTTGAGAGTCACTAGATTGAATGATAACATTTATATAAGAGGCATTTTTTAGTTTTATTTGAGCGAGATAGAGATTGTTATTTTCATAAACACTCTCATACTTTTGTGAATTATCAAAAACATACATCACAGTGTATAAGCCACCAAAATTAAACTCAAATTTCATATCGGTCTTAGCAGTTTCATAAAAAAGAGTTTCACCTTTTTCATCTTTAAGTTTATATCTATTCACATAGAGATCTTTAAAGTTTAAAAGTTCTAAACTTACTACTTCGTTAGATAAATGCAAATACTCTGTACCGTATTTTAGAACAAGCTCTTTTTCTTTACTAAGGCTCAAAGAACTTGTAAAACATCCACTAAATATAAAAAGAGCAAAAAAACTCAAAATAAAACTTCTCATAACTAGCCTTTTTAAAATAAAAGCCTAATTGTAACATTTGTTACCATCTATTTAAGACAAATATCCTGAATTATTATACAATTAGCTTTTTTTTAAAACTTCTGTATAAAGGGATTTACTTTGATAAAACACTATGATCTTGTTGTTGTTGGTGCAGGGGCGGCTGGGATGATTGCTGCCATACGAGCTGCACGAGACAACAGAAGTGTTTTACTCTTAGAAAAACTCTCTCAAGTAGGCGCAAAACTCAAAGCTACTGGCGGAGGAAGATGCAACCTTACAAACACTCTAGAGCCACAAGAATTTATGTCAAAGTTTGGCCGAGATGGTCGTTTTATGCAAGATGCACTAAGAGAGTTTGACTATAAAAAGCTTATGGATTTTTTTAAAGATATCGGAGTTGAGACTCATGCACCTGATGGATTTAGAGTTTTTCCAACTTCTCACAGCTCTAGCACTATCATCTCAAGTCTTCTAGATGAAATGCAAAGACTTAGAGTTGAGATTTTATGCTCACAAAAAGTCACTAACTTACTTACTTGTGATGGAATTATTTGCGGACTTGAAACCTCATCTGATAGCTTTAGATGTTCAAATGTTATATTAGCAACTGGTGGTTTGGGTTATCCGATGCTTGGAGCTACTGGTGATGGCTATACTCTAGCTTCAAAGCTCGGTCACACAAATAGTGCCCTATTTCCTGCGATGATGCCACTCCACACTAAAGAGAGTTGGGTGAAAAATTGTCGTGCTGACACCATAGCAAAAGCCCAGCTTAGAGTTGATATGAAAAAGCATAAAAAGTTAAAAGCTAAAGGTGATCTTATCTTTACAAACAGAGGCATTAGAGGCCCCGTTGTCCTAGATTTTGCAAGAGAGATAACGCCGCTTATAGATCAGTATAAAGAAGTCCCCATCTTAGTAAATCTTACAAAAGGGATGAATGAAGATGAGATACTAAAGCATATAAAAGATGAAGCTAGTAAAGACCCTGACATAAGTGTATTAAACATTGTAAGAACCCTACTCCCAGATGCTCTCTCTCGTGAGATGTGCGTGCTTGCATCTATAAAAGAAGATGCCAGACTAAGAGATATTTCAGGCAAACAAAAGGACAAACTCATACAAACATTAGCATCTACTCCTCTAACTATAATAGGTCACGATGGATTTGAGAGAGCGATGATAACAAGAGGTGGAATTAACTTAAAAGAGATAAACCCTAAGAGTATGCAAAGTCGACTTATTGGTGGTTTGTATTTTTGTGGAGAACTTATGAATCTCGATGGACCATGTGGAGGTTACAATCTCCAATGGTCATTTGCCAGCGGATATCTAGCAGGGAGTCTATCTTAGACTATTTTTTTAAAATTTTCTTTACGATTTTTTTTACTTCTTTCTTATCTGCTGGTTTCTTCTTAACTACGCTTTTAGTAACTGACTTTGCAACTGATTTTGCGTCTTTTTTCTTAATAACTTCTTTCTCTACTGCTTTTTTAGTCGCTTTAGCAACAACTTTTTTTACATCTTTTTTTGATAATTCTTTAGCCATTTCTGACTCCTTTGTTTGTTTTGTTCAGAAATAAGTGTGAATCTTTCTTGAACCTTAGAATCATTATATCAACTAATAGTTACTTTATGATTAAAGCACTAATAGAAGTAACGAATAGAAGCAAAACCATACGCTTTTGTCTTTTTAATCAGCCCTATTTGCTCGCTACTTACTATCCCACCAAGGGCAAAAATTTTTATCTCACACATAGTTAAGAGTTTCTCTAGCTCTTCTATACCTTTTGGCTCACCCTTATTTGGAGAGGCAAAGATTGGGCTAAAAGTCACTGCATCTGCACCTCTTTGCTGTGCGGTTAGAACTTCATCTATAGTATGTGTACTTATGATAACTTCAAGCCCTAACTCTTTTGCAAACTCTATCTCCTTAGCTTGAGTAGAAGTTAGATGTACCCCAGTAGCATTTAACTCTTTTGCGAGCTTTGCATCCCTATGGATAAAGCTTTTTATATTAAAGCCTTTACAAACCTCTACAAAGTGCTCTGCTTGAACCTCATAGTTTGGATTTGTTTTATCTCTATAGAGTGCATAATCTGGCAAGTGCTTTGCAAATTGCTCATGTAAGATGCAGCGAAAAACAGCTGGTGTGTCTGTATAGAACTCTCTTGAGGTTATAAGATACTTTTTCATCTCATTAGAGGGTTAACAAACTCAACCACTTTAGCCTTTTGCCCAGCTAAAAATCTTTGTAAGACTCCATCGACATGATAAGCTAAACGGTTTAAGAGATAGAGTTCATCACTACTGTATTTTGCTTGTGAGGCTTTTATATACTCTTTTAAAAATGCTATTTTTTGCTCTTCATCTTCTATCTCTATACTCTTAATAATATTTGCTATATCATCATACTCATCACCACATGAACTTAAAAAATCATATGACAAATCTATAGTCTTCATAGTATCGAGTGCGTAAGAGAAGTTAAAGTGGTTATATAGCATACATCCTACAAAGTACTCAATATCTGAGTCTTCAAACTCACTATATTGTCTATCTTCATCGCTAAAGTGCTTGTGCCAAATATCTAATATCTTTTGTGTTTTTTCTTTCATGGATGAATTATACCCTAAGAGAGGCAAAGAGAGCTTTTAGTGACATGAAAGTGACATATTTCCTCATCAATGTTTAACTCATCTTACTCTAAACTTCTCTTCATAAAAGCTAAAAGGAGAGTTATGGCGATGGTAGAGACAATTTTAAAAAGAGATGGTACTCAAGCGGAATTTTTATCTTTCAAGATTGAAGATGCTATCAAAAAAGCTTTTAAAAGTGAGAGAGTTATCTATGATAGTTCTATCTTTTTTAATGTTCTAGACAGACTTAAAAGTAAAAGAGCTGTTGCAGTTGAGGACATCCAAGATACTATAGAAAAAGAGTTATACAAAGCTAGATACTTTGAAGTTATGCGTTCGTTCATTCTTTACAGACATATGCACAAGATGCAAAGAGATGCTCTTTTAGATGAAGATACAACTTATATAAACTCAACTCAAACTATAGAAGAGTATATAGACAAGAGTGACTGGCGTATAAAAGCAAACTCTAACACTGGTTACTCCAATGCTGGACTTGTAAACAACACTGCAGGAAAAGTTATAGCAAACTACTGGTTAGATAAAATCTACTCTAAAGAAGAGGGATATGCTCATCGTAATGGTGATTATCATATCCATGATTTGGATTGTTTGACTGGTTACTGTGCTGGTTGGAGTTTGAGAGTTTTACTAGATGAGGGTTTTAACGGAGTTCGCGGTCGTGTTGAAAGTGATGCACCTAAGCATTTTCGTGAAGCTCTTGGTCAGATGGCAAACTTTCTTGGCATACTTCAAAGTGAGTGGGCTGGTGCTCAAGCGTTTTCATCGTTTGACACATACCTCGCTCCCTATGTTTTTCGTGACAAACTTCCATACAAAGAAGTAAAAAAGGCAGTTAGAAGTTTTATATATAACTTAAATGTTCCAGCTCGTTGGGGACAATCTCCTTTTACAAACGTAACTATAGACTGGACAGTCCCAGAAGATTTAAAGGACCAAACTCCAACTTCAAAGCAGTCTCATCTATTTAAAAATCTTTTAGATAGTGAGCTTGAAGTTGAGGCAAAAAGAAGAGGTTGTAATGCACTTGATGAGATGACATATAAGTACTTTCAACCAGAGATGAACCAAATCAACAAAGCTTACTATGAGATAATGACCGAGGGAGATAAGACTGGACAACCTTTTACTTTTCCTATTCCTACTGTAAATATCACAGAAGATTTTGATTGGTACGGTGAAAACACAGATATACTCTTTGAAAACACTGCTAAGATTGGCTCTTCATACTTTCAAAACTTCATAGGCTCTCAGTATAAAAGAGATGCGGATGGAAATTTAGTAGAGAATGAAGAGGCTTATAAACCAGGTCATGTAAGAAGTATGTGTTGTAGGTTGCAACTTGACCTAAGAGAGCTACTAAAACGTGGTGGCGGACTCTTTGGAAGTGCTGAGATGACTGGAAGCATTGGAGTTGTAACACTTAACATGGCTAGACTTGGCTTTTTATATAAAGGCGATGAAGATGCTCTAATGGCTAGAGTTGATGAGCTTATGATTCATGCAAAGAGCACGCTAGAGAAGAAGAGAGTATTTATCCAAGAGATGTATGATAGAGGACTTTTTCCATATACGAAGAGATATCTACCAGGATTTAAAAACCACTTCTCAACTATAGGAGTAAATGGCATCAATGAGATGATAAGAAACTTCACATCAGATGCTTACGATGTTAGTGATGAGCGAGGCATAGAATTTGCCACAAAATTACTAAATCATATGAGAGATAAAATGGTAGAGTTTCAAGAAGAAACAGGAAATCTTTACAATCTTGAAGCTACTCCTGCTGAGGGAACTACTTATAGATTTGCAAAAGAAGATAAGAAGAGATATGGCGACTCAATCATTCAAGCTGGAATGGGTAAAAATATCTACTACACAAACTCATCTCAAATCCCTGTTGATTTGACAAATGATCCTTTTGAAGCACTTACACTTCAAGATGATTTGCAGTGTAAATATACGGGTGGGACAGTTTTGCATCTATATATGCAAGAGAGAATCAGCTCAACTGAAGCGTGTAGAAAGTTAGTTAAAAATGTAATTTCAAACTTTAGACTACCATACATCACAGTAACTCCACTCTTCTCAGTATGTCCAAAACATGGATATATTGCAGGCGAGCATGAGTATTGTCCAAAATGTGATGAGGAGCTACTTATAGAGCAAAAGGAACTTGAGGTTTCGTGAGGAAATTCGGAAGCGAGGCGTTGTAAACAAAACGAGAGAGCAACAAGTTGCGAGGGTTTCCCGCCGAGGGAAACTTAGCGTTAGCGTAGTAAAACGGACTTGTTCGTTTTGC